>NZ_JBIVMI010000022.1:0-151482 GCF_044753005.1 Kitasatospora sp. NPDC088548
CCAGCATGAAGGACCAGTGGTCCGGGAAGATCTTGCGGAGGTTGGCCCTGGCCAGGGAGTAGATCCCCAGCCGGCCGTCCGTCCAGTCAGCGGCCTGCTCCCACTTGTTGGCGGGCTTGGCGCGCGTACTGGCGGGCTTGGCGGCACCGGACGTGGTGCTGCTCGCGCTACTCATCGAGCACGCTCCCAGTAGCTCGGGCCGACGGGCTCGTCGAAGTCGCCGGTGGCGACCAGGAAGCCCTTCTCGTCAGTGGTGATCTTCAGCTGCGGCAGCGGGTGGCCGGCCGGGCCGAAGATGACGCGTGCGCCGTCCGCCAGGTCGAAGGTCGACTGGTGGCAGGGGCAGAGCGCGTGGTGGGTCTGCTGCTCGTAGAGGCTGATCGGGCAGCCGACGTGGGTGCAGATCTTCGAGTAGGCGAGGATGCCCTCGAAGCCCTGCTCCCGGGAGCGGTCGTCCTTGATGTCCTCCGGCGCGATGCGCACCAGCATCAGGGCGTCCTTGGCGATCTGCTGCTGGAAGTCCTCGTCGTGGACGTGCAGACCCTCCGGCATGGCGAAGGTCAGCGAGCCGACGATGATGTCCTCGGCCTTCATCGGCGTGTTGGTGTTCATGTTGATGAGCTGCAGCGGCTTGGCCTCGGTGGCCTCGCGCCAGCCGGTGTGCGCCAGCTTGTCCTCGGGCAGCGGGCCCAGGTCGCGGAGCAGGACCACGCCGGAGAGCGGGACCAGCGCCATCGAACCGATGAGGGTGTTGCGGATCATCTTGCGGCGGCCGAAGCCGGACTCGGCGGCACCGGTCTTGAACTGGTCGATGACGTCCGCGCGGACCTCGTCGTCAGCCTCGATCGGGTGACGCTCGGCCGGCACCTCGTGGTCGGACATCAGGGTGCGGGCCCAGTGGACCGCGCCCGCGCCGATGCAGAACAGCGCCACGCCCAGGGTCAGGCCCAGCGCGAAGTTCAGCGCGCTGATGTGACCCAGCGGGAAGACGTAGACGATCTTGTCCGGGTCGATGGCCACGTAGGAGGCGATGAAGCCCACGGTGGCGAGCATCGAGACCACGAACATCAGCGAGACCTGGCGCTCGGCGCGCTTGGCGGCCCGCTCGTCGATGTCGGTCCGGCGGGGTTCGTGGGCCGGCAGGCCCGGGTCGGCGAACGGGTCGCCGTGGGCGGCCACCTCGTGGTGCCCGGCGGAGCCGTGCGGCTCCGGCAGCTTCTCTTCTGACATGTCGTGGCTCATGACTTCTTGGCCTTGGTGGTGTGGGCGGCGACCCAGATCGCGACCGCGATGAGCGCGCCGAGACCGAAGATCCAGCCGAACAGGCCCTCGGTCACCGGACCGAGGCTGCCGAGCGTGAGACCGCCGGGGTTGGGCTCATCGTTGGTGGCGTGGCGAACGAAGGCCACGATCTGCTTCTTCTGCTCCTCGGGCATGGTGGTGTCCGGGAACGACGGCATGTTCTGCGGGCCGGTCTGCATGGCCTCGTAGATGTGCTTGGCGTCCACGCCCTCCAGCGACGGGGCGTACTTGCCCTGGGTCAGGGCACCGCCCTGACCGGCGAAGTTGTGGCACTGGGCGCAGTTGGTGCGGAACAGCTCGCCACCCTTGGACACGTCGTCCGGGTTGGTCGAGGTGTACTGCTCCGGGTCCGGCCGCACCGGGCCGGGGCCGAGCGAGGCCACGAAGGCGGCCAGCTGGTCGATCTCCGACTGCGAGTAGATGTTCTTCTTGCGCGGCACCTGGGCGCCGGGCTGCTGGGCCGGCATGCGGCCGGTGCCGACCTGGAAGTCGACCGCGGCGGAGCCGACGCCGACCAGGCTGGGACCGTCGCTGCTGCCCTGACCGTTCAGGCCGTGGCAGGAGGAGCAGCCCACGGCGAAGAGCTTCTTGCCCTCATCGATCGCGAGCGACTGCGCGGCGACGTCGGCCTGCGCCTTGTCGGCGGGCGCGAACGCGGCGTACAGCCCCCCGGTTGCCGCCAGGGCGAGAAGTAGGACGACCAGCGCCGCCAATGGGTGGCGCCGTCGTGCGGAGAGCTTTTTCACGGAATAACCCCGGTGTCAGGATCTGGTCGACTGGTGGGTGCACCCGGCGGCCGGTCTGGCCGGCACGAGGCTGCCTGTTCTAGGGCTGCGCGCGCGGTCGGTCGGTGGGAGCGTCGGCACCGGCAAAGAGGCCCGTCGCCGGTGAGGGCGGGGACCGGAGCCGGTGGCCAGTGACCTGATCAGCTGGTTACTTGATCAGGTAGATGGTCGCGAACAGGCCGATCCACACGACATCGACGAAGTGCCAGTAGTACGACACCACGATGGCTGCGGTGGCCTGCTCGTGCGTGAAGCGCTTGGCTGCGTACGTCCGTCCCAGGACCAGCAGGAAGGCGATCAGACCACCCGTCACGTGCAGACCGTGGAAGCCGGTGGTCAGGTAGAACACCGTGCCGTACGGGTCCGAGGACAGCGAGAGGCCGTCCTTCTTGACCAGCTCGGTGTACTCGAAGATCTGGCCGCCGATGAAGATCGCGCCCATCACGAAGGTGATGACGAACCACGAGCGGAGCTTCTTCACGTCCCCGCGCTCGGCGGCGAACACGCCGAGCTGGCAGGTCAGCGAGGAGAGCACCAGGATCGTGGTGTTGACCGAGGAGAAGGGCACGTTGAGGGCGTGCGCCTTCTCGCTCCAGAACTCGGCTCCCTTGACGGAGCGGAGCGTGAAGTACATCGCGAAGAGGGCCGCGAAGAACATCAACTCGGAACTGAGCCAGACGATCGTTCCGACGCTGACCATGTTCGGCCGGTTGACCGATCCGTGCGCGTGCCCGGTTTCTACTGCTGTTGCTGTCGCCACGACGGACATTATGTCGGTCCCTTATTCCGTCTTCACGCCGGGGGGTGTCCCTCGGAGTGTCCGGTGCGTGCGGTATGCCCCCCCGGGGGCCGACGGGGCGTCCGGATGGCGGCTGAGCAGCGGCGTGTCCCTTTTCTGACGGTTCTTCGAAGGCCCCTTCGACCCTGTTGCCCTGCGTGTCGCTGCATGGTTCGGGGGTGGGTGGGGAGTAAAGGAGGGACCGCCGTGTCGACCGTACGGGTGACTGCGAGGTCTGGGGTGACGGGCCGTCCTCCGACTGGGTGAGTCGTGGGCGCGGCGGCTTGAGAAGGGATCGCGCGGCAGGGACCGGCGGCAGGTGATCGGGAGTAGCATCCGGATCAGGCGAACGTGGTCCGGATCACACTTGAGGGAGCAGGGCCCATGGCGTACAAGACCGACGAGACGCTCACCGTTCTCGTCTACAGCCACGACCGCAACACCCGCGAGCAGGTGCTGACGGCGCTCGGCCGCCGGCCCGCCGAGGATCTGCCGGAGCTGTCCTACCTGGAGTGCGCGACGACCCCTGCCGTGCTCAAGGCGCTGGAGAAGGGCGGGGTGGACCTCTGCATCCTGGACGGCGAGGCGGTGCCGGCCGGCGGGCTCGGCCTCGGGCGGCAGCTGAAGGACGAGATCTACGGCTGCCCGCCGGTGCTGGTGCTGATCGGACGGCCGCAGGACTCCTGGCTCGCCGCCTGGAGCCGGGCGGACGCGGCGATCTCCCGCCCGGTGGACCCGGTGGCGCTGGCCGAGTCCGCCGCCACCCTGCTCCGCGCCCGGCTGGAGAAGCGGGCGCCGGTCGCCCGCTGAGCGGTGCCGTCTCACTCCTAGAGAAGGCGGGTGCCGGGGCGGACCGGGGGACCTCGCCGCTCGATAGGCTGATTCCATTCCTACGGATGTCCCCGACCCCGGGGAACCGACAAGAGCTGGAGTCAGCCATGGTGAACGTGCACCCTGCGAACGGCGGCAACGACCCCGCGCAGGTGGTCCGCACCTGGCCGGACATCCTGTCGGCGCTGCTGAGGGGCGAGCACCTGAGCCGGTCGGCCACCGCCTGGGCGATGGACCGGATCATGAGCGGCGAGGCCTCCCCGGTCCAGGTGGCCGGCTTCATGGTGGCGCTGCGGGCCAAGGGCGAGACGGTCGACGAGATCTCCGGCCTGGTGGACTCGATGTACGCGCACGCCGAGCCGCTGGACATCCCCGGCCCGGCCGTCGACATCGTCGGCACCGGCGGCGACCGCGCCAAGACCGTCAACATCTCCACCATGTCGGCGATCGTCGCGGCCGCGGCCGGCGCCAAGGTGGTGAAGCACGGCAACCGGGCCTCCTCCTCGGCCAGCGGCTCCTCCGACGTGCTGGAGAAGCTCGGCATCGGCCTCGACCTCTCCGCGCGCCGGGTCGCCGAGGTGGCGGAGGAGGTCGGGCTCACCTTCTGTTTCGCCGCCAAGTTCCACCCGGCGATGCGGCACGCCGCCCCGGCGCGGCGCGACCTCGGGGTGCCGACGGCGTTCAACATCCTCGGCCCGCTGACCAACCCGGCCAGGGTGACCTCGCACGCGATCGGCTGCTTCGACACCCGGCTGGCCGGGCTGATCGCCGGGGTGCTGGCGCAGCGCGGCTCGAACGCCCTGGTCTTCCGGGGCGACGACGGTCTGGACGAGCTGACCATCTCCACCACCTCGCAGGTCTGGATCGTGCGCGACGGTGTCGTCACCGAGGAGTCCTTCGACCCGCGCCAGGTCGGCATCGAACTGGTCGGCATCGAGGCGCTGCGCGGGGCGGACGCGGCGTACAACGCGGAGGTCGCCCGTCGGCTGCTGGCGGGGGAGCACGGGCCGGTGCGGGACGCCGTCCTGCTCAACACGGCGGCCGCGCTGGTGGCGCTGGAGCTGACCGGTGCCCCGCTCGCCGAGCAGCTGGCGGCCGGGATCGAGCGGGCCGCCGAGGCCATCGACTCGGGCGCGGCGCAGGACGTCCTGAAGCGCTGGTCGGAGGCCACCGCCCGGGCGTGAGAAGGCAGTTGGGGCCGGTGGCGGCGGGTCGCCACCGGCCCTTCGGCGTCTTCGCGGGGTGTCCGGATGGTGAAACCGTGTTTGACCGCCCGGCGGGCGCGACCTAGAGTCTTCGCCAGGTCATGAGTGACAGCGCAAAGCCCCAGCTGGCTGTCCGGCAACCCTCCGTCCGTGGCGGGGTGCCCTGGGTGAGGACCGGGTCACGCGGCAAACCGTCCGGGTGGCAAGCGCGGACACCCGGACGACACGCACTCCCGGGGTCCTGGACCCAGAAGGAGTGCATTCCCATGTCCCTCTCCACCGAAATCTGCGCCCCGCTCGCCGTCCTCGGTCAGGACGTTCAGGTCCCGCTGGTCAGTGGCGAGAAGGTCACCTACGCGGCGCTCGACTACGCGGCCAGCTCCCCGGCGCTCCAGCGGGTCTGGGACGACGTCGCCGCCTACGCCCCCTACTACGGCAGCGTGCACCGCGGCGCCGGCTACCTCTCCCAGCTCTCCACCGACCTGTTCGAGCAGAGCCGCCGCACCGTCGGCGAGTTCCTCGACCTGCGCGAGGGTGACCAGGTGGTCTTCACCCGGGCCACCACCGACTCGCTCAACCTGCTCGCCGGGGCCGTCCCGGCCGGCACCCGGGTGTTCGCCTTCGAGACCGAGCACCACGCCTCGCTGCTGCCCTGGCGCCACGCCGGCCTGGCGGTCAGCTACCTGCGCGCCCCGCGCTCGCACGCCGAGGCGGTCGCCGCCCTGGACGCCGCGCTGGCCGAGGCGCCCGAGGGCCCCAAGCTGCTCTGTGTCACCGGCGCCTCCAACGTCACCGGTGAGCTGTGGCCGGTCGCCGAGCTCACCGCGACCGCCCACCGGCACGGCGCCCGGGTGGTGCTGGACGCCGCCCAGCTCGCCCCGCACCACCGGGTCTCGGTGCGCGAGCTGGGCGTGGACTGGATCGCCTTCTCCGGCCACAAGCTGTACGCGCCGTTCGGCGCCGGGGTGCTGGCCGGCCGAGCCGACTGGCTGGACGCGGCAGAGCCGTACCTGGCCGGCGGCGGTGCCACCCGGACCGTGGCCCGGGAGGCCGACGGCTCGGTGGCCGTCCAGTGGCACACCGGCCCGGCCCGCCACGAGGCCGGTTCGCCGAACGTGATCGGTGTCTACTCCATCGCCTCGGCCTGCCGGGCGCTGACCGAGGCCGGTTTCGACGCGTTGGAGGCCCGGGAGCAGCAGCTGATCGCCCGGCTGAAGGCGGGCCTGGCGGACGTCCCGCAGGTGAAGGTGCTGAACCTGTTCGGCGCCGACTCGGCCCGGGTGGGCGTGCTCTCCTTCGTGGTCCAGGGCTGGAACAGCTCGCACTTCTCGGCCGCGCTCTCCGCCGAGTACGGCATCGGCGTGCGGGACGGCCTGTTCTGCGCGCACCCGCTGGTCCGCACCCTGCTCGGCGACGAGGACGTCGCGCCGTCCGAGTGCGGTGCGCCCGAGCCGTCGCTGCCGGGCGAGCGAAGCCTCAACGCGATCCGGGTCAGCTTCGGCGCCGGCACCCCGGACGAGCACATCGACCGCTTTCTGACCGCCGTCCGCGAGCTGGTCACGGACGGGGCGGCCTGGAACTACCGCAACGAGGGCGGCCGCTGCGTCGCGGACACGCGCCGCGCGGGCTGATCGTCCCGCTATTCGTCCAGGCCGAGGGCGAAGGCGGCTTCCAGGTCGTGCTGGGAGTAGGTGCGGAAGGCGATCTGGGTCTCGGTGTGGGCCACCCCCGGGACCTTGTTCAGCCGGCCGGGGATGACCTCGGCCAGGTCGTCGTGCCGCCGCACCCGCACCATCGCCACCAGGTCGTAGCCGCCGGTGACCGAGTAGACCTCGCTGACGCCTTCGATGGCCGCGATCGCCTCGGCGATCTCCGGGATGCGGTCGACGCTGGTCTTGATCAGGACGATGGCGGTGATCACTGTTCGGGCTCCTTTGTGGGGTGCCGCCAGGGTATCGGGCGTCAGACGGGCCGTCGCGGGGGGCGGCCGGCCGGTGTGCAGGCGTACAGGAAGCCGGCCGAGAACCCGATGACATGGACCAGGTAGGCGACGCCGGGGCCGGCCGAGTGGACCGACCACCACTGCAGGGCGAACCAGAGCCCGAGCACCAGCCAGGCCGGGAACCGCAGCGGCAGGAAGAGCAGCAGCGGGACGAGCGTGGTCACCCGGGCCCGCGGGTGGAGCCGCAGATAGCAGCCCAGCGCCGCCGAGATCGCCCCCGAGGCGCCGATCAGCACCGTGGTCGAGCCGGGCGAGTGCGCCTGGGCCAGTGCGAAGCCGTAGGTGGCCAGGCTGCCGGCCGCCAGATAGAAGACGGCGAAGCGGGCCCGGCCCATCCGCTTCTCCACGGTGGGGCCGAAGACGTAGAGGAAGAGCAGGTTGCCCAGCAGGTGAAGCCAGCCGGCGTGCAGGAAGAGCGCGCTGAGCACGGACAGGGCCGGGTGCTTGCCCGGGGTCGGGGCGGCCGGGCAGCCGGGCGCCGGGTCGGGGGCCTCGGCCAGCTGTCCGGCGGTCAGCGGGCGGCCGGCCAGCAGCTCGGCCGGTACCGCGCCCCAGCGCTGCTCGTACCGCTGCTCCGCGCAGACCCTGGCCTGGCCGCGGCCGTAGAGCGGGTTGAGCCCGGCGGCCGGGCCGAGCAGGAAGACCACCGTGTTGAGCGCGATCAGGGCGTAGGTGACGGCCGGGGCGGGCGCGGCCGGGGGCCCGCCGCGTGCGCCGGTGTGGTCGAGGACCGTGATCGCCATGCGGCCAAGCATCCCTCCGCCCGGCGCGGGCGACACCGCGCTGTACGGCAGGTGGGCTACCGTCCCGATCGCCGCGACCGGTGGTCGGGACGGTTGCCTCAGGCAATAGGCTTGGGGCGGGCATTCCCGCCTCCCGCCGCCGACGCCGGGGCTCCGGGGGGAGCGCCTGAGCCCACCCAGGGACCACCCGAGAGGACCCCCGATGACCGTCCCCGCCCTGACCGCTGAGACGCGCTGGCGCTGCACCCTGTGCGGCAACCTGACCCGCTTCGACGTGACCCGCTCCGCCCGGGTGACCGAGTACCTGCACTTCGACCTGGCCGGCGAGTCCAAGGTGGAGGAGACCGAGGTGCTCAGCGAGACCATCGAGTCGGTGCGCTGCCGCTGGTGCAACGCGGTGGACCAGGTCGAACTGGTGGCCCGTCCCGGTGCCGAGGCCGGAGAGGCCGCCGCTGAGCAGGGCTGACGCCCGGTCCGTGGGGTGGACGGTGCGCGGCCGTTCACCGCACGGGGACAATACAGACAGAACGCACGGAGCGTGACGACGAGGGCGACGGCCGCGGGCCGTACCCCGCTGGACGAGGATCGGAGCCGAGGACGTGGTGGACGCAGCGAAGGAGCCCGCCGGGCCGCAGGGGCGGCAGCCCGCTGTGGACGGGCAGGCGCCGGACGCGGCCGAGGCCGCCCCGTCCGGTACCGGGGCCCCCGCCGAGGAGTCGGGCGGTGACGAGCCGGCGGCAGACCGGGCCGTCGAGACGCTCGACCGGCCGCTGCCCGAGGGTGTGCGCCGCCGGGTGGTGGGCCTCGCCGCCGACGCGCTCGGGGGGCTGCCGCCCGCCGAACTGCCGCAGAGCCTGCGGCAGTACGCCAAGTTCACGCCGGCCCGGCGGGCCAAGTACGCGGCCACCGCGCTGGCCGCCGCACTGGAGTCGGAGCCGGCCTTCCGGCTCCGGATAGCGGAGCGGCTGCGGCTGGGCCAGCCGGACCTGGTGAAGGCGCTGGAGGCGGGCCACGTGCCCGGCGCCGCCGACCCGATGGACGTGGCGGCCGCCGCCTATCTGGTGCGGTCGGCGGGCTGGAGCCGGCTGGTCGCCGAGGCGGGGGAGCAGGCCGAGCGGGCCGGCGCCGAGGGCGCCGCCGCCGAGGCGGCCCGGCTGGCGGAGAAGCTGCAGGCGGAGCTGGCGGAGGTACGGGCCTCCGCCCGGGCGGACCTGGACCGGCAGCGGGCCGAGTCGGAGGACGTCCGCAAGGAGGCCGAGTCGCTGCGCAAGAAGGTGCGGTCGCTGGAGAGCGACACCCGCCGGGCGCAGGCGGAGACCCGCCGGGTCACCGCCGAGCTGGAGGCGCTGAGGACGCAGGCGGCCGCCGAGCGCGGCGCGGGTGAGAGTGAGGCCCGGCGGCTGCGGCACCGGATCTCCGAACTGGAGACCGCCGCCGAGCAGGGCCGCCGTTCGGCCCGCGAGGGGCGCAGCGTCGAGGACATGCGGCTGCGGCTGCTGCTGGACACCGTGCTGCAGTCGGCGCAGGGCCTGCAGCGGGAGCTGGCGCTGCCGGTCTCCCAGATCCGCCCGGCGGACCTGGTGGAGGCGGTGGTGCCGGGCTCGGCCTCGCCGCACGACGTGGCCCGGCGCGGGCTGGCGGAGGACGATCCGGCGCTGCTGGACCAGCTGCTGGCGATCCCGCAGGTGCATCTGGTGGTGGACGGCTACAACGTGACCAAGACCGGTTATCCGGCGCTGCCGCTGGAGCAGCAGCGGATCCGGTTGCTGGGCGGGCTGGCGATGCTGGCCCAGCGCACCCAGGCGGAGGTCACCTGTGTGTTCGACGGGCAGGACCTGGACGTGCCGGTGATCATGGCGCCGCCGCGCGGGGTGCGGGTGCGCTTCAGCCGGACCGGGGAGACGGCGGACGAGCTGATCCGCCGTCTGGTGCGGGCCGAGCCGCAGGGCCGTCCGGTGGTGGTGGTCTCCACCGACCGGGAGGTCGCGGAGGGCGTGCGCAAGGCGGGCGCGCGCCCCGTCGCCTCCGTCCTGCTGCTGAACCGGCTGGCCCGGCCCTGATGCCGGAGGGACCGGAGTGACCGCTGGTCAGCGCCCGGTTTGCGGCAGTGTGTGGATCCCGTGAAGTCAGGCCGCCGGTGGAGGTTCACGCCATCGGGGGAGTGGCGGAAAGCGTGGATCTTCACTAGGGTCTGGCGTCAAACCTATTTTCCGGATCCTCACTCAAACGGGTGAGTCCGTTGGAAGAAGGAACCGATCACTTTGGCCTCCCACCGCCGTCCCAAGCAGCCGAGCCGCGCGCGGGTCTCCGTGCTCACCGCTGCCGCTGCGACCGCGGTCGCCCTCTCCGCCCAGGTCGGCGCCCACGCCGCGCCCTCCCCCAAGAAGGAGGACGTGAAGGCGCAGATCGACCAGCTGAACGAGGAGCAGGAGCAGGCGGCCGAGAAGTACAACGGCGCCAAGGAGCGGGCCGACCAGCTGCGCAAGCAGGCGGACCAGCTCCAGGACCAGGTGGCCCGCGGCCAGGACCAGATGACGCAGCTTCAGGCCGGGCTGGCCGAGGTGGCGGGCGAGCAGTACCGCACCGGCGGCATCGACCCGTCCGTGCAGCTGATGCTCTCCTCCGACCCGTCGGGTTACCTGGACAAGGCCTCCAGCGTCCAGCAGGCCAGCTCCAGCCAGTCCGAGGCGCTCAAGGGCCTGCAGGACCAGCAGCGCCGCCTGGACCAGCAGAAGGCCGAGGCGGCCGCCGTCCTCGCCTCCCTGGACAGCACCACCAAGGATCTGAACCAGGCCAAGGCGGACGTCAACCAGAAGCTCAAGGAGGCCCAGACGCTGCTGAACTCGCTCAGCGCGGCCGACCGGGCCGCCCTGAAGGCGCAGCAGCAGCAGGACGACCGGGCCTCGCGCGGCAGCGAGCGCACCGACCTGAGCAGCCTGCCGCAGGCCGGCGGGTACGCCGGGGTGGCCGTCGCCAAGGCGATGAGCAAGCAGGGCTCGCCGTACGTCTGGGGTGCCATCGGGCCGAGCACCTTCGACTGCTCCGGTCTGATGGTCTGGGCGTACAAGCAGGCCAATGTCTCGTTGCCGCGCACCTCGCAGGCGCAGGCCGGCGTCGGCACCCGGGTCCCCTCGCTGGACCAGGCGCAGCCCGGTGACCTGATCATCTACCGCGACGACCGCAGCCATGTCGCGATGTACATCGGCAACGGCATGGTGGTGCACGCGCCGCACACCGGTGACGTGGTGAAGGTGATGAAGGCCGACGCGATGAAGATCAACGCCATCCGCCGGGTCTGACGGTTCGTCGATTGGGGGCAGAAGCCCCCGATCCGGACATTCCCTGATAGGTCGACACGCCCGGCCGGGCCGGCCCGCTGCTGTGATGTGGGACACGCCCCGGTCGGGCGCTCTCGACCCGCATTGTGAGTAATGATCAGCCCCGCGTGCGGTTGTGATCACATTCGGTCATATTCACAAATGAACTTGGGTATTCTTCCGTCTTTTTTCTGACAAGGATTTGAACGGATCACGGTTCTGTTACTAGGGTCATGCCTCGAACCACCGTGCAGTCGATCACCCATCCCGGGTGACGGCGGGGGTTACCGTCGAGTTCGTGAAGCAGCGGGGCAGGTGACTGCCCGACGGGGAGTCCAGCAGTCGGGGACGCTGTGGAGCGGAGCCGGGGAACCAAGTTCCTCCGGGGTGAATCGGCGCCAGGTCGACCGGTGGAACGGTCGGTGAGGCGCCGTAGGGCACGCTTCCGGCCCGAACCCGTCAGCTCACCCGGTAGGCGGACGTAGGAAGAAGGAGTCCGCCTTCGTGGCGTCCCATCGTCGTCCCAAGCCCGCCGGCCGTGCCCGCGTCTCCATCCTGACCGCGGCCGCCGCAGCGGCCGTGGCCCTCTCCGCGCAGTCGGGCGCGCACGCCGACCCGACGCCGACCAAGGATCAGGTCAAGGAGCAGGTCGACAAGCTCAACGAGCAGGCCGAGGTCGCCACCGAGCAGTACAACGGCGCCCAGGCCAAGCAGCAGGAGCTGCAGAAGCAGGTCGGCGAGCTCCAGGACAAGGTGGCCCGCCAGCAGTCGCAGGTGACCGATCTGCAGGGCGGCCTCGCCGAGATCGCCGGCGAGCAGTACCGCAACGGCGGCATATCGCCGACCGTTCAGCTGATGCTCTCCTCCAGCCCGGACAACTTCCTCACCCAGGCCGGCACCCTGACGCAGGCCGGCAGCTCGCAGTCGGGCCAGCTGAAGGAGCTCCAGGAGCAGCAGCGCAGGCTCGACCAGGACCGCACCGAGGCCCAGAACAAGCTCGGCGAGCTGGAGGCCACCACCCAGCAGCTGAAGGCGTCCAAGGAGGAGATCCAGGGCAAGCTGGCCAAGGCCCAGGAACTGCTCAACACGCTGACCGAGCAGGAGCGCGAGGCGCTGCGCGCGGCCGAGGAGAAGGCCGCCGCCGAGGCCAAGGCCAAGGCGGACGCCGCCAAGGCGACCGCGAAGGCCGAGGCCGACCGGGCATCCCGCGACAACGGCCGCGGCGACCTGGGCACCCCGTCCTCCTCGCCCGTCACCAAGCCGTCGGCGTCGTCCACGCCGTCCACGTCGTCCGCGCCCAGCGCCCCGGCCGCCAACGGCTCGCGGGCCGCCGCCGCGATCGCGGCCGCCGAGAGCAAGCTCGGCGCGCCGTACGTCTACGGCGCCACCGGCCCGAACTCCTTCGACTGCTCCGGCCTCACCAGCTGGGCGTACGCCCAGGCGAACGTGTCGCTGCCGCGCACCTCGCAGGCCCAGGCCAACGCCGGCACCCGGATCGGCTCGAACATCGCCAACGCCCAGCCCGGCGACCTGGTGATCTTCTACGGCGACAACCACCACGTGGGCATCTACGTCGGTGGCGGCCAGGTCATCCACGCGCCCAAGCCCGGCGCCTCGGTCCGCTACGAGTCGGCCTCCAACATGCCGGTCTCCACCATCGTGCGGCTCTGACCCCGAGTCAGGCTTTCGCAGGCCCGGTCTCCCTCGCGGGAGGCCGGGCCTGCGGCTTTTCCGGCCGGCCGGACGCCTGTCCGATTCAGGGTCAAATATTCGGGTTGGTAGGGGTTTGGACTCGCTCGCCCGGACTCGCTAACGTCTGCCACCGGACACCCGCTTCCAGAGCCGCCCGCACCGGAGCGGCCACAGGCCGGGACGCAGAATTGGAGCCGCAGTCGGATGGCCGTGCACCGCCGTTCCCCACAGTCGGGTGCGCACACCCTCGCCCGCGCGCTGGTGCTGACCGCGGCGGCCACCACCGTCCTGGGCGTGGCCGTGGGCGGCAGCGCCCATGCCGCCCCGGGCTCACCGGACGGGCCGCAGAACCGCAAGGACGTCAAGGTGCGGATCGACCAGCTGTACGACGAGGCCGAACAGGCGTCGGAGAAGTACAACGCGGCGCTGGACGCGCAGCAGCGGCTGCAGAGCGAGGCCGGCACGCTCCAGCAGCAGATCGCCGTCGGCCAGGACGAGCTCAACCGGCTGCGCGGCGACCTCGCCACCGTCGCCGGCGCCGAGTACCGGGCCGGCGGCCTGGCGCAGACCGTCCAGCTGATGCTCTCCACCGACCCCGAGGGCTATCTGTCCCGGGCGCGCTCCCTCGACCAGGCCGCCGAGCGGCAGAACGACACGCTGCACGAGGTGGTGTCGCGCCAGCGCCGGCTCGACCAGCGCCGGGCCGAGACCTCCGCCAAGCTCTCCGAACTGGAGCAGATCCGCCGTGCCCTCGCCGACAGCAAGCAACAGATCCAGCAGCGGCTGGCCGGGGCGCAGAAGCTGCTCAACGGTCTGAGCGCCACCGAGCGGGCCAGGATGGCGGCCCAGGACGCCCGGGAGGCCGAGCAGCGTGCCACCCGCGGTACCGACCGGCTCGACCTCGGGACCGTCCCGCCCGCCTCGGAGCGCGGTGCCGCCGCGCTGGCCGCCGCCGTGAAGATGATCGGCTCGCCCTATGTGTACGGATCCGCCGGACCGCGAGCGTTCGACTGCTCCGGTCTGATGTACTGGAGCTGGCAGCAGGCCGGAGTGACCCTGCCGCGGACCTCGCAGGCCCAGGCGTTCGCCGGCCGGCGGGTCAGCCTCTCAGACGCGCGACCGGGAGACCTGGTGATCTTCTACCGGGACATGCACCACGTCGGCATGTACGCCGGCGGCGGGGTGATCGTGCACGCCCCCTACCCGGGTGCCAAGGTCCGCTTCGAGAGCGTCAGCGCGATGCCCGTCGCGGGGGTGGTCCGGCTCTGAGGCGGACCGGCCGGACCTCTGCCACCGACGCCGGAGCCCGCTGTGGCGTGCTGTCCCGGCGCGGTGCGCTGCTGCTCGCGGTGGGCGGACTGGCCCAGCTCTCGCTGCCCAGGGCCGCCCCGGCGGCGCCGGTCGCGGGCCGGGTGGCGGATGACGGGGCCGCGGTGGCGGCCCTGCTGACCGAGCGGGCCCAGGCGCTGGCGGGGTCGACGGGCCTGTCGTTGGTCGACCCGGGCTACCGGAACCTGGTGCTCGGCGCCGGTGCCGGGCCGGGCCGGCTCACCGCCGGGGCCGAACTGGCCGTCCGGGTGGCCGGCTACGACGACCAGCCGGTGGTGTACCCGCGCCGGCTCACCCTGCTGCGGACCGCGGCCGGCTGGCAGGTCGAGCGGGAGGAGAGCGCCGGCGGCCCGCCGCCGCTGTGGGACCTCGGCACCCTCCGGGCCGTACGGGGCGACCACTGCCTGGTGCTCGGTCTGGCCGACGGCCCCGATCCGGCGGAGCTCGCGGCCGTGGCGGACCGGGCCGTACCGGCGGTCAGCGCGGTCTGGGGCACCGGGTGGGCGGGCCGCCTGCTACTGGAACTGCCCGCCACCGAGGCCCAGTTCGTCCGGCTGCTGGAGGGCGAGCCGGCCGACTGGACGGGGATGGCGGCCGTCACCACCGCGGCGCCCGGGGCGCCCTGGCACACCCCGGCGGACCGGGTGCTGGTCAACCCCGGGGCGTACCAGCGGCTCAGCGACTTCGGCCGCCAGGTGGTCACCACCCATGAGGCGACGCATGTCGCGACCCGGGCGGAAACCCGGGCCTGGACGCCGCTCTGGCTCTCCGAGGGCGTCGCCGACTGGACCGGCTACCAGGGCTCCGGGCGCCTCCCGCGGCAGATCGCCCCCGAGCTGGCCCGTGACGTCGCCGCCGGGAAGGTGCCGGCCGCGCTGCCCGCCGACAGGGACTTCACCGCCGGCGCCACCGGCATCGCCCAGGCCTACGAACAGTCCTGGCTGGCCTGTGACCTGATCGCCCGCCGGTACGGGCCCGAGCGGCTGGTCGCGTTCTACCGGGCGGTCGGCGCGGCGGGCCCGGGCGCCGACCGGGACCAGCGGCTGGACCGGGTGCTCCGGGATCAACTGGGCCTCGGCCTGGCCGAGTTCACCGGGCTCTGGACGGCCGAGACGGTCCGGCTGCTGGAGCCCTAGCACTCGGGGCGTCCCGAGCCCCGCTAGCGCCGTTCGGCCCGTGCGCCGGGCCGGTCGATGCCGTCCAGCAGGTCCTGCTCGTACGCGATGCCGGGCCGTACCGGGTAGGAGGCGGTCGTCGGAAGGGGCACCGAGGAGGCCAGCACGACGGTGGGCGGCAGCTGCGCCGGACCGCGGGTGGAGCGCCAGAGCCGGACGCAGGAGAGCACCGTGGCGACCAGCAGCAGCAGGTTGCGCAGGGTCAGGACGGTGACCGCCAGCGGGTCGCTGCCGACCACCTCGGTGAACATCAGCGGGAACTCCAGCAGGGTCAGCGGAGTGGCGGCCAGGACCAGCAGCACCACCGGCCGCTGGCTGCTGCCGCGCACGGTCAGGCAGACCGCCGCCACGCCGACCAGCCAGACCAGGTACTGCGGGCTGATCACCCGGCTGGTCACGGTGAAGATCAGCAGCGCGGTCAGCGCGGCGTCGTACATGGTGGCCGCGTTGCGGCGCTTGGCGGTGAAACGCCAGAGCAGCAGCCAGGCGAAGCCCAGCACGGTACCGGCCATCATGACCTTGCCGACCACGTCCACCCACGGCCCGAGCATCTCGACCGAGCCGTAGTTCATCATCACCCGGCCGTCCCAGGCCCCCGCGATCCGGGCGAAGTGCAGCGGCAGCGCGCCGACCGACTCGACCTCGACGCCGCGGTCCTTCTGGAACGTCAGGAACTCGAACGCGCCGTTCATCCCGGCCGCGAGCAGGAAGCCCACCGCGACGGCGGTGGCCGCCGCGGTCGTCCAGGCCCGCCGGGTGCGCCGGCCGGACGGTGTGCCGATCAGGGCGAGCAGCGGCCAGATCTTGATGATCCCGCCCAGGCCCAGCAGCAGTCCGCCGATCGCCGGGCGGCGGATCAGCGCCAGCAGGCCGGCCACCGCGATCGCGGTCACCACCACGTCGTACCGGTTGTAGATCATCGGGCCGAGCAGCGGCACGCCGGCCACCCAGACCCAGGCGCCGGTCAGCGCCCGTCCCTTGCGCAGACCGGTCCGCACCAGCAGCGCCATCGCGACCGCGTCGGCGACCCCGCAGATCACCCAGAACGAGACCAGGTAGGACCAGGGCAGCAGCCCGGGCAGCAGGATGACCAGGGCGGCGCCGGGCGGGTACTGCCAGGTCACGTCGTCCAGCGGGAAGGTGCCGGTCTGCAGCACGCCGTACCAGCCGTGGTAGATCAGCCAGACGTCGGTGGTGATGTCCCCGCCGGCCATCTTCAGGACGCCGGTCATCAGCAGCACCAGCAGCGCCCGGGTGGCCAGCCAGCTCGCGCCGAGCGCGCAGAGCGCCCCGGCGCGCCCGGAGGGGCGCGCGGGTGCCTGCGGGGGCTCCTGGCGGACGGCCAGCGCCGTGCCGGGGCCTTCGGCGCCGCTGGGTGTACCGGACTCGGTGGCCGGGGCCAACTCCACTGCGCTCCCTCGTTCGTCTCGGACGTCCTACCGGAGGCGTCTCGCGACGGACGCCCGGGCCGTCGGTGGTGGGCACGGCGCGTTCGGCCGGGCCCCACCGGCTGCCTAGGTACTAGGACAGGCCCTGGGGTGAAACGGTTGCCGTGCGCGGATCCGTTCCCGGTGGGCCATGGTGTTGACCTATCGTACGGATCACCCAGCGGTACACCGAGCACCCCCCGACCGAGCGAGCCGTGGCCTGATGCACAGAACCTTGATCGTCACCAATGACTTCCCGCCGCGCCCCGGCGGCATCCAGGCCTTTGTGCACAACATGGCTGTGCGTCAGCCCGCCGGGAGCATCGTGGTGTACGCCTCGACCTGGCGCGACGGCACCGAGGTGGCCCGCTTCGACGCCGAGCAGCCGTTCCCGGTGATCCGCGACCGGACGAAGGTGATGGTTCCCACACCCCGGGTCATCCGGCGGGCGGCCGAGATCCTGAAGGCCGAGAAGTGCGACTCGGTCTGGTTCGGCGCCGCCGCGCCGCTCGGGCTGATGGCGCCGGCGCTGCGCCGCGCCGGGGCCGGCCGGCTGCTCGGCATGACCCACGGGCACGAGGCCGCCTGGGCCCAGCTGCCGGTGGCCCGGCAGCTGCTGCGCCGGATCGGCGCGGGCACCGACACCCTCACCTACCTCGGCGAGTACACCCGCTCCCGGATCGCCGACGCGGTCGGGCCCGAGGCGGCCGCGCGGATGGTCCAGCTGCCGCCGGGCGTCGACGAGCGGACCTTCCACCCCGACTCCGGCGGCGCCGAGCTGCGCCGGCGGCTGGGCCTGGCGAACCGTCCGGTGGTGGTCTGCGTCTCCCGGCTGGTGCCGCGCAAGGGCCAGGACACCCTGATCGAGGCGATGCCGCAGATCCTCGCCGACGTGCCGGACACCGTGCTGCTGATCGTCGGCGGCGGCCCGTACCAGGCGGACCTGGAGAAGCTCGCCGACGCCCGGGGGGTGCGGGCCGCGGTGCGCTTCACCGGCGCGGTGCCGTGGTCGGAGCTGCCCGCGCACTACGGCGCCGGGGACGTCTTCGCGATGCCCTGCCGGACCAGGCGGGGCGGGCTGGACGTGGAGGGCCTGGGCATCGTCTACCTGGAGGCCTCGGCGACCGGCCTGCCGGTGGTGGCGGGGGACTCCGGCGGCGCGCCGGACGCCGTGCTGGAGGGTGAGACCGGCTACGTGGTGCCCGGCGGATCGGCGCAGGCCGCGGCCGAGCGGATCGTCCGGCTGCTGAACGACGAGGAGCTGCGCCGCCGCCTCGGCGAGGCCGGACGGCGCTGGGTGGACCGCTCCTGGCGCTGGGACCTGCTGGCCGGGCGGCTGACCGCGCTGCTGGCGGGCTGACGGCGCGCGCGGGCCCCCGCCGGGGCGGGGGCCCGGAGACAGCGGGAGGTCAACGCTGGTAGAGCGCCTCGATGTCGGCCGCGAAGTCCTTCAGCACGAGGGTGCGCTTCAGCTTGAGCGAGGGCGTGAGGTGCCCGCTCTCCTCGGAGAACACGGTGTCCAGCAGCCGGAACTTCTTGACCGCCTCGGCGTGCGAGACGGCCGCGTTGCCGTCGTCCACGGCGGCCTGGACGGCGGCCAGCAGGTCCGGGTCCTCGCTCAGTTCGGCCAGCGTGGCGGTGGCCGGCTTGCCGTTCAGCTCCTTCCACTTGGGGAAGAAGTCCTCGTCCACGGTGACCAGACAGGCGACGAACGGCTTGCGGTCGCCGACCACCATGACCTCGCCGATCAGGGCGTGCGCCCGGATCCGGTCCTCGATCACCGCCGGGGCGACGTTCTTGCCGCCCGCGGTGACGATGATCTCCTTCTTGCGGCCGGTGATCGTCAGATAGCCGTCGGAGTCGAGCGAGCCGAGGTCACCGGTGGAGATCCAGCCGTCCTTCAGCGCCTCGGCGGTGGCCTCCGGGTTGTTCCAGTAGCCGGTGAACACCTGCGGGCCCTTGAAGAGGACCTCGCCGTCCTCGGCGATCCGGACGGCCGAGCCGGGCAGCGGCTGGCCGACCGTGCCGATCTTCGGCTTGTCCCACGGGTTGAAGGCGGTGGCCGCGCAGGTCTCGGTCAGGCCGTAGCCCTCCAGCACGGTGAAGCCGATGCCCCGGTAGAAGTGGCCGAGCCGCTCGCCGAGCGGCGCGCCCCCGGAGATCGCGTGGGTGGCCCGGCCGCCGAGCGCGGCGCGCAGCTTGCTGTAGACCAGCTTGTCGAAGATCTTGTGCTTGATCCGCAGCACCGGGCCCGCGCCGGCGCCGTCCAGCGCCCGGCTGTAGGCGACGGCGGTGTCGGCGGCCTTGTCGAAGATCTTGCCCTTGCCGTCGGCCTGGGCCTTGGCGCGGGCGGTGTTGTAGACCTTCTCGAAGACCCGGGGCACCCCCAGGATCAGGGTCGGCCGGAAGGCCGCCAGCTCCGCGGTGACGTCCTTGATGTCCGAGACGTGGCCGAGCTTGATCGGGGCCATCGCGGGGGCGATCTCGGCGATCCGGCCGAGCACGTGGGCCAGCGGCAGGAACAGCAGTACGGAGCTCTCACCGGTGCGGAAGAGCGGCGCCAGACGCTCCACCACGTTGCCGCACTCGGCCAGGAAGTTGCCGTGGGTCAGCTGGCAGCCCTTGGGGCGGCCGGTGGTGCCCGAGGTGTAGACGATGGTGGCGATCGAGTCGGCGGTGGCGACCGAGCGGCGCTCGGCGACGGTGGTGTCGGCGACCTTCCGTCCCGCCTCGGCCAGCGTGGCCAGCGCGCCGGCCTCGATCTGCCAGACGTGCCGCAGCTCCGGCAGCCGGTCCCGGACCTCGCCGACCACCGCGACGTGCCGGTCGGTCTCGGCGAGCACGGCGACCGCGCCGGAGTCACCGAGGATCCACTCGACCTGCTCGGCGGAGGAGGTCTCGTACACCGGCACGGTGATCGCGCCGGCCGACCAGATCGCGAAGTCCAGCAGCGTCCACTCGTACCGGGTACGGGACATGATGCCCACTCGGTCGCCGGGCCGGATGCCCGAGGCGATCAGGCCCTTGGCCGCGGCGTGCACCTCGACCAGGAACTGGGCGGCGGTCAACTCCTGCCAGCGGCTGTCCACCTTGCGGCTGAGCACCACGACGTCCGGGTGCCGCTCGGCGTTCTGGTGCACGAGGTCGGAGAGGTTACCGCCGCTCGGTACCTGGTAGAGGGCCGGAAGGCTGAAGTCGAGCAAGACTGCTCCTCGTTCGCGACGCTGCGGGACGGCAGGACGTTACTGCTCGGTAGGCAGCTTCGACCAGGGGGGTCGGCTCCGGTGTTCGAAGTGTCACACCTTTACCGGGTCCGACCAGGCCGTGACCGGGTCGTTCGAATGGCACCCTACGGCAGCACCGACGTGACCGGCCGGTAGCCCGCACCGCCGCCGGTCGCCCGGGGAGCCGAGCGGATCGCCGGTCGCGATAGCCTGCTCCGGGCGCACCCGACCGAGCACCCTCGGCCGGACCAGCAGGTTAGGGACGACGCGGAGGGCCATTCCATGGCGGAGCACACCAGGTCGAGCATCACCATCGACGCGACCCCGGCCACGGTCATGGCCGTGATCGCGGACTTCGCCGCCTACCCGGCCTGGACCGGCGAGGTCAAGGAGATCGAGGTGCTGGGCACCGCGGAGGACGGCCGCGCCGCCGAGGTGCGCCTGCTCCTCGACGCCGGCGCCATCCGCGACGAGCACGTCCTCGCCTACACCTGGGACGGTGACCGCGAGGTCTCCTGGACGCTGGTCCGCAGCCAGATGCTCCGCTCGCTGGACGGCTCCTACACGCTCGCCCCGCTCGACGGCGGCCGCACCGAGGTCACCTACCAGCTCGCCGTGGACGTCAAGATCCCGATGCTCGGGATGATCAAGCGCAAGGCCGAGAAGGTCATCATCGACCGGGCCCTGGCCGGCCTGAAGAAGCGCGTCGAGGGCTGACGCCGAGGAAACGGGGGGCTGTTCGGTATGACGGCACAGCGCACCATCCTGGTCAGCGGCGACGCGGCGGCCCCCACGGTGGCCGCCGCCACCGCCCTGCACGCCGCCGGACAGGGCCGGCGCACCCTTCTGCTGGCCGCCGACGACCCGCACCGCACCCTGGACACCGTCCTCGGCACCCGGCTGGAACCGGAAGGGACCCCGTACGCGCCCGGGCTCACCGTCGCCCGGATCGACGAGCAGGCCGCCTTCCGGCACGCCCTCGGCGAGATCGGCGGCCGGCTGAAGCCCGCCCTGGACCTGCTCGGTGCCGAACCGCTCGACCCCGAGGAGCTCACCGCCCTCCCCGGCACCGCCCGGCTCGCCCTGCTGCGCGCCCTGTCCGCCGTCGACGCGGACGTCCTGGTGGTGCTCGCCCCGCCGCCCGCCGAACTCGTCGCCACCCTCGCCCTGCCCGAGCAGCTGGAGCGCTACCTCGCCCGGCTCGCTCCCGAGCAGCGCCAGGCCGCCCGGGCGCTGCGCCCGCTGCTGGCCGGCCTCGCCGGGGTGCCGATGCCGGCCGACTGGCTGTACGAGGCCCGGGCCAAGGCGGTCGCCGCGCTGGCCGAGGCCCGCGCGGCGATCACCGCGCCGGGCACCAGCGTCCGCCTGGTCACCGCCGCCGACGGCCACCCGTACGAGGAGCTGCGCCGGGTGCGCGCGGGGCTCGCCCTGCACGGGCACCGGCCGGACGCCGTGGTGGTGCACGGCGCGCTGCCGGACGGCGCGGCCGACTCGCCCGACCCCTGGCTGGCCGGGCTGGCCCGGCGCCGGCGGGAGGAGCTGGCCGCCCTCGTCGCCGCGAGCGACGTCCCGGTGCTGGTCACGGGCCTTGCCGAGGTCACCCTGGAGGCCGTCGCCGACCGGCTCTACGGGGCCGGCCCCGGCCCCGCGCGGCTCGCCCCCGAGCCGTGGACGGTCGAGGACCGGCTCGCCGAGGACGGCCTGCTGGTCTGGCACCTCGTTCTGCCCGGCGCCGAGCGGGCCGACCTGGACCTGGTCCGGCGCGGCGACGAACTCGTGGTCGGTCTCGGCGCCCACCGCAGGGTCCTCACCCTGCCCTCGGCGCTGCGCCGCTGCACCGTCGCGGGCGCCGGTCTGTACGACGGGGTGCTCGCGGTGCGCTTCGCCCCCGACCCGGCGCTCTGGCCCCGGGGCTGAGGTCCGCCCGGCCGGTCCGAGAGCCCGTCCGAGCCGGTCCTGAGCCGTGCCCGCGCGGGTTCCGCGCCCGGCTCCGCGCCCGCACGGGGCCGCCCGGCCGGTCCGGTAGCGTCGGGGCAGGTGGCCGCGGGTGCGGCCACAGCTGAGGAGGCGCCCGCGATGACCACCACCGACCGGACCGAGCCGACCGCCGAGCAGGGCGGCCAGGAGGGGCACCCGTTCGGGCCGGAGCTGGGCCCGCTGGTGGACGAGGTGCGCCGGCTCGCCACCGCGGTCGGGCAGAAGGCCCAGGAGGCGGGCGCCGAGACCCTGATCTCGCTGGCCGGCCTCGCGGACCAGCTGCGTGAGAAGCAGCCCGAGGTCTACGGCCATCTGGCCGCCGCCGGGGGTGAGCTGCTGGCCGCCTACCGGGCCGCCGTCGCCGGCCACGAGCACCGCTGGACCGCCGGCCGGAGCGCCGGCAGCGAGCGGATCGACCTCGACACGCCTGACGGGCCGTCCGACAAGGAGTGAAGTCGCGAGTGTCCTGTGGTGACACTGTGCTTCAGGTGCCTGACGGAACGGAGGCGACTGTACGACTTTTGAAGAATTCGGCCGGGTTGGCGAATGATTGTCTTCGGTTAATGTATGCGACGGTGTGTACGGGGGGCAGGGTTGGGCGGTACCGTTCCGTCCAGCGGGAACGAGTGAATAGCTGAGGGACACATGGCTCTGACCATTGGCGTCGATGTCGGCGGGACCAAGATCGCGGCAGGCGTGGTGAACGAGACCGGCGAGATCCTGGCCCGGACCAGGGTGCCCACCCCGGCCGACCCGCAGTGGGCGGTCGACGCCATCGCGCAGGCCGTGCGCGAGCTCAAGGAGGAGTACCCCGACGTGGCGGCGGCCGGTGTCGGCGCGCCCGGCTTCGTCGACCGCGACCGCTCCACGGTGATCTTCGCCCCCAACATCGACTGGGAGGACGAGCCGCTGCGCTCCCGGATCGAGGAGCTCACCGGCCTCGGTACCGTCGTCGAGAACGACGCCAACTGCGCAGCCTGGGCCGAGTTCCGCTTCGGCGCGGGCGCCGCGTACGAGGACATGGTGCTGATCACCGTCGGCACCGGCATCGGCGGCGGCATCGTCCTGGACGGGCGGCTGCACCGCGGCCGGTTCGGGGTGGCCGGCGAGATCGGCCACCTCAACATGGTCCCCGACGGCCTGACCTGCGGCTGCGGCGGCAAGGGCTGCTGGGAGCAGTACGGCTCCGGCCGGGCGCTGCGCCGCTACGGCCGGGAGAAGTCCGCCGCCGACCAGATCCGCGGCAAGCGGATGCTGGAGCTCAACGACGGCGTCGCCGAGACCATCCGCGGCATCCACATCACCCAGGCCGCCGAGGAGGGCGACCCGCTCGCCCTGGAGTGCTACGCGGAGCTGGCCGACTGGCTGGGCCGGGGCATGGCCGACCTCGCCGCGCTCTTCGACCCGGGCGTCTTCGTCCTCGGCGGCGGCGTCTCCGACTCCGGCCGGCTGCTGCTGGACCCGGTCGCCAAGGCCTTCGAGCACTATCTGACGGGCGGGGTGCACCGCCCGCGCGCCGAGGTCGTGCTCGCCTCGATGGGCTCCGCCGCGGGCATCGCCGGGGCGGCCGACCTGGCCCGCACCCGCTGACCCGACCTTCTCCGCCGGTGGCGGCGCGGACCGGGGCCGAAGGGCTCCCGGCCGTGCCGCCACCGGCGTGTTCCCCCGCTGCCGTACGGTCGTCACCGGACGAAAGGGGAGGACCATGACCACCGGCTCGACCGGACTGCCGCCCTCCGGCCCTGGGCCGGACGGCTCCCGCCGGGTGCGGCTGCTCAGCTACAACATCCGTTCGCTGCGCGACGACCGGCAGGCCCTGGTGCGGGTGATCCGGGCCTGCGAGCCCGATCTGGTCTGCGTCCAGGAGTCGCCGCGCTACTGGCGGCCGAAGGGCCAGGCCGCCTGGCTCGCCCGGCGCACCGGCCTGGTGATCCTGGCGGGCGGCGGCCGGATCGCGGCGGGCCCGCTGCTGCTCGGCCGGCCCGGCACGGACGTCCTCGCCGTCCATGACCGGCTGTTGCCCAAGACCCGCGGCCTGCATGCGCGCGGCTTCGCCTCCGCCCTGGTCCGGGTGGCCGGGTCGGCGCCGTTCACCGTCACGAGCTGTCATCTGAGCCTGGACGCCGATGAGCGCCTGGCCCAGTTCGAGCTGCTGCTCGACCAGGCCGGGATCGCCGAACTCGGCGTCGTGGCGGGAGACTTCAACGAACACCCGGACGGTCGGGGCTGGCGGCTGCTGGCCGCCCGGCTGCGGGACGGCCACCTCGCCGCGCCCTGGGGCGGCACCTTCACCTCGGTACCGGAGAACCCCTACCAGCGGATCGACGCGGTCTTCACCACCCCCGGCATCCAGGTCCTCGCCTGCGGCGTCCCGCACGGCCTGCCCGGCGTCGGCGAGGCTGACCTGCGGGCCGCCACCGACCATCTGCCGGTCCTCGCCGTGCTGGAGCTCCCGGCCGGCTGAGCCGCCGTCGGGGGCGGGAGGCCCGCTCCCGCCCCGACGGGCGGAACTCAGACGGGTGGAACTCAGACGACCGCGCCGCCGTGCGGGTCCTCGGGCTCGTCGTCGTCCCGGTCCTTCATCCGGACCACCAGGGTGGCGAAACCGCCCAGGAAGGCCGTGACGCCGACCCAGGCGGGCCAGCCGGAGACCTCGCGCCAGACCACCGCGTCGAACAGCAGCAGCGCCGGGCCGCCGAGCACCGCGAGCCAGGCGAACTTGGCGGTGACGTCGGCGGGCGGCAGCGGTGGCGGCTCCGGCGGGACGAAGTGCCCCTCGTCCGTCTCCTCGGCCAGCTCGAAGTCGCGCGGGCCGGAGCCGGCCGCCGGCATCACCGGCCGGGTCGAGCGGGGGCGGGGCTGCGGCGCCAGGTCCGCGAGGTCGCCCGGGCCGGTGCGGTTCTCGGTGCCGTCCTTGAAACCGCCCTTGAGCTCGCCGCGCGCCCGAAGGTCCTCGATTTCCGGCCAGTTCGGGTTGTTGAGGTCGACGGGATCGTCGAACTGGGCGACCAGCGCGGCGAAGATCTCGTCCTGCTCGGCCTGGCTGCGCTCGGGCGCACGCCGCGCCCGGGGCTCCTCGGGCGTCGCCGGGCCGGCGCCGTCCGCCGCGGGAAGCGCCTTCGCGCCGTCCGCCGTCCCCCCGCCCGCCGTGCCGCCGTCCTTTGCCACGCCGTCCTCGCGGGGTGCCTCGTCCTCGCCGCCCGCCGTGCTGCTCTCGTGCACTTCCGGCCCTTCAGCCTTGGTGATCGTCGGATTCGACCCGGGTGACGCCCGCCGCGTGCGCGGGAGCCAGCCGCCGGATGAAGGCCAGGCAGGCCGCGAATATTTCCGCCGCGTCGTGGTCCAGCGTCGCGACGTGGTAGCTGCGCTGGCACAGCCGCTCCGTCACATCGGTCGAGGATATCCGGGTCAGCACCAGTTCCGAGTTGGCCGGCGAGACGACATGGTCCTGCGGGCTGTGGAACAGCAGCACCGGCTGGGTCACCTCCGGCAGCCGCCGCTGGACGTCCTTCCAGAGCAGGGACAGCGACCAGGCCGCGTGCAGCGGCGTCCGGTCGTAGCCGAGCTCGACCGCGCCGGGGCGGGCGATGTCGTTGGCGATCCCGGGCAGGCTCGGCACCACGTGCCGCAGTGCAGGGAGCAGCACACTCGCGGGGTTGTCGGAGCGCACCGACGGGTTGACCAGCACCAGCCCGGAGACCACCGGCCCGTGCAGCGCGGCCAGCCGCAGCGCCAGCGAGCCGCCCATCGACAGCGCGCAGACGAAGACCTGCTCGCACTCGGCGGCCAGCGCCAGCAGCTCCCGCTCGACCTCGGCGTACCAGTCCTCCCAGCGGGTGACCTGCATGTCCTGCCAGCGGGTGCCGTGCCCGGGCAGCAGCGGCAAGGAGACCGTGAACCCCGCCGCGGCCAGCTCCTCGGCCCACGGGCGCAGCGACTGCGGCGAACCGGTGAAGCCGTGGCAGAGCAGTACGCCGACCGGCCCACCCCGGTGGCGGTACGGTTCGGCACCGGGCAGCGGCGGCATGGCGGGCTCCTTCGCGGGCAGGGACTGCGGGGAAGCGGAAGCTGGGCGGAGCTGGCTGGCAACGGAGAGGCTGCGGAAACCGCATCGTCCCACGGGCCCGCCCGTGCCGTACAGCCCTGTCCGGCACGCCGCCGGAGACCCGGCCGACGGCCCGGCGGGGCGGGGCGGGGCGCGGGCGGTGGCCGCGGGGCATTAGGATCGACCGGTCCGCATAACAGGAGGCCCGGGTTGTTCTACCGACTGATGAAGATGATCGTCGCGCCACTGCTACGGATCTTCTTCCGGCCGTGGATCGAGGGCGAGGAGAACATCCCCGCCGAGGGTGCCGCGATCATCGCGAGCAACCACCTCTCCTTTTCGGACTCCTTCTTCTTCCCCGCGCTGATCAAGCGACGGGTGACCTTCATCGCCAAGGCGGAGTACTTCAACACCCCGGGCGTGAAGGGCAAGCTGACGGCCGCCTTCTTCAAGGGCGTCGGCCAGCTGCCGGTGGACCGCTCGGGTGTGCGTGGCGCCGGCGAGGCGGCGATCCGCAGCGCGATCGCGGTGCTGGATCGCGGCGAGCTGTTCGGGGTCTACCCGGAGGGCACCCGTTCGCCCGACGGCAAGCTCTACCGCGGCAAGGTCGGCGGCCTGGCCCGCGTCGCGCTGGCCACCGGCGCGCCGGTCATCCCGGTCGCCATGATCGACACCGAGAAGGTGCAGCCGCCAGGCCAGGTGGTCCCCAACTTCGGTATCCGCCCGGGCATCCGGATCGGCCGCCCGCTGGACTTCTCCCGCTACCACGGCATGGAGAACGACCGTTTCATCCTCCGTTCGGTGACGGACGAGGTGATGTACGAGATCATGCGGCTCTCCGGCCAGGAGTACGTGGACATCTACGCGACCGCCGCCAAGCGGCAGATCGCCGACGACAAGAAGCGCGCCGACGCCGAGCGCAAGGCCGTCCAGAAGGCCGAGCAGGCCGCCGCCAAGGCCGAGAAGGCCGAAGCCGAGCAGGCCGAGCAGGCCGAGAAGGCCGCCGAGGCAGAGCAGGCCGGGTCCGCGAAGACCGAGGCCGCCAAGGCGGAGCGGGACGAGAAGGAGACCGGGTCGGCCTGATCCGGCCGCCCGGGGGAGGGGCAGCGCAGATGACGGACGGCGGCAGAACCGGGGCGGTCGGGGGGACTCTCACGGCCGGCGGCATGTCGGTCGAACTGCCCCTCTGGCGCGCCATCTCCTTGTTCCGGGTGCTCGCGCTCTGCTACGCCGTCCTGCGCTACTTCAACGCGTACCTGGGGTTCCTGCACCCCGTCGCCGGCTGGATCTACCTCGGCGCGCTCACCCTCTGGACGCTGGCCAGCACCCGCGCCTTCGCCGGCCCGCAGCGCTGCACCTGGTACGTGCTCGGCACCGACCTCACCCTGGCCGTCACCGGCATCGTGATGAGCGGGATGACCGACGACCCGGTCCGGATCGGCCACGGCGCGCCCACCCTCCCCACCATCTGGGCGGCCGGCACGGTGCTCGGTTTCGCCGGCAAGGGCGGCTGGCGCTGGGCGGCGGCGGCCGGTTCGGTGATCGGCCTGGCCAACATCCTCGGCCACGGCGGCCCCACCGGCGACAACATCCACAACATCGTGCTGCTGATGGTGGCCGGCTGCGCCATCGGCTACGTCATCGAGCTGGCCCGCGCCAGCGAGGCGACGCTCACCCGGGCGCTCCAGGTGGAGGCGGCCACCCGGGAGCGCGAGCGGCTCTCCCGGGACATCCACGACGGGGTGCTGCAGGTGCTCGCCCTGGTCCAGCGCCGTGGCGGCGAGGCCGGCGGGCCCGGCGGCGCGGACTTCGCCGAACTCGGCCGGCTGGCCGGGGAGCAGGAGCGCGCGCTGCGTGCGCTGATGAGCGGCGGCCCGCTGCCGGCCCAGCGCGAGCCGCTGGCCCCGCAGGACCTGCGCACCCTGCTCGGCCCGTACGCGGACGAGCGGATCACGCTCTCCGCCCCCGGCACCCCGGTGCTGCTGCCCGCCCCGGCCGCCGCCGAGCTGGCCGCCGCCGTCGGCGCGGCGGTGGACAACGTCCGCAAGCACGCGGGGGACGGGGCCCGGGCCTGGATCCTGGTGGAGGACGAGCCGGAGGCCGTCACGGTCAGCATCCGCGACGACGGCCCGGGTTTCGCCCCCGGGCGGCTCGGCGAGGCGGAGCGGGCCGGGCGGCTCGGCGTCTCCCAGTCGATCCGCGGCCGGCTGCTGGACCTCGGCGGCACGGCCGAGCTGTACTCGGCGCCCGGCGACGGCGTCGAGGTCGAACTGCGCTTCCCGAGGAGGGGTTCCGATGACCGACCAGCCGATGACCGACCGGCCGGGCACCGACCGGCCGCCGGTCCGGCCAGCTGACCGTCCGGTCGACCAACTGGCCGACCAGCCGGTGCGGGTCATGGTCGTGGACGACCACCCGATGTGGCGCGACGCCGTCTCGCGGGACCTCGCCGAGGCCGGGCTGGACGTGGTGGCCACGGCGGGCGACGGCGAGGAGGCCGTCCGCCGGGCCCGCGCCTGCGGCCCGCAGGTGGTGGTGCTGGACCTCAACCTGCCGGGCCTGCCCGGCGCCGAGGTCTGCCGCCAGGTGGTCGCCCAGGACCCGTCGGTGCGGGTCCTGGTGCTCTCCGCGAGCGGCGAGCACCAGGACGTGCTGGAGGCGGTGAAGTCCGGCGCGACCGGCTACCTGGTCAAGTCGGCCGGCCGGGAGGAACTGCTGGACGCGGTGCGCCGCACCGCCGTCGGCGACGCCGTCTTCACCCCGGGCCTGGCCGGCCTGGTGCTCGGCGAGTTCCGCCGGCTGGCCGCCGAGCCCGCCCGGGCCTCCGCGCCGGCCGCCCCGCAGCTGACCGCCCGGGAGACGGAGGTGCTGCGGCTGGTGGCCAAGGGACTGTCGTACCGGCAGATCGCGGACCGGCTGGTGCTCTCCCACCGCACGGTGCAGAACCACGTCCAGAACACCCTCGGCAAGCTCCAGCTGCACAACCGGGTCGAGCTGGTCAGGTACGCGATCGAGCAGGGCCTGGACGACGGGATCTGAGCGGGCGCGCCGGACGGCACGCCCGCTCGCGGACGCGGTTCAGCCGCGCAGCGCCGCCGCCTCGCGCAGCAGCCCGGCGACGATGTCCACGCCGTCGCGGGTGAGCACCGACTCCGGGTGGAACTGGAGCCCGGCGAAGCCGGCGCCGCGCAGCGCGTGCACGTCGCCGGTCAGCGCGTCGCGGGAGACCTCGATGCCCTCGGCGGCCAGCCGGGCCGCGTCCTCGTCGGAGCAGCGCGCGGTGAAGGTGTTGTAGAAGCCCACCGTGCGCCGGGTGCCGAAGAGGTCCACCGTCTCCTGCGCGCCCTGGTACGGCACGCCCTTGCGGGCCAGCGGCAGGCCGAGCGCGTCCGCGAGCAGCTGGTGGCTGAGGCAGACGGCGAGCAGCGGCGCGGTCCGGGCGCCGGAGCGGACGGCGGCCAGCGCGTCGGCGACGACCGGGCGCAGGACGGCCATCTTGGGGTCGTCGGCGACGGCCGGGTCGCCCGGGCCGGGGCCGAGCACCAACGGGCCCCGGTGGGCGGCGACCCGCTCGCGCAGGCCCGGCTCGTCGTAGCGGACCACGGAGACCTGGTGGCCGAGCGAGGTCAGCAGGTGGGCGAGCATCGCGGTGAAGGTGTCCTCGCCGTCCACCACCAGGGTCGGCTCGACCTCGGTGATCTCGGCCGGCGCCTGCATCCGCAGCCAGAACGGGGCGAGGCCGGCGCGCCGGTCGTCCAGCGCGGCCTGGACCCGGTGGTCGTCGGCCAGCCGGGGGCCGGTCGGGTTCGGCACCCGGCCGGAGGCGGGGCGGGCGCCGATCGCGGTGAGCACCCCGGCGGCCTTGGCGTGGGTCTCGGCGACCTCGGAGTCCGGGTCGGAGTGGCGGACCAGGGTCGCGCCGACGCGGACCACCAGGCGCCCGGTGGCCGGGTCGATGTCGGCGGTGCGGATGCAGATCGGGGAGTCCATCAGCTGTCCGCCGCTGGCCGAGCGGCCGATCAGGGCGAGCGCGCCGGAGTAGTAGCCGCGTCCGCCGGGCTCGTAGCGCTTGATCACCCGGGTGGCGTTCTGGACCGGGCTGCCGGTGACGGTGGCGGCGAACATCGTCTCCTTGAGCACCTCGCGGACGTCCAGCGAGGTGCGCCCGCGCAGCTCGTACTCGGTGTGGGCGAGGTGGGCCATCTCCTTGAGCCGCGGGCCGAGCACCTGGCCGCCGAGGTCGCCGACGGTGCACATCATCTTGAGTTCCTCGTCGACCACCATGGTGAGCTCCTCCAGCTCCTTGGGGTCGTGCAGGAAGGAGAGCAGCGAGTCGATGTCCGCGCCGCCGGCCGGGTAGCGGTAGGTGCCGGAGATCGGGTTCATCACGACCGTCCCGCCGCTCTGCCGGACGTGCACCTCGGGCGAGGCGCCGACCAGTACGCGGTCCCCGGTGTGCACCAGGAACGTCCAGTAGGCGCCGCGCTCCTGCTCCAGCAGCCGGCGGAACAGCGAGAGCGCGAGCGCGGGGGAGAAGTCGTCCAGGGTGGCGCGGAAGTCGCGCCGGATCACGAAGTTGGCGCCCTCGCCGCGCCCGATCTCGTCCTCGATGACCCGGCGGACGATCCCGGCGTACTGCCGGTCGTCGATGTCGAACGAGCCGCCGGACAGCGAGACCGGCAATCGCGGCAGCACGGGGGCCACGTCGGCCAGCGGAAGGGCGTACTGCTCGGTGACCGAGAGCGCCTGCAACGGGGTCGCGTCGTCGTGCGCCTCGAAGCCGCGTTCGCGGATCTGCCGGTACGGGACGAGCGCGAGCAGGTCGTGCACCGGCCCGCCGGACGGCACCCCGTCGCGGACCGGCAGGTCGGCCAGGTGCTCGTAGCTGCCGACGGTGCCCAGCAGCACCTCGACGGTGTCCGGGGCGAGCCGGGGGGTGCGGCGGTGCAGCAGCGCGAACGCGGGGGCGTCGGGGCCGGTGAGTCGGGCGATCAGGTCGGCGGCGGTGGTCACGGTGGCGGCTTCCTTCCGGGGGAACTGCGGGGTGCGGTGCTGGGTTCCGCTCCCGGGAAGGCCGTCTGTCCAGACGTCGACGGCCGCCCCGAGGGGCGGCCGTCGTGTTCGTCTAGGAACGCGTGATCGGTGGGCCACCCTTGGGGTTGGCCCACCACCAGGAGTGGCTGTGCGGCGCGTTCATGCTTTGAGAGTAGCGGATGGCCCGATGGGGTGAGGCGGATCACGTGATTGTCCGAGATGTGTCTCACCCACCGGGCAGCGGTCACGAATTGGCTGCCGCACCCCGTAGCCTTGCGGTGTGACCGTGACGAATCCCCACTCCTGGCAGTCCCTGCCCGCGGCGCAGCAGCCTGAATGGCCGGACCAAGAGGCTCTGCGCAAGACCCTTGCGGAGCTTGCCTCCTATCCGCCGCTCGTCTTCGCGGGCGAGTGCGACCAGCTGCGCGCCCGGCTCGCTGCCGTCGCGCGTGGTGAGGCGTTCCTCCTGCAGGGCGGCGACTGCGCCGAGGCCTTCGACGGCGTCTCGGCCGAGCACATCCGCAACAAGCTGAAGACCCTGCTCCAGATGGCGGCCGTGCTGACGTACGCCGCCTCGGTGCCCGTGGTGAAGGTCGGCCGGATCGCCGGTCAGTACTCCAAGCCGCGGTCCAAGTCGACCGAGACCCGCGACGGGGTGACCCTGCCGGTCTACCGGGGCGACTCGGTGAACGGCTTCGACTTCACCCCCGAGTCCCGGATCCCGGACCCGGAGCGCCTGAAGCGGATGTACAACGCCTCCGCCGCGACGCTGAACCTGGTGCGCGCCTTCACCACCGGTGGCTACGCCGACCTGCGCCAGGTGCACGCCTGGAACCAGGACTTCGTGCGCAACTCGCCGGCCGGCCAGCGCTACGAGCAGCTCGCCCGCGAGATCGACAACGCGCTGGCGTTCATGAACGCCTGTGGCGTGGCGCCGGAGGAGTTCAGGACGGTCGAGTTCTACTCCTCGCACGAGGCGCTGATCCTCGACTACGAGACCGCGCTGACCCGCGTGGACTCGCGCACCGGCGAGCTGTACGACGTCTCCGGCCACATGGTCTGGATCGGCGAGCGCACCCGCCAGCTGGACCACGCGCACATCGAGTTCGCGTCGAAGGTCCGCAACCCGATCGGGGTGAAGCTCGGCCCGACCACCTCGGTCGACGAGGCGCTCACCCTGATCGAGAAGCTCGACCCGGAGCGCGAGCCCGGCCGGCTCACCTTCATCACCCGGATGGGCGCGGGCAAGATCCGCGAGCACCTGCCCACCCTGGTGGAGAAGGTCACCGCGTCCGGCGCCCAGCCGGTCTGGATCTGCGACCCGATGCACGGCAACACCTTCGAGGCGTCCAGCGGTCACAAGACCCGCAGCTTCGACGACGTGCTCGACGAGGTCAAGGGCTTCTTCGAGGTGCACCGCGCGCTCGGCACCCACCCGGGCGGTATCCACGTGGAGCTGACCGGCGACGACGTCACCGAGTGCGTCGGCGGTGGCGACGAGGTGCTGGTCGACGACCTGCACCAGCGCTACGAGACGGCCTGCGACCCGCGCCTCAACCGCAGCCAGTCGCTGGACCTGGCGTTCCTGGTGGCGGAGATGTACCGCGGCGGCCAGTGACCGGCCCCGCCGTAACGGCCTGATGTGACGAAGGCCCCTCCGGATTCGGTTCTTCCGAGCCCGGAGGGGCTTTTTCGTACCCGGATCGCCAGGTAAGGTGAGGCTTAGTGAACTAAGGCAACCCTTAGTCAAGATCGTTCCGCACCACCCCGGGAGAGTCCTCGATGTACGTGTGCATGTGCCATGCGGTCACCGAGGACCAGGTGAAGAAGGCGATCGACGCCGGTGCCGACACCCCGCGCCGGATCGCCAAGGGCTGCAAGGCCGGCACCGACTGCGGCTCCTGCGTCCGCCGGATCCAGGCGCTGCTCGGCGAGTACGGCGCCCGGCCCTGTCCGACCGCCCGGCTGGCGGCGAAGCTGGGGCTGGCGGACCCGGAGACCGTCGATCGGGCCCCGGCCGCGGTGCCGGACCGGCCGGCTCCGCTGCGCGCGGCCTGAGCCGCCGCCTTCCCGCTCCGCCGTGGCTCAGGAGTCCGGCTGCTCGATCAGCTGGGCGATGTAGAGCGCCTCGCCGAGCTTCTCCACCAGTTCCAGCTGGGTGTCGAGGTAGTCGATGTGGTGCTCCTCGTCCGCCAGGATCGACTCGAAGATGTTCGCCGAGGTCACGTCGTTCTTGGCCCGCATCACCACGATCCCGCGCTTGAGCCGGTCGATCGCCTCGACCTCGACCTGGCGGTCCGCCTCGAACATCTCCTTGACGGTCTGGCCGATCCGGACGTGGAAGAGCCGCTGGTAGTTCGGGAGCCCGTCCAGGAAGAGGATGCGGTCGGTGAGCACCTCGGCGTGCTTCATCTCGTCGAAGGACTCGTGGCGGGTGTACTTGGCGAGCTTCGTCCAGCCGAAGTTCTCCTGCATCTTGGCGTGCAGGAAGTACTGGTTGATCGCGGTCAGCTCGGCGGTGAGCTGCTCGTTGAGGAATTCGATGACCTCTGCGTCGCCCTTCATGGCGGCTGCCTTCCTGCTCTGCGTCCGGGAACCACGGCCGTACCGTCCGGCTGCACGCATCCTGGCACCGCTATGGGAGGAAATTCCAGTAAGTTCACACTCACTAGGACATGTGTCGGAATATCCCATTTAGGCACCTATTGGCCTGTGTGGGCGGGCGCGCGACCTCGGAAAGGGGCGCGCGCAGATGGTTGTCCGCCGTCTGTCACCATGGACTCATGGGTCAGTCCGAATACGAAAAGCTCCCTCCGTCTGACCCGAGACTCCCCCCCGGGCAGCGCCCGCAGCGCGGCTGGCCCGCCCTGCACTACGGACCCGTGCCCCGTTTCAAGCCGCTGACCTGGGACTTCCAGGTGTTCGGGGCGACCGCCTCGGCGGAGAAGCACAGGTGGGACTTCGCCGGCTTCAACGCGCTGCCGCGCACCACCGTGCGGGCCGACTTCCACTGCGTCACCAAGTTCTCGGTGCTCGACAGCGACTGGACGGGCGTGTCGGCCTCGGTCGTCCTCGACGAGGTGCCCCCGGCACCCGGCGTCACCCATGTCATGGTCTGGGCCGAGTACGGCTACAGCGCCAACCTCCGGCTCGCCGACTTCGCCGACCCCCGGACGGTCTTCGCCACCCACCGCAACGGCGAGTCGCTCACCGCCGAGCACGGCTTCCCGGTCCGTCTGGTCGTCCCGCAGCTGTACGCCTGGAAGGGGCCCAAATGGGTCAGGGCGGTGGAGTACATGCGGGCCGACCGCCGCGGTTTCTGGGAGGAACGCGGCTACCACAACCTCGCCGACCCCTGGCGGCAGCAGCGCTACTCCTACCAGGAGGAACCGGGCGACGGCCCGCTGCGCTGACGGACATCCTCTAGAGGAACGGGAAGCTGACCGTCACCACCGTGTGCTGCGGGCGGCGCTCGCCGGCGGCGGGGGACTGGCTGGAGACCTTGCCGGTGCCGAACAGGTTGACGCCGCTGCTCTGCATGGCGAACCCGGCGGCCTGGAGCGCCTTGGCGGCGTCGTCCTTGGACATCCCGGTCACGTCCGGAACGGGCACCATGCCCTTGCTCACCACCAGCGAGACCGGGGTGTTCTCCGGCAGCCGCTGCCCGGCCGCCGGCGAACTGCTGATCACCGAGCCCTCCGGCACGGTGTCGTCGTACGTCTCGGTCACGCCGCCCCGGGCCAGCTGGACGCCGGAGAGGGCGGCCGCGGCCTGCTCGGCGGACTTCCCGGTGACGTCCGGCACGGCGATCCGCTTGGGACCCCGGGAGACGGAGACGGCGACGGCGTCGCTCTTGCGGGCCCGCGCCCCCACCCCCGGATCGGAGGAGATGATCTGCCCGGCCGGGACGGTCTCGCTGTACACCTCGGTGAAGCGCCCGTGCATGCCGACGCCGTCCAGGATGCGCTGCGCCTCCGCGCGGTCCTTGCCGAGCACGCTCGGCACCGTCCCGTACAGCGCCCCGGAGAGCGCGTACGTGGTGCCGCCGACCAGCAGCGCCAGGACCGCCAGCACGGAGGCCCAGATCAGCGGGGTGCGCGGCAGCCGGCGCAGCGGGCCCGGGCGCCGGATGCGCACCGGCGCCGGCTCGTCGTACGGGCGGGGCTCGGTGAGCAACTGGTCCATCAGCTCCGGCGGGACGTCCAGCACGCTGGTGCGCTCGGTCTCCGGGGCGGCGGGACCGGCCGCGGGGCGGATCACCGAGGTCGGCTCGCTGGTCGGGTACTGCGGGCTGGGCCGGGTGGAGGCGGGCGGCTCGGCGTCCAGCCGGGCCGGGGTGAGCGTGCGGCGTACCCGCTGGAGGGCGGCCAGCAGCTCGACCGCGTCGTACGGGCGGGCCTTCGGGTCGCGCGCGCAGGCGCCGGCCACTATGGCGTCGAGCTCGGGGCCGACCCCGGGGACGGCCAGGGACGGCGCGGGGACGTCCTCGTGCAGGTGGCGGTACATGACCTGGACGGGGTTCTCGCCGGTGTGCGGTCGGTGGCCGGTGAGCATCTCGTACAGCAGGATGCCGGCCGCGTAGACGTCCACCCGCTGGTCGGTCCCGGCGCCGGGGCGGATCTGCTCGGGGGCCAGGTAGGAGACGGTGCCCAGGACGGTGCCGGCGGTCGCGGTGGTGGAGGTGGCCGCGCCGTCGGCGGTGTTCAGCACCCGGACCAGGCCGAAGTCGGCGACCTTGACCAGGCCGTCGTCGGTGATCAGCACGTTCTCCGGCTTGACGTCCCGGTGGACCAGACCGGCCCGGTGGGCGGCGCCGAGCGCGGCCAGCACCGGCTCCAGGATGTCCAGGGCGGCCCGGATGGAGAGCGCGCCGCAGTCGCGCAGCAGGTCGCGCAGGGTGCGGCCGGGCACGTACTCCATCGCGAGGAAGACGGTGCCGCCGTCCGCGCCCTGGTCGAAGACGTTGACCACATTGGGGTGCGCCAGCCGGGCCACCGCCTTGGCCTCGCGGATGAACCGGCCGGTGAAGCCGTCGTCCCCGGCGAGCGAGGGGTGCATCACCTTGAGGGCCACGACCCGGTCGAGCCTGGTGTCGGTACCCCGGTACACGGTGGACATCCCGCCGGCCGCGATGCGCTGCTCGACCCGGTACCGGCCGTCGAGCAGGGTACCGATCAGCGGGTCGTGCAATGCCATGTCCACCCGGTGATTCTAGTGGCGCGGGCCGGGGCGGGACCCCGGGCGACACCGCGCCCGGGGCCTCTGTGCCCGGCTTGTGACACGCCCCGGCGCGCCCGGGTCAGAACGCCGGGTGCTCGCGGGTGTCCAGGTCGGCCCGGCCGGCCATGGCCGAGGAGGCCTCGGCGTGGAAGCGGCGCGGGATCCGGCCCGCCCGGTACGCCAGCCGGCCGGCCTCGGCGGCGTGCCGCATCGCGTCGGCCATCAGCACCGGGTCCTGGGCGCGGGTCACCGCCGAGGCCAGCATCACCGCGGCGCAGCCCAGCTCCATCGCCAGCGCCACGTCCGAGGCGGTGCCGGCGCCCGCGTCCAGGATCACCGGGACCCGGGCGCTCTCCACGATCAGCTGGAAGTTGTGCGGGTTGCGGATGCCCAGGCCGGAGCCGATCGGGGAGCCCAGCGGCATGATCGCCGCGCAGCCGACGTCCTCCAGCTTCCGTGCCAGCACCGGGTCGTCGTTGGTGTAGGGCAGCACGGTGAAGCCGTCGTCGACCAGGGTCTCGGCGGCGTCCAGCAGCTCGATCGGATCGGGCAGCAGGGTCCGCTCGTCCGCGATGACCTCCAGCTTCACCCAGTCGGTGCCGAGCGCCTCGCGGGCCAGCCGGGCGGTCAGCACCGCCTCGCCGGCCGTGAAGCAGCCGGCCGTGTTGGGCAGCACCCGGATGCCGTTGCGGACCAGCACGTCCAGGACGGAGCCCTGGGTGGTGGCGTCGACCCGGCGCATCGCCACCGTGGTGAGCTCGGTGCCGGAGACCCGCAGCGCCTGCTCCAGGATCTCCAGGCTGGGCGCGCCACCGGTGCCCATGATCAGCCGGGAGCCGAACGTGGTCCCGGCGATGTCCAGCAGGTCGTCCGCCATGGTCAGCCTCCCTGGACGGCGGTGAGGATCTCGACCCGGTCACCCGCGGCGAGCCGGGTCCGCGGCCACGAACCACGCGGCACCACGGTCTCGTTGAGCGCGGCGGCGACGCCGGAGTTGGCGGCGCTCAGCGCGGCCACCACCTCGGCGAGGGTGGTGGTGGCGGGCACCTGCCGGGGCTCGCCGTTGACGGTCAGTGCGATCTCGCTCATGCGGGGGCCTTCGTGGTGGAGCGGGCGGGGGAGAAGCGGGTGGGGGTGAACGGCGCCGCCAGGGCGGGCGTCTCGCCGGTGGCCAGGTACTCGGCGACCAGATCGGCCGTCACCGGGGTGAGCAGCACGCCGTTGCGGTAGTGGCCGGTGGCGGCGACGAGGCCGGGCAGGGCGGTCGGACCGATCAGCGGGGCGTTGTCCGGGGAGCCGGGGCGCAGTCCGGCGGAGGTCTCCACCAGGGGCAGCTCGGTGATGCCGGGGACGAGCTCGTGCGCGTCGCGCAGCAGCTCGTACACCCCGCCGGCGGTGACGGTGGTGTCGTACCCCTGCTCCTCGCTGGTGGCACCGATCACCAGCTCGCCGTTCTCCCGGGGCACCAGATAGAGGTGCCGGCCGCGCACCACCGCGCGCACGTTGCGGGAGAGGAACGGCCGGTACGGCTCGGGCACCCGCAGCCGCAGGATCTGCCCCTTCACCGGGCGGATCGCGGGGAGCACGCCCTCGGGCAGGCCGGGCAGCCGGTGGCTGTGCGGACCGGCGGCGAGCACGATCCGGTCGGCGGTGACGGTCTCCAGTGTGTCCAGCCGGGCGCCGACCGCGCGGTCGTTCTCGACCAGCAGTTCGGTGGCCTCGGCGCGGTGCAGCAGGACGCCGGCCCGCTCGCAGGCGAGGACCAGCGCCCTGGCCAGTCGGCGGCCGTCCACCTGGTGGTCGTCGGTGACGTGCAGACCGCCCCGGACGCCGGGGGCGAGCATGGGTTCGAGCCTGCGGGCCTCGCGGCCGGTGAGCCAGTGCGAGTCCAGGCCGAGCCGCTGGTGGAAGGCGTGCAGTTCACGCAGTTCCGCGCGGTCGTCGGAGTCCAGGGCGACGGCGACGGTGCCGCACTGGCGGTAGCCGGTGTCCTGGCCGCCGCTCGCCTCGGTGAGTTCGGCGGCGAAGGCGGCATAGCGCTCGTTGGATGCCATCCCGAGGCGGAGCAACGGCTCCTCGCCGTACTGGAGTTCGGTGACGGGGGCGAGCATGCCGGCCGCGACCCGGGCGGCGCCGCCGCCGTGCGCCGGGTCGATCACCACGATGTTCCCCAGCCCGCGCCGGGCCGCGCGCCAGGCGACGGCGAGGCCGATGATGCCCCCGCCGATCACCAGGACGTCGGCATGCGCGCCCTTGGCCAAGCGTGTCAAAGTCGCTGCTCTCCCTTCGCCGGTATGACCCGGATCAGGTTCGGACGGTCGCAGGCCGTGTCAGCCCGCCTCTCAGCCCGGTCCGCCGGGCTCCCGTGAATTGGTGCCACCACCTTAACTCCGCGTCCCGCCCCGGCCGAAGGCGCGTACGAGGGGTGGACCCGAGCCCGGGTGGGGCCCGGACGGACGGCCGCCGCTGAGTACAGTGACGGCGTGGCAGAGCTGAGCGGGACGGATCAGGTGGTCGTGGTCGGGGCCGGGCTGGCCGGGGCGCAGTGCGCCGCGGGGCTGCGGCAGGGCGGCTGGCGGGGGCGGATCGTGCTGGTCGGCGAGGAGCCCCACGCGCCGTACGACCGGCCGCCGCTCTCCAAGGAGGTGCTGCTCGGCAAGGCCGATGCCACCACCCTCGACCTCGACTTCGCGGACCTGGGCGTCGAACTGCTCACCGGCCGCCGCGCCACCGGCCTCACCCCCGGGGTGCTGCACACCGACGCCGGCGATCTGCCGTACGGCACGCTGGTGATCGCCACCGGTGCCGCCCCGCGGGCCCTGCCCGGCGCCGAGCGCGCGCACCTGCTGCACACCCTGGACGACGCGCTGGCGCTGCGTGCCCTGCTCCGGCCGGGCCTGCGCCTGGTGCTGGTCGGCGCGGGCTGGATCGGCGCCGAGGTGTCCACCGCCGCCCGGGCGGCGGGGTGCGAGGTCACGGTCGTCGAGATGGGCCCGGCGCCCGTCCCCGGCGCGCTGCCCGCCGGGATCGGCCGGGCGATGGCCGCCTGGTACGCCGAGGCCGGGGTGGACCTGCGCTGCGGCGTCGGGGTCGCGGCGGTGGAGCCCGGCGCGGTGCTGCTGGCGGACGGCTCGCACCTGCCGGCCGACGAGGTGCTGGTCGGGATCGGCGCCCGGCCGGCCACCGGCTGGCTGGCCGGCTCCGGCGTCGAACTGGACGCGGCCGGTGCCGTCCTGGTGGACGAGCGGCTGCGCACCAGCCTGCCCGGCGTCTTCGCCGCGGGGGACTGCGTCAGCTATCCGTCGGCGCGCTCCGGCGTCCGGCTGGCCGTCCAGCACTGGGACCACGCGCTGCAGTCCGGCGCGGCGGCGGCCGCCGCCGTTCTCGGCGCGCAGGCGCCCTACGATCCGGTGCCGTACTTCTGGTCGGAGCAGTTCGGCCGCATGGTCCAGTACGCCGGGCGGCACGGGGCCGGTGACGAGCCGCTGTGGCGCGGTTCACCCGGGGAGCCGTCCTGGTCGGTGCTCTGGCTGCGCGACGGTGTGCCGCGCGCCCTGCTCGCGGTGGACCGTCCGCGCGACCTCGCCCAGGGCCGCCGGCTGATCGAGCGCGGTACGGCGCTGGACCCGGCCCTGGCGGCGGACCCCGCGGTGCCGCTGAAGTCGGCGCTCGCCGGGTAGCGCGGCGGGGCCCGCAGGCGGCCGCCCCGGTGCTCGACGGACCTGTGACGGGTGTGCGGCGGGTGGTGAGTGGTGCGCGGCGGGCCGTGGAGGTGGCAGTCTGGTGGCGTGAGTGAGATCGAAAGCAAGATTGAAACCCTCGTTTCCGAGTGGATGTACCTGCCCGACATCTCGGAGCAGTGGGGCGTGCGGGTCACCGAGGTCCGCGACCTGGTCCGCAGCGGCGGGCTGATCGCGGTCCGGCGCGGCCCGAACAAGTCGCTGCAGGTGCCTGCCGCGTTCATCGACGGCCAGGGCCTGGTCAAGCACCTGTCGGGCACCCTGACCGTCCTGCGCGACTGCGGGTACAACGACATGGAGATCCTGGAGTGGCTCTTCACCGAGGACCCGTCGCTGCCCGGCAGCCCCATCCAGGCGCTGTGTGAGAACCGCGGCACCGAGGTGAAGCGCCGCGCCCAGGCGATGCTGATCTGATGGCGGCGGACACCCCGCGCCGGCGGCTCGCCGACGCCCGGCTCTACCTGTGCACCGACGCCCGCCGCGAGCAGGGCGACCTCGCCGAGTTCCTGGACGAGGCGCTGGCCGGCGGGGTGGACATCGTCCAGCTGCGGGACAAGGGCCTGGAGGCCAGGCAGGAGCTGGCGGCCCTGGAGGTCTTCGCCGACGCCTGCCGCCGCCACGGCAGGCTGCTGGCCGTCAACGACCGCGCCGACGTCGCGCACGCCGCCCGCCCCGACGTGCTGCACCTCGGGCAGGACGACCTGCCGGTGCCGGCCGCCCGGGCGATCCTCGGCGAGGACGTGATCATCGGACGGTCCTGCCACGCCGAGTCCGAGGTGGACGCGGCGATCGCCGAGCCCGGCGTGGACTACTTCTGCACCGGGCCGGTCTGGCCGACCCCGACCAAGCCCGGCCGCCACGCGCCGGGCCTCGGCCTGGTCTCGTACGCGGCCGCGCGGGACACCGACCGGCCGTGGTTCGCCATCGGCGGCATCGACCTCGGCAACCTGGACCAGGTGCTGGCGGCCGGCGCCCGCCGGATCGTGGTGGTGCGCGCCATCACCGGCGCGGACGACCCGCGGGCGGCCGCCGCCGAGCTGTCCCGGCGGCTGCGGGCCTGACCCCGCCGGGCCCGCCGCCGTCCGCCCGTACCCGCCCGCCGTACCCCCGGTACCGGTCAGTACTTGCGGACGGTGGCGGCCTCGGCCAGCGCCAGCAGCACCTCGCGGGCCTGCTCGTCCGCCAGCGGCGCCGCCTCCAGCGCGCCGAGCGCCTGGCGCATCAGCTCCTCGATCCGCCGCTCCACCAGCCCGGGCGCGCCGCTGCGCTCCACCAGCGCGCGCAGCCGGGTGACCTCCTCGGTCGCCAGGTCCGGTGCCCCGAGCCGCTCGTCCAGGTGGCGGGCGTCGGCCGCGGACAGCCCGCGCATGGCGTGCGCCACCAGCAGGGTGCGCTTGCCCTCGCGCAGGTCGTCCCCGGCCGGCTTGCCGGTGACGGCCGGGTCGCCGAAGACGCCCAGCAGGTCGTCCCGGAGCTGGAACGCCTCGCCCAGCGGCAGGCCGAACGCCCCGTACGCCTCGACCAGCCCGGGCCCGGCGCCGGCGAGCAGCGCGCCGATCTGGAGCGGGCGCTCGATGGTGTATTTGGCCGACTTGTAGTGCAGGACGGTCTGGGCCCGCTCCAGCGCGCCCGCGTCGGCGGAGTCGCCGGCGACCGGCTCCAGGACGTCCAGGTACTGGCCGACCATGACCTCGGTCCGCATCAGGTCGAACACCGGCTTGGCGGACAGCACCGCGGCCGGTTCCAGGCCCGAGCGCAGGAACAGCTCGTCGCACCAGATCAGCAGCAGGTCGCCGAGCAGCACCGCCGCGGAGGCGCCGTACTGCTCGCGGTCGCCGCGCCAGCCGCTCTCGCGGTGCAGGGCCTCGAAGCGGCGGTGGACGGAGGGCAGGCCGCGCCGGGTGTCGCTGCGGTCCATCAGGTCGTCGTGGACCAGCGCGCTGGCCTGGAGCAGCTCCAGGGCGGCCGCCGCGTGCGCGATGCCGTCGCCCCCGGCCGGGCCGCCGGCGCCGCGCCAGCCCCAGTAGCAGAACGCCGGGCGCAGCCGCTTGCCGCCGTCGAGCAGGAAGTCGCGCAGGGCGTCGGCGGCGGGTGCCAGCCGCGGGGAGATCTTCCCCAGCAGCGCCGACTGGCCGTCCATGAACCCGGCGAGCGCGGCGTTCACCCGCTCGCGCACGTCCTCCACGTCAATGGGGCTGGCCGGGCGGCTGGTGGGCGAGGTCACGATGAGGCTCCGGAGGTTCGCTGGGGTGCGGCAAGCCTAGCCGGGCGGCTGGGAACGCCTGTACGGACGACGGCCGGCCGGGATCCGGAATGCCGTCCACCGATTGTCTCAATCCGTGGACCTCGGTTGTCCGGGTCCTTTGCCCGACGGTTAACCTGCCAGCATGGCACTCGGCGTCGCTTCCACCAGAACAGACCGCGCGCAGACGGTTCGCGAGCTCCTGGCGGCTGGCAAGCGGTCCTTCTCCTTCGAGTTCATGCCGCCGCGCACCGAGGTCGGTGAACAGCGGCTCTGGGACGCCATCCGGCGGCTCGAACCGCTCGACCCGAACTTCGTCTGCATGACCTACGGGGCCGGCGGCTCCTCGCGCGAGCGCACGGTCAACATGGTCGGCCGGATCGCCACCGAGACCACGCTGACGCCGGTCGCCCACCTGACCGCGGTCGACCACTCGATCGCCGAGCTGCGCAACATCATCGGCCACTACGCCGACCAGGGCGTACGCAACGTCCTCGCGGTGCGCGGCGACCCGCCCGGCGACCCGACGGGCGAGTGGGTGAGCCACCCGCAGGGGGTCACCTACGCGTACGAGCTGGTGGAGCTGATCAAGGGGATCGGCGACTTCTGCGTCGGCGTCGCCGCCTCCCCGAACATGCACCCGCGCTCGACCGACTGGGACGAGGACATCCGGCACTTCGTCGGGAAGATCCGCGCGGGCGCCGACTACGCGATCACCCAGATGTTCTTCGAGGTCGACGACTACCTGCGGCTGCGCGACAGGGTCACGGCGGCCGGCTGCGAGGCGCCGATCATCCCGGAGATCATGCCGGTCACCAACGCCAAGCAGCTGGACCGCTTCCCCCAGCTGAGCGGCTCGGCCTTCCCGGCCGACCTGGAGGAGCGGCTGCGGGCCGTGATCGACGACCCGGTGGCGCTGCGCGAGGTCGGCATGGACCACGCCACCGCGATGTCCGAGCGGCTGCTCGCCGAGGGCGCCCCCGGCCTGCACTTCATCACGCTCAACCACTCGACCGCGACGCTGGAGATCTACCAGAACCTCGGTCTGCACCAGCGCTGAGCGGCCCGGCCGCCCCGGCCGGAGAAGTGCCGGGGGCGGCCGGGAACGCGATGCGGTACCCGGGCCGTTGAACCGGTACAGTCGCCGCACACGCGCGGCGCGCGCGGGCACGCGACTGGAGGTAGCGGGCGGATGGGTGTCGGATACCTGCTGCTGTACGCCGCGTTGGCGGTGGTGGCGCTCTGGCTGGTGGCCGAGCTGCTGCTGCAGAACCGGGCCCCGATCCACTGGCGCGGTCTGGCCCTGGGCGGCTTCCTCGGGGTGGCCGCCGGGATGGCGATCGGCTCGGTCGTGGTGATCGGTGCGGGCGCCGCGCTGTTCGCGGTCGGCCAGACCTTCGTCACCCTCTCGGTCAAGCGCGGCTACACGTCCGGCTGGTCGCTGCGCAAGGCCGACGGCGGCCTGCCCGGACCGCTGGCCAAGGTCCCGCTGCTCGGGGCGCTGACCGGCGGCGGCGCGGTGGCCGCGGCCACCGCGGCGGCGGCCAGGATCGGCGAGGTCGGCGCGGTCGAGGAGCCCCCCGGGCCCGCCCCGGTGGCGGCCGAGGCCGTCCCGGCCGTCGAGCAGACCGCCGCCTTCGAGATGCAGGAGCTCGCCGCGGACGGCGTCTACGCCCCCGCCTACTACGAGCAGCAGCACGAGCAGCAGCAGGCCGTCCAGCCGGACCCGTACGCCGGGGCCTACCAGTCCGGCTACGACGTCCAGCAGCAGCCGCAGCCGCCGGGCTACGACCAGCAGCAGTGGCAGACCCAGCAGCAGCCGGCGTTCACCTACGACCAGGGCTACGGCGGCTACCAGCAGCAGCCGGACCCGTACGCGGGCTATCAGCAGCAGGAGCAGTACGCGGGCTACCAGCAGCAGCCCGCCTGGGACCCGAACGCCCAGCAGCAGTGGCAGCCCGAGCAGCACCCGCAGCAGCAGCCGGTCATCCCCCAGCAGCCGTCCTACGACTACGGCTACCAGCAGCAGAACACCTGGCAGCAGGGCTGACGGCCGCCGGGCGTGGCCCTGGGCGGGCAGGCCCTAGGCGGGACCGACCAGGTTGGCCACGATGCAGGCGGACATGCCCACCCTGGCCAGCCCGCCGCCGGGGTGGGCGGCGCCGCCCACCAGGTAGAGACCGGGGAAGTCCTCGTTCGGCGCCTGGAGCAGCGCGCCGTCGGCGCCGGCCAGGGCGGGCGGGGGCACCGAGCCGAAGAAGGAGGCGGTCTCCCGCTCGGTCTCCTCGGGCGTGCGCACCACCCGCCACAGCACCCGCTCGCCGAGGCCCAGGCCGGCCGCGTCGACGTGGGCGAGCATCCGGTCGGCGAAGCGGTCGGCCGCGCCGGGCGCGCCCCAGTCGAAGTCCAGTGAGGGCGTGGTCGCGGTGAGCACCACGCTCTCGTGGCCCTCGGGGTGGAGCGACGGGTCGTCGGGCCGCAGCACCTGGACGGTCGGCCGGTCCGCGAGCGGGGCTCCGGGGGTGAAGATCCCGGCGAGTTCGGCGGCCGGGTCCGCCGCGTGCACCACCGTGCGGTGCGCGGTGCCGGCCGGACGGGCGCCGCGCAGCGCGAGCAGCACGCTGACCCGCCCGGGCACGCCGTGCAGCCGCTGGGCGGCGGCGGGCCAGTCGTCGGACGACTCGGCCGGGCCCGTCCAGCCGGTGTGCAGCACCCTGGCGTCCATCGAGGAGACCACCAGATCCGCGTCGAGCCGGTCGCCCTTGGTCTGGACGCCGCAGACCCGGCCGTCCCGGGTCGCCACCTTGGTCACCGGCGTGTCGAAGCGGAACGTCACCCCGCGCTGCTCGCACCGCCGGTACACCGCCTCGGCCAGCGCGCGGATGCCACCGCGCACGTACCAGACGCCGAAGGACTGCTCCATGTACGGCAGCACGGTGGCGCTCGCCGGGGCGGTGCGCGGGTCGAGGCCGAAGCGCAGCGCGTGCTCGTGCAGCAGGGCGGTCGGGCCGGGGTGGCCGCCGAGTTCGCGGGCGGCGACGTCGGCGAGGGTCCACGGGCGGGGCCGGCGCAGCCGGGCCAGGCCCTGGCGGGGCGGGGTGGGGTAGGGGTCGCCGTGCAGCGGGGCAGGGTCGGCCGGGAGGGGCTCCTCCAGCAGCGGGCGGCGGGTGGTCTCCCAGACGGTGCGGCCGTGGTTCATCACCTCGCTCCAGCGGGCGCCCGAGCCAGGGCCGAACGCGGCGTCCAGGGCCTGGATGTAACCGGCCCGGGAGGCGTTGGGCAGGGTGAGGACGGTGCCGTCCGGGAAGAGGTGCAGGCTCTCCGGGTCCACCGGGACCAGCTCGACCAGCTGCTCCAGCGGCTCCTTGCCGGTCTTCAGCGCGAGGTCGCGGTAGACGGCCGGGAGGGTGAGCAGACCGGGGCCGGTGTCGAAGGCGAAGCCGGCCCGCTCGTACCGGCCGACCATGCCCCCGTACGTGCCCCCGGCCTCGCAGACCGTCACCCGATGTCCGAGGGTCGCCAGCCGGGAAGCCGCCGCGAGCCCGCTCATTCCTGCGCCGATGATGACGATCCGTGCCATGGCACCCGATCCTATGACCGCGCCGCCCACGATCCTTCCCCCGCCTCACCGGCCGCGGCCTCCGCCGGTCGCGGGCCGGCCGCGCGGGCGGCCCTGCGCTCGCGGCGGCGGGCCCGGAAGCGGCGGATCCGGCTGATCGCGAACCAGACCAGCAGCAGGCCGACGGCCAGCAGCACGGCGGCGACCGACGCGGCCAGCCACGGGTGGAAGATCGCCAGGGTGACCAGCCCGGCGACCGAGACGTCCTCGGCCAGGCTGACCATGATGTTGCTGGCCGGTTCGGGCGAGGTGTTGACCGCCATCCGCAGCGAGGCCTTCACCAGATGGCTGACCAGTGCGGTGGTGCCGCCCATGGCGCCCGCCGCGACCTCGCCGAGCGAGCCCGGGTCGGCGCTCGCGAGGAGCGCGCCGACGGTGGCGCCCGCGACCGGGCGGATCACGGTGTGGACGGCGTCCCAGACGCTGTCCACGTAGGGGATCTTGTCGGCCACCGCCTCCAGCAGGAACAGCGCGGCGGCGGCGATCAGCACATCGGTGCGCTCCAGCGCCGACGGTACCGAGTCGGTCCCGGCGAACCGGCCCAGCAGCCCGAGCAGCAGCACCACCGCGTACGCGTTGATCCCACTGGCCAGCCCGCTGGTGAAGATCAGCGGCACGATCGTCATCGGTCTCCCTCCTCGGAGCGCCTGCCGGGTCCACCCGGTCTCGCCGTACCGTACCCGGGACGCCGGCCGGGGGCGGCCGGTTCCTGGCCCGGAAGGGACTGAGTACGGATACTCAGAAAAGCGGTTGAGTATCTGAGCGGATGGCCTCCGACCTGCGGGGACGGGACAGTAGGGGCACCGGGACGGAGAGCGCGTCGGGCGCGCCGGACCGGGAGGCGGACAGGTGCCGTCCACCGGCAGTGAGAGGCCGGCGGGACGGCACCGGCGGGTCCGTACGGGAGCCGGCCGGAGGCCGCGCACCGCCGACACGGGGCGGCGGAGCACGGCCGGGGGGGCGGCGACGGGGGAGAGCCGGAACGCCGTCCGTGGGGGGACGGCGCTTCGGCCGGTGCGGGGCGGTGGTGCGGGGCCGGGAGGACCGGCCGATGCCCGCCGCCCACACGCACGCCCGCACGCCCGCACGCCCGCACGCCCGAGGGCGGCTATCCGGAACCGGGCCCGTTCATACGCAAATACGCACGCCCACCCGAATCACGCCCACCCGCACGCCCGGACGTACGCCCGCGCGCACACCTGTGCGCCCGCACGGCGAGTGGCCGCGCCATCGCTCGCGACCGCGTTGTCAGTGGTCCGGTTCACGATGGAGGAGCACGGGCCACCCGGCTCGCGCGCTGCCTCGGACCGGGGGAGACCATGACCATCAGCCACCCTGAGCCCGTCACCGCCCGCCTCCACCCCGCCTCCCACCCACCGGCCTCCCCCCAGCCCGCCGCCCGTCCGGGCCGCGGGGACGTCCACCCCGTGCCGCGCCGGGCCGCCGCCCCGCCGGCCGCGCTGGACCTGCTCGCCGACGCCCACCGCACGCTCGACCGCGCCCGCGCCCTGGAGGACCCGCTGGAGCGGTACGCCGCCGCGCATCTCGCCGCGCTGCGCACCGTCGCGGCCGTGCTCGCGGTGCGCGGGCGGCCGGAGAAGAGCCCCCGGCGGCGCAAGGCCATCCGCAGCGCCTGGGAGGTGCTGCCCGAGGTGGCGCCGGAGCTCGCCGAGTGGGCGGTCTACTTCGCGGCCGGCGCCCGCCGCCGGGCCGCCGCCGAGGCCGGGATCAGGGGCGCCGCCTCCGCCCGCGACGCCGACGACCTGATCCGCAACTCGGCCCTCTTCCTGCGCCTGGTCGAGCGCCTGCTCGGCCTGCGCCCCGCGCCGCCCGCCCCGAGGCTGCCGCTGGACGACGACGGCGGCGGCAGCGACAACGGCGGTGCTGACGGCGGTGCCGACGACGGCGACGGTGACCGCCCGGCCCGCCGCCGGTGACCGGCGGCGCGGCCCGGTCCGCGGCCGACGGCCGGCGGCGCGGCCCGGCCCGTCGGCCCGGACTAAGGTGGAGGCATCCTGATCGATCTGCATGTGCCGAGGAGCCCCGCCTTGTACCCGACGCGTCCCCGCAGCGCCCTGCGTACCGCCGTGGTGTGGGAGGTGGTCCGCACCGCCCTGGAGAAGCGGGCGGCCGAGCTGGACCAGCCCGTGCTCGACGTGGTCGACACCGGCGGCGGCACCGGCAACTTCGCCGTGCCGGTCGCCCGGCTCGGCCACCGGGTCACCGTGGTCGACCCGAGCCCCGACGCCCTGTTCGCGCTGGAGCGGCGGGCCGCCGAGGCCGGTGTCACCGACCTGGTCCGCGCCGTCCAGGGCGACACCCAGACGCTCCCCGAGCTGGTCGCGCCGGGGACGGTCGACGCGGTGCTCTGCCACGGCGTGCTGGAGGTCGTGGACGACCCGGCCGAGGCGCTCGGCAGCCTGGCCGGCACCCTGCGCCGGGGTGGCCTGGTCAGCCTGCTGGCCGCCAACCGCAACGGCGCGGTGCTGGCCCGCGCGCTCGCCGGCCACTTCACCGAGGCCCGGACGGTGCTGGGCGCCGCGGACGGCCGCTGGGGCGAGAACGACCCGATGCCGCGCCGCTTCACCGGCGAGGAGCTGGGCCGGCTGGCCGACGGCGCCGGTCTGCGGGTGGAGTCGGTGCACGGTGTCCGGGTCTTCGCCGACCTGGTGCCCGGTGTGCTGGTGGACACCGAGCCGGGCGCGCTGGAGGCGCTGCTGAAGCTGGAGGAGGCCGCCGCCGGGCAGCCCGCCTTCCACGCCGTGGCGACCCAGCTGCACGTCCTGGCGACGCTGGCCTGACCCCCGGCGGAGACGTTTCGCACACCCGCCCCACACACCCGCTCCGCAGAGGTTTCGCACACCGTCCGCCGGGTGTCCGGCGGCGGTTCGCCCACCGGTCTCCTGCCGGTCGTCTCCGAAGGTCCCCAGGTCTCGGCCGATTCCATCGGATCGGGCACTTGTCCGGGGTGTGCGGCGTTGGGCACAGTGCGGCCGGGACCGGTCGGGGTGGCCCGGCCCACGCGAAGCCGACCACCCCGTAACAGGTCCGTGGACCGTATGATCTGGGTAAAGCCGGAAAGCATGACAGCCGGACGCATGGGGCATATGGACGACACGGGTCGGGTCCCCCCGCACAGGCGTCCGACCGCGTGCCCTGATGGCTGATTGGACTTGCCTCCCCGACCGGGGCGGCGGACCGGTCGCACCCGCGACCGACGAGTAGGAGGACTCCGTGCCGCTCTCGGAGCACGAGCAGCGACTGCTCGACCAGATGGAGCGAGCGCTGTATGCCGAAGATCCCAAATTCGCGTCGGCGCTTGAGGGAACCGGGCTGCGCACCTACACCCGTCGGCGGGTCTACCTGGCCGTCGGGGGATTCGTGGTGGGCATCGGCCTGCTGATGGGCGGAATGGTCGTCCCCGACCAGATCTGGGTCAGCATCGTCGGGTTCCTGGTGATGCTGGGGTGCGCGGTCTTCGCCGTGACGGGCTGGCGCCGTGGTCCGGCGAGCCAGGGCTCCGGCCCCCGGCCGGCCGCCGCGCCGCGCCGCAAGGCCGGGATGATGGACCGGGTCGAGCAGCGCTGGCAGCGCCGCCGGGACGAGCAGAGCGGGCTCTGAGCCGAAGGGCCGGAGCCGTCGGGGTCCACGGTTGAACGGCCACACCTGGAACAGCCGCAGAGGGCGGGCAGTCGGACCGACTGCCCGCCCTCTGCGTTCCGTCCCGGGGGGCGTCCCTCAGGACTCCCCGGACTCCCCGCCGCCCTTCCGGCGCCGCAGCCCGCCCCAGGCCCGGCGTACCGGCCCGGTGACCGCCCCGGTCACCCGGGAGACCCGGCCACGGACGGCGAGCCGGGCGGCCAGCACGGCGTCGGAGATCCGCCACGACAACTGGGCCGAGGACGGCGGCAACAGCACCGCCCTGGTCCGGCCGGTCCGGCCGGCTCCGGCCCACAGGCCGTCCCGGGCGGTCCGGACGTCCGCCGCCAGCGGCGCGGCGATCCGGGCGTCGCGGGCGTAGAGCACCCGCTCGGCGGCCAGCGCCACCCGCCCGGCGGCCGCCGCCGAGGCCTCGTCCAGCTCGGCGGTCTCGGAGATCCGGCGGGCGGCGGACCTCGGGGTGCGCGACTCGTCCGGCGGGATGCCGAGGTCCCAGGCCGAGTCGACCAACTCGTCCCAGGCGGCCAGCACCTGTTCGTCGGTCAGCTCCGCGGGCCCGCTGCCGCCCGGCCGGCGGCGCCCGCCCGGACCGATCCGGCGCCGGCGCAGCATCGTCCGCCAGAACATCGGGGTGAGCAGCAGCGCGATCAGTACCAGGACCCCGGCGAGGGTGCCCAGCACCTGCCAGGACAGCAGCCAGGACTCCTCGTGGGCGCCGGCGGCGGTCTTCTTCCGGTCCTCGCACTCGCCCAGCCGACGAAGCCTGGGGTCGCAGTCGCTGCCGACGGAGGGCGCGGCCACCGGGGCCGTGCTCTGCGCGGCGGCGGTCGGCTGCTGGGTCGGAGCGGTGGCGGGGGCGGAGACCGGGTCGGCGTAGCTGGGCTGCACGCCGCGGCTCTTGGTGGGCTCGAAGCGCGTCCAGCCGAAGCCCTCGAAGTACAGCTCGGGCCAGGCGTGGTACTTCTGCCCGGTCACCGAGAACTGGTTGCCGCCCTTGGCGTCGCCGGGGGTGAAGCCGACCGCGACCCGGGCGGGGATCTTCAGTGTGCGGGCCATCGCCGCCATGGTGGAGGCGAAGTGGACGCAGAAGCCCCTGCGGTCCCGCAGGAAGGTCTCGATCGCGGAGCTTCCGGTGCCCGGCTGGATCTTGGTGTCGTAGGTGAACTCGGGACCGGTGAACCACGACTGCAGGGCCAGTGCCTTGTCGTACGGGGTGCGCGCCTTCGCGGTGACGGCCAGCGCCTTCTCCGCGACGACCGGGGGCAGTTCCCTGGGCAGCTCGGTGTAGTGCTCGACGATCTGGGCCGGGGCGGCGGGCGCGGTGCGCAGCTCCGTGGCGGTCGGCCGTACGTCCAGGGCGCTGACCTGGTACTTCAGGCCCTTGATCGCCTTGTCCTTGGTGGGCTGCACGGTGTCGGTGAGGGCGTCCACCTGCCAGCTGTCGGGGTTGGGGACGGTGATGCTCCTGGCCGGGTAGGGCACCGGCAGCCAGGCCGACTCCAGCCGGTCGGTGACCTCGAAGTCGCCGTCGATCGTGGGGAGGTCGGCGTCGGTGAGCCCTGCGGGGCGGGGGAGGTTCTTGAGGTCGCCCAGCCCGGTGCTCACGAGCTTCCACGAGGCGCCGTCGAAGGTGTCCAGCGAGCCGGTGCGCAGGTAGGTGGACTGGGCCTGGTCGCCGTCCATGCGGTAGTTGAGCAGCACCTCGTCGCTGGGGCTGTTGAACGCGGCCTCCAGCGTGACCAGCGGGTCCAGGCTGGCCGCGCCCCCGGAGCCGGAGCCCTTGCCCGAGCCCGGGCCGGACGTGCCGTGGATCAGGCCGGCGTCCCAGCGCGGCAGGAAGACCGGCAGCAGCAGGGCCAGCGCGAGGGCCAGTACACCGACCCGCTGGCCGCCCTGGCTGAGCGCGCCGGTGCCCCCGGTGCCGCGCGAGCTGCCGCGGAAGACCCGGCCCCAGCGGGAGACCCGGTCCTGGCCCTCGGCGAAGAGCAGCACCAGGTAGCCGCCGGCCGCCAGTGCGAACCAGATCCAGCTGCCGCCGCTGCCGGCCAGGCCGTTGCCGACCGAGTACAGGGCCAGCAGGGGCAGCCCGGCCAGCGCCGAGCGCCGGTAGGTCACCGCGACGGTGTCCACCACGACGGCGATCAGCCCGACGGAGGCGACCAGGATGAGTCGCAGGCCCGGGTTGGGCGGCGCCGGGATGGCGTACTCCTGGATGTCGTCCAGCCCGGTGCCGAGGACCTGGCCGAGGGTGTGCACCGACCGCGGCCCGGGCACGACGCCGCCCCACACGGCGGTGGAGCCGGCGAAGCCGACCAGCAGCAGGACGAACAGGACGAGGAGCTGCCCGAGCGGCACCGTCCAGCGGTAGAAGGGCGTCCGGCGCAGGCCTGCGCCGGACGCCGCGACCGCCGCGATCACCACGAAGGCGTTGATGATCCAGCTCTTGGTGGTGAGCAGCGGGGTCAGGCAGAGCGCGGCCAGTGCGGTGGCCAGCGCCGAGTACACGGTCAGTTTGGCCCGGGTGGTCACGCGCCGGCCTCTTCTCGGTAGGGGGAGGACGCCTTGGCCCGGTCGGCGGCCTGCCAGAGGTCGGGGGCGGAGTCCCCGGCGCGGACCGGCAGCACCGTCCAGCCGGCCTCGCGCAGCTGCTGGACGCGGGCGCGGAACTCGTCACCGCCGGTCTCGGGGGCGAGCAGCCGCAGGCCGGCCCAGGTGTCGGTGTCGAGCAGGAAGACCACGGCGCCGCCGGTCCGGCCGCGCAGCCGGGCCAGCCGGGCGGTCTGGGCCTCGTCCAGCTCGCCGAGGACGGCGACCAGCAGGCCCTCGCCGGAGGCCCGCAGCGGTTCCTCGGCGCGGGAGAGCCCGCCGCCGTCGGAGAGGTCGACCACCGCGAGCGCGTCCAGGATCAGACCGGAGGCGTCGGCCGCGGTGTTGCCGCCGCCGGCGGCCGGGCCGGGCACGCAGTGGCCGGTGTCGGTGAGCAGCCGGGTCTGGTAGCCGCGTTCCAGCAGGTGGACGGCGACCGAGGCGGCGCAGCCGACCGCCCACTCGAAGGAGGACGCGGGGCCGTTGCCCCGGTGGCCGACCTCCCGGGTGTCCAGCAGGACGCTGGCCCGGGCCTTCTGCGGCTGCTCCTCGCGCCGCACCATCAGTTCGCCGTACCGGGCGGTGGACTTCCAGTGCACCCGGCGCAGGTCGTCACCGGGCCGGTACTCGCGCAGGATCACGTCGTCGTCCCCGGCCAGCGCGAGGGTGCGGGTGTGGCTCTCGCCCTGGCCGGCCCACTCGCCGCTCAGCCGCACGTGCGGCAGGGGCTGCGCCTGCGGGACGACGGTCAGGGTGTCGGAGGCGGTGAAGGAACGGTTCAGCTCGCACATCCCGAACGGGTCGGAGAGGCGCAGCTGGAGCGGGCCGAGCGGGTAGCGGCCGCGCAGGTCGGAGCGGACCCGGTAGGAGACCTCGCGGTTGCCGCGCGGCTCGACCCGGTCCAGGACGAAGCGCGGGCGCGGCCCGAGTACGTACGGGACCTTGTCCTCCAGCAGCAGCAGGCCGGTGGGCACCCGGGAGACGTTGTCGACCCGCAGATGGACCCGGGCCTCCTGGCCCGCGGTGGCGCGGCGCGGGCTGAGCCGGCGGCCGCTGGCCACCCGGTAGCGGGTGCTGGCCAGCAGCAGCGCGGCCGCCAGCGGCAGCGCGGCGAGCAGCACGCCCACGCGCAGCAGCGCGTCCTGGTCGAGGAGGTAGGCGCAGACCACCGCGGTCAGCCCGGCGGCGAGGAAGGAGCGGCCCCGGGTGGTGAGGCCGCGCAGGCCGGCGCGCAGGCCTGACGGTGCGTCGGACGGCCCCACCTCAGCCCCTCCGGACGGCCGGGCTGCCCTGCGGGCGCGGCAGCGGCAGCCGGGCGACCAGGTCGACCACGATCTGCTCGGCGGTACGGCGGCTGAGCTGGGTCTCCGCGGTCGGCATCAGACGGTGGGCGAGCACCGGGACGGCGAGCCGCTGGATGTCGTCCGGGGTGACGTAGTCGCGTCCGTCCAGGGCGGCGGCGGCGCGGGCGGCCCGCACCAGGTGCAGGGTGGCGCGCGGCGAGGCGCCGAGCCGCAGCTCGTGGCTGCTGCGGGTGGCGGCGACCAGGTCGACGGCGTAGCGGCGGACCGGCTCGGCGATGTGCACGGTGCGCACCAGCTCGATCAGCTTGAGGATGTCGGCGGCGTGCGCCACCGGCTGGAGGTCCTCCAGCGGGCTGGCACCGGCGTGCACGTCGAGCATCGCGAGCTCGGCCTCGGTGCTCGGGTAGCCGATCGAGATCCGGGCCATGAAGCGGTCCCGCTGGGCCTCCGGGAGGGGGTAGGTGCCCTCCATCTCGACCGGGTTCTGCGTGGCCACCACCATGAACGGCGAGGGCAGTTCGTAGCTGGTGCCGTCGATGGTGACCTGTCGCTCCTCCATCGACTCCAGCAGCGCGGACTGGGTCTTCGGCGAGGCCCGGTTGATCTCGTCGCCGACCACGATCTGGGCGAAGATCGCGCCCGGGCGGAACTCGAAGTCGCGCTGGTGCTGGTCGTAGATGTTGGTGCCGGTGACGTCGGAGGGCAGCAGGTCCGGAGTGAACTGGATGCGCCGCACGGTGCAGTCGACGGACCGGGCCAGCGCCTTGGCGAGCATGGTCTTGCCGACGCCGGGGACGTCCTCCAGCAGCAGGTGGCCCTCGGCGAGCAGGACGGTCAGCGCGATCCGGACGGCCTCCGGCTTGCCCTCGATCACGCTCTCGATGTTGGCGCGCACCCGGTCGACGACCGCGCCGAGCTCGGGCAGACCGGCCGGGTGGGCTTCCCCGGTCCGCCGGCCGCCTCCCGCACGACCTTCGAGACCGGCCTGATCGTTGTAGCTCGTCACCCGTTCGCTCCCTGGCACGCTGTGCCCGCCTCACCCCGAGACCGGCCCCCACCCCATGCTTGACGCGGCCCCTCCGGGAGCGGTTCCGAACAGGGAGCCGGTGCCGGGGTACGGCCTGCGGCCTGGCCGCCCCAGGTGGTTCGGGGTCAGACCGGCAGGCGCATTCTCCCCCGGGCGGTGGCCAGAAGTCACCATCCGGCCCGGAAGCACCGGGGAAGCGGTCAGGGGCGGAGCGGAAGCGCTCCGAGACGGTACGGGCGGACGCCCGGCGGGGCCCGGGCGACGCTGGCCGGGCCTGGACGTGGCCGGTGGGACGGGAGGGGTCAGCCGATCTCGCGGAGCAGCCCGGTGTGGACGTCGAAGACGAAGCCGCGCACGTCGTCCGTGTGGAGCAGGAACGGCGAGGTGCGGACCCGCTGCATGGACTGCCGGACGTCGCTGTCGAGGTCGGTGAAGGCCTCCACCGCCCACTGCGGGCGCTGGCCGACCTCCTGCGCCAGCTCGCGGCGGAAGTCCTCGGTGAGGCCCAGCAGGCCGCAGCCGGTGTGGTGGATCAGCGCGATCGAGCGGGTGCCCAGGGCGCGCTGACTGATGGTGAGCGAGCGGATGGTGTCGTCGGTGACGACGCCGCCGGCGTTGCGGATGACGTGGGCGTCGCCGAGTTCGAGGCCGAGCGCCGCGAACAGGTCGAGCCGGGCGTCCATGCACGCCACCACGGCGATCTTCTGGACCGGACGGGCGTCCATGCCCCCGTCGCGGAAGGTCACCGCGTACTCGCGGTTCGCCGCCACGAAGCGGTCGATGATGGTCGGCTTGGCGGAGCCGGCAGCGGCGGTCGGCGTGGGCCGGTCGGGGGTCACTGTCATGCTGGAGACGTTAGTGCGATTTCCGCGCTCGTGGTGGGGTGGGGGGCTACAGAGCGGGCGGCTGTGACCGAGCGCATATCCACAACGCGGCAGGTCCCGGAGGTGCTGGTCAGGGCGTTCTGACCCCATTCGTCCGGATTCCCGGAGGCCCGGCGGGCCGGTGTGCGGGGCAGTCCCGCGCGCCTCCGGGGCTGCGCCGACGGCGGTCCGCCCCGGCGCTCGCGACCTGCGGCGATCCGTACCGCCGCCCGGGTGGTGCGCCGGAGCGGGCCATTGACTGACCGGGTGCGCGCGATAGAGTTGCCGCGCAGTGGAGCACACCCGCCGGACCCCGTCAACCGGGCCTTTCCGGCCGGTGCCGCGGTCGACGCGGCCCGTGGCCTCCACCCGCTCCGTGCCACCTGGCGCACCTTCCCCGGCGCCGGGCGGTCACGACCTTCCCCTTGAGCGGGCGGGGACCACGGGCCGCGTCACGGCCCCATGCGTCGGCTCCGGTGCGCGGTGGGCCAAAATGGTCGGAGCTCCCGGACATCGGGCTGCTTCGCACCGAGGAAGGGCGCCACCGCGCATGAGCACCAACGATCCGGCCCCCAAGCACGTCCCTGTGATGCTGCAGCGGTGCATGGACGCGCTGGCCCCGGCGATCTCGCGGCCGGGCGCCGTGGTGGTGGACGCCACCCTCGGCCTCGGCGGGCACAGCGAGGCCCTGCTGACCCAGTTCCCGGACGTCCGGCTGGTCGCGGTGGACCGTGACCCGGCCGCGCTGAAGCTCTCCGGCGAGCGCCTCGCCCCGTTCGGCGACCGGGCCACCCTGGTGCACGCCGTCTACGACGAGATCCCCGAGGTGCTGGAGCGGCTCGGCATCGCCGAGGTGCAGGGCATCCTGTTCGACCTCGGCGTCTCCTCGATGCAGCTGGACGAGGCGGAGCGCGGCTTCGCGTACGCCCAGGACGCCCCGCTGGACATGCGGATGGACCAGACCCGCGGCCTGAGCGCGGCCGAGGTGCTGAACACTTACAGTCACGGGCAGCTGGCCCGGATCCTCAAGGTCTACGGTGAGGAGCGGTTCGCGGGCAAGATCGCCTCGGTGATCGTGCGGGAGCGCGAGAAGGAACCGTTCACCACCAGCGCGCGTCTGGTCGATCTGGTACGCAACGCCATCCCGGCCGCCACCCGGCGCACCGGCGGGAACCCGGCCAAGCGCACCTTCCAGGCGCTGCGGATCGAGGTCAACGGCGAGCTGGAGGTGCTGGACCGCGCGATCCCGGGGGCGCTGGACGTGCTGGCGCTGGGCGGGCGGATCGCCGTGATGTCCTACCAGTCGCTGGAGGACCGTCTGGTCAAGCAGTACTTCGCGGCCGGGGCGACCAGCAGCGCCCCGCCCGGGCTGCCGTTCATCCCGGAGGAGCACCAGCCCTGGCTGAAGCTGATCACTCGCGGTGCCGAACTGGCTACCGAGGAGGAGATCGAGGAGAACCGGCGTGCCGCGCCCGTGCGGCTGCGGGTGGCGGAGAGGATCAGGGACCGAAGCACCCGGGGCTGACCAGGCTCCGGGGCGGTCCGAAGGGCGGAGGAAGAGCGTGGGGCCGGTGGCCGGAGGCGGGGCGGGGAGAGCAGTGCTCCCCGGACAGGGCGGCAGGGCGCGGATCACGGTCCGGCCGGGGCGGCGCTCCCGGGGGCGGACGCCGTTCGCCGTCCTGGTGGTGGTCCTGCTGGCGGCGGGGATGCTCGGGCTGCTCGCGCTGAACACCGCGCTCAACGAAGGCTCCTTCGAGCTGTCCAAGCTGCAGCGGCAGACCACGGTGCTCACCGACGAGCAGCAGGGCCTCCAGCACCAGATCGACCAGAGCTCCGCGCCGGACGCGCTCGCGCGCCGGGCCGGCGAGCTGGGCATGGTGCCGGCCGGCGGGATGGCCTTCCTCGATCTCCAGAACGGTGGCACGGTGATCGGCAAACCCGGTCCGGCCCAGGACAGCCCCCCGGTGAAGCGGTCCACCGCCGAACCGTGGCCGGGCAGGCAGCCCGCGCCGAGTGCGCAGCAGAGCGCCCCGGCGCCGGCGGCCACCGTCGGTGACGGCACCGTCCAGATCAACCCGGCGCCGCCCGCGAGCGGAGGTGCGGGCCGATGAGCACGCCCCGACAGCCCACCGGCGGCACGGGCGGCCGACGGCCGCCCGCCCCGCGCGGCCAGTCCGGCAAGGCCCAGCCGGCCAAGCCCCAGTCCGCGCGGTCGAAGCAGCCCCCGAAGGCCCAGGCGCCCAAGGGGCAGCCCCCCAGGGCGCAGCAGCCGTCCGCCGCGAGGACGCCCCGGGCCCCGCAGCAGCGCCGCCCGGAGGGCCGCCCGCCGGCCCGCGGTCAGGCGGGCGCCAAGCCGCGCCCCAGGCCCCGCCCGCCGCAGCGGCCGAAGGGGATCCGGCTGGCCGACCCGCGCCGCCGGCTGCGGGTGATCACCGTCGTGATGTCGCTGGTGTTCTCGGTGTTCGCCGGCCGCCTGGTCCAGCTCCAGCTGCTGGACTCGGACGCGCTGGCCGCCGACGCCAACACCAACCGCTACCAGAGCATCCCGATCACCGCCGAGCGCGGCTCGATAACGTCCGCCGACGGCGTGGCGCTGGCCACCACCGTCGACGCGTACGACATCACCGCCGACCCGGCCATGTTCACCCCGGCGTCCTCCGGGATCCCGGACGCGCCGGAACAGGCGGCCGCGCTGCTGGCACCGATCCTCGGCCTGCCCAAGGAGAAGATCGCCGCCGACCTGCACACCCCCAAGACGCGCTACAAGCGGCTCGCCGCCCAGCAGACCCCGGACACCAAGAACCAGATCAGCGACCTCAAGTCGAGCCTGGAGAAGAAGGCGAACTCCAAGGCCTGCCTGGCCCAGAAGCGGCTGCTGAACAAGCCGGCCGAGGAGGGCGGGCGGACCAGGGTGGACAACGAGTGCGCCAACCCGCTGGCCGGGGTCTTCAACCGGGACACCCAGAAGCGGGTCTACCCCTCGGACGGCCTCGCCGCCAACCTGGTCGGCTTCGTCAACGCCGAGGGCGAGGGCGCCGGCGGCCTGGAGCAGCAGTACCAGAAGCAGCTGGCCGGCAAGGAGGGCCACAGCAGCTACGCCCAGGCGGGCGGCCGGCTGGTGCCCACCGCCGGGGGCTCGCTGGACCCGGCCGTGCCCGGTACCGACCTGCGGCTGACCATCAACCGGGACATCCAGTGGGCCGCCCAGCGGGCCATCACCGACCAGGTCGCCAACTCCGGGGCGGAGAAGGGCTATGTGATCGTCCAGGACGTGAAGACCGGCCAGGTGCTGGCGATGGCCTCCTCGCCCGGCTTCAACCCCAACGACCTGAGCACGGCCAGGTCCTCCCAGCTCGGCAACCCCGCGCTGCAGGACGCGTACGAGCCCGGCAGCACCGCCAAGCTGATGACCATGGCCGCCGTGCTGGACTCCGGCAAGGCGACCTGGGACACCAAGGTCACCGTCCCCAACCGGCTGGTCCGGGCCGGCCAGGAGTTCAAGGACGACATCGACCACAGCACCTGGTACCTGACGCTGGCCGGGGTGCTCGCCAAGTCCTCCAACATCGGTACCATCGAGGCCGCCGAGACGCTCGGCGCGGACCAGGCCGAGGCCAACCGGATCCTCGACGGCTACATGCGCAAGTTCGGCGTCGGCGAGCCCACCGGTCTCGGCTTCCCCGGGGAGACCGCCGGAGGGCTCAAGAAGCCGGAGGACCTGGTCGCGTCGGAGAAGTACAACATCTCGTTCGGCCAGGGCCCGCTGACGGTCAACGCGCTGCAGGCCACCTCCGTCTACTCCACGATCGCCAACGGGGGCGTGCGGGTGGCGCCCAGCGTCGTCCAGGGCACCACCGCGCCCGACGGGAAGTACACCCCGGCCGCGCCCGGCGCGGAGTCCCGGGTGGTCAGCGAGCAGACCGCCAAGACCCTCACCGAGATGCTGGAGTCGGTCGTCTCCGACGAGCAGGGCACCGGCGGCAAGGCGGCCATCCCCGGCTACCGCATCGCGGGCAAGACCGGTACGGCCAACCGGGGGGCGGCGAACGGCAAGGGCTACGACGGCTACACCGCGTCCTTCATCGGCTTCGCCCCCGCCGACGCTCCCCGGGTGACCGTCTCCTGCGTGCTCCAGGGCCCGGTCAACGGCCACTTCGGCGGCCAGCTCTGCGGTCCGGTGTTCAAGCAGGTGATGGAGTTCACCCTGAAGACCCTGCAGGTGCCGCCGAGCGGTAGCGAGGCGCCCAACCTGGCCGTCGAGTGGAAGCCGTGATCGACCATGAGCAACGAGCGGGCGGGGTGGGACGACGGCGCGGCGAGGGCCCGGTTTGGCCCTGGACACCCTTCGGCGGATAGCCTTCCCGCCGTGCCGAAACCCGATCAAATCACCGTGAGCCCGCCCCGCCCGGCCGAGACGGCCGCCCTGCCGCTCGCCGAGCTGGCCCGTCTGCTGGGCCTCGCGCCCGTCGAGGGAGGCCCGGTCACCGGCGTCACCCACGACTCCCGCGCGGTGCGCCCGGGCGACGTGTACGTGGCCTTCCCGGGCGCCAACCACCACGGCGCGGCCTTCGCGGCCCAGGCCGCCGCGGCGGGCGCGGTGGCGCTGCTCACCGACCCGCCCGGCGCCGAGCTGGCGGCCGGCACCGGCCTGCCGCTGCTGGTGGTCGACCGGCCGCGGGCCCGGATGGGCGAGCTGGCGGCCGCCGTCTACGGCCGGCCCTCCGAGCGGCTGCTGATGCTCGGGCTGACCGGTACCAACGGCAAGACCACCACGTGCTACCTGGTCGAGGGCGGCCTGCGTGGCGCCGGGCGCAACCCCGGGGTGATCGGCACGGTCGAGATGCGGGTCGGCAGCGAGCGGATCAAGAGCGAGCGGACCACCCCCGAGGCCACCGACCTGCACGCGATCCTCGGCGTGATGGGCGAGCGCGGCGCGGACGCGGTGACCATGGAGGTCTCCAGCCACGCGCTGGTCTTCGGCCGCACCGACGGGGTGACGTACGACGTCGCCCTGTTCAACAACCTCACCCCCGAGCACCTCGACTTCCACCCGGACATGGAGGACTACTTCCAGGCCAAGGCCCGGCTCTTCCAGCCCGGCAAGTCCCGGCGCGGCGTGGTCAACCTGGACGACCAGTACGGGCGCAGGCTGGCCGCCGAGGCGAAGATCCCGGTGGCCTCGTTCTCCGCCAACGGCGCGCCCGAGGCCGACTGGCGGGCCGTGGACGTCCAGCTCGGCCCGGTGGGCTCGACCTTCCGGGTGCTGGGCCCCGACGGCGCCGAGGCCGACGCCGCCGTCCCGCTGCCCGGTCCGTTCAACGTCGCCAACGCGCTGGCCGCGATCACCGTGCTGGTCACCGCCGGGCTGCCGCTGGAGCAGGTCGTCGCCGGGATCGCCGCGGTGCCCGGGGTACCGGGCCGGCTGGAGCGGGTGGACGCCGGACAGCCGTTCGTCGCGGTGGTCGACTACGCGCACAAGCCCGACGCGCTGCAGGCCGTCCTCGCCTCGCTGCGCGAGGTCACCAAGGGCCGGCTGCACGTGGTGGTCGGTTGCGGCGGCGACCGCGACCCGCACAAGCGCGCCCCGATGGGCGCCATCGCCGCCAGGCTGGCCGACACCGCCCTGCTGACCAGCGACAACCCGCGCAGCGAGGACCCGGTGGCGATCCTCGCCACCATGCTGACCGGCGCCGCCTCGGTGCCGGAGGCCGAGCGCGGGGCCGTCCTGGTCGTCCCCGACCGCGCCGAGGCGATCCACCTCGCGGTGGCCCGCGCCCAGGCCGGGGACACCGTGCTGGTGGCCGGCAAGGGCCATGAGCTCGGCCAGTACGTACGAGACGAGATCCGCCCCTTCGACGACCGGGAGGTGCTGCGCGAATCCATCACGCAGACCACGGCCGCCCGGGGCACCGGAGGAGTAGAGCAGCCGTGATCGCACTGACCCTGGCCGAGGTGGCCGCAGCAGTCGGAGGCACCCTGGACGGCGCCGACCCCGCGACCCCGGTGACCGGCCCGGTCGAGGTCGACTCCCGCAAGGTGCGCCCCGGCTGCCTGTTCGCGGCCTTCGCCGGCGAGCACGTGGACGGACACGACTACGCGGAGCGGGCCGTCGCGGCCGGCGCCGTCGCGGTGCTGGCCTCCCGGCCGGTCGGTGTGCCCGCCGTGCTGGTCGACAGCGTGGTGGACGCGCTGGGCAAGCTGGCCCGGACCGTGGTCGCCCGGGCCGAGGCGACCACCGTGGTGGCGCTGACCGGCTCGGCCGGCAAGACCAGCACCAAGGACCTGATCGCCCAGCTGCTCCAGCGCCTGGGCGACACCGTCTACCCGCCCGGCTCGCTCAACAACGAAATCGGGCACCCGATGACCGCGCTGCGGGTCGAGCCCGGCACCCGGCACCTGGTGATGGAGATGGGCGCCCGGCACAAGGGCGACATCGAGTACCTCACCTCGATCACCCCGCCCCGGATCGGCCTGGTGCTGAACGTCGGCACCGCGCACGTCGGCGAGTTCGGCTCCCAGGAGGCGATCGCCGAGGCCAAGGGCGAGCTGGTCGAGGCACTGCCCGCGGACGGCGCCGCGATCCTCAACGCCGACGACCGGCTGGTGCGCGCGATGGCGGCCCGGACCAGGGCCAGGGTGGTGCTGTTCGGGGAGTCGCCGGACGCCCACGTCCGCGCACAGGATGTTCGCCTGGACTCCACCGGACGGCCATCGTTCACGCTGACCACCCCGGCCGGTTCCGCACCCGTGCAGCTGCGCCTGTACGGTGAGCACCACGTCTCGAACGCCCTCGCCGCCGCAGCGGTGGCGGTGGAGCTCGGGATGTCCGTCGACGACGCCGCCGAAGCGCTGAGCGAGGCGGGTGCGCTGTCCCGCTGGCGCATGGAGGTCGTCGACCGGGCCGATGGTGTCACCGTCGTCAATGACGCCTACAACGCGAACCCCGACTCGATGCGGGCCGCGCTGCGGGCGCTGGTCTCGATGGGAGGGCGCGGTCCGGAGCGCCGCCGTACCTGGGCGGTGCTCGGCGAGATGCGGGAGCTCGGCGAGGAAAGCCTGGCCGAGCACGACTCCATCGGGCGGCTCGCGGTCCGGCTCGACGTCACCAAGCTGGTGGCGGTCGGCGGGCGTGAGGCGGCCTGTATGGAACTGGGCGCTAGGAACGAAGGTTCGTGGGGTGAGGAGTCGGTGCTGGTGTCCGACGCGGACGCGGCGGTCGAGTTGCTGCGCAGTCAGCTGCGGCCGGGGGATGTGGTCCTGGTGAAGGCGTCCCGTTCGGTGGGGCTGGAGAAGGTGGCCGAAACGCTGCTCGCGGACGGTGCGGCCAACTGATGAAGCAGATCCTCTTCTCCGGCATGATCGGCCTGGTCCTGTCGCTGCTCGGCACCCCGGCCCTGATCAAGCTGCTCGCCAAGCACGGCTACGGCCAGTACATCCGTGACGACGGCCCCAAGGCCCACCACAGCAAGCGCGGCACGCCCACGATGGGCGGTATCGCCTTCATCCTGGCGACGCTGATCGCCTACTTCGCGACCAAGGCGATAACGGGCGAGACCCCGACCGCCTCCGGTCTGCTGGTGCTGTTCCTGACGGTGGGTCTGGGTCTGGTCGGCTTCCTGGACGACTACATCAAGGTCGTCAAGCGCCGCTCGCTCGGCCTGCGGGCCAAGGCGAAGCTGTTCGGCCAGTCCTTCGTCGGCCTCGCCTTCGCGATCCTCTCGCTGCAGTTCGCCGACGACCGCGGGCTCACCCCGGCGTCCCAGCACCTCTCCTTCGTACGGGACTTCAGCTGGTCCGTCGGCCCGGTGCTGTTCGTCATCTGGGCCTACTTCATGATCGCCGCGATGTCGAACGGCGTGAACCTGACGGACGGTCTGGACGGCCTGGCCACCGGCGCCTCGGTGATGGTCTTCGGCGCCTACACCTTCATCGGCGTCTGGGAGTACGGCCAGAGCTGCGCCTACTCGATCTCCGCCACCGCCAACTGCTACGACGTCCGCGACCCGCTGGACCTCGCGGTGGTCGCCGCCGCCCTGATGGGCTCGTGCTTCGGCTTCCTCTGGTGGAACACCTCGCCGGCCAAGATCTTCATGGGCGACACCGGCTCGCTGGCCCTCGGCGGCGCCCTGGCCGGCCTCGCGATCTGCTCGCGCACCGAGATGCTGCTCGCGCTGCTCGGCGGCCTCTTCGTGATCATCACCCTGTCGGTGATCATCCAGGTCGGCTCGTTCCGGATGACCGGAAAGCGCGTCTTCAAGATGGCGCCACTGCAGCACCACTTCGAACTCAAGGGCTGGAGCGAGGTCCTGATCGTGGTCCGGTTCTGGATCATCCAGGGCCTCTGCGTGGCCGTCGGTCTCGGCCTCTTCTACGCGGGATGGGTGACCGGATGACCGACCTCGCCTGGGCCGGACTGCCGGTCACCGTCGCCGGGCTCGGCGTCTCCGGCATCAGCGCCGCCCGCGTGCTGCGCGGCCTCGGCGCCCGGGTCACCGTCGTGGACGGCGGCTCCGGCGAGGGCCTGAAGGCCCGCGCGGACGAGCTGGAGCAGCAGGGCGTCACCGTCCGCCTCGGCGACGGCGACACTCTGCCCGAGGGCACCCGGCTGGTCGTCACCTCGCCCGGCTGGCCGCCCAGCAGCCCGCTGTTCGCCGCCGCCGAGGCGGCCGGCGTGGAGGTCTGGGGCGACGTCGAACTGGCCTGGCGGCTGCGCAAGCCGCTGGAGTCCACCGGCGAGCCCGCCCCCTGGCTGGCCGTCACCGGCACCAACGGCAAGACCACCACCGTCCAGATGCTCGCCTCGATCCTCACCGCCGCCGGCAGGCGCACCGCCGCCGTCGGCAACGTCGGGGTCTCGGTGCTGGACGCGGTGCTCGCCGAGGAGCCGTACGACGTGCTCGCCGTCGAGCTCTCCAGCTACCAGCTGCACTGGGCTCCCTCGCTGCGCCCGTACTCGGCGGCCGTGCTCAACCTGGCGCCCGACCACCTCGACTGGCACGGCTCGATGGAGGCGTACGCCGCCGACAAGGGCCGGATCTACGAGGGCAACGTCGTCGCCTGCGTCTACAACCTGGCCGACCCGGCCACCGAGGCGCTGGTCCGCGAGGCCGACGTCGAGGAGGGCTGCCGGGCGATCGGTTTCGGCCTCGGCTCGCCCGGCCCGTCGAACTTCGGCGTGGTGGACGGCCTGCTGGTGGACCGGGCCTTCGTGCCGGACCGCGCCAAGAGCGCCGCCGAGCTGGGCTCCGTCGAGGACGTGAACCCGCCGGCCCCGCACAACATCGCCAACGCGCTCGCCGCCGCCGCGCTCGCCCGGGCGTACGGCGTCGAGCCGGCGGCCGTCCGTGAGGGCCTGCGGGCCTTCCGGCCGGACGCCCACCGGATCGCCGAGGTCGGCGTGGTCGGCGGGGTCACGTACATCGACGACTCCAAGGCCACCAACACCCACGCCGCGGCGGCCTCGCTGGCCGCCTACCGGCCGATCGTCTGGATCGCCGGCGGACTGGCCAAGGGCGCCACCTTCGACGACCTGGTCCAGGGCGCGGCCGAGCGGCTGCGCGCCGCCGTGCTGATCGGTGAGGACCGCGCGCTGATCCGCGAGGCGCTGGCGCGACACGCGCCGGATGTCCCGGTGATCGAGGCGGCCGAGGGCCAGACTGGCGCGGTGGCGATGGCCGAAGTGGTTCGTACGGCCGCGTCACTCGCCCAATCGGGTGACACGGTGCTGCTGGCCCCGGCCTGCGCCTCGATGGACATGTTCACCAACTACGGCGAGCGCGGCGACCTCTTCGCCGCCGCCGTCCGGGAGCTGGCGGACAGCTGAGCGCACGGCTCGTGAGTCGAAGGGCCGCGCCGGTGTCGAGAGGGATGAAGCGAGGAGGCCCTGAGGTACGAGGGGTCTTGGAGCGGTGCACGGCTCGTGAGCCGAAGGGCCGCGCCGGTGTCGAGAGGGATGGAGCGAGGAGGCCCTGAGGTACGAGGGGTCTTGGAGCGACGACCGTCGGCACCGGATCCGAGCGGCCCGGAGGCGAGCGAGCCGCAGGAAAGGGAGAGCAGGGCGTGGTGGCGGGTCAGGGCAGGGAGGGCGGCTCCGGTGCGCCGGAGCAGGGCGCCGCCAACCCGTGGCGGGTGATCTCGGCCACTACGACCGCGTACAAGTCCGCCGGCCCGGTGGCCCGGGTGCAGGCCTTCCGGGCCCGGCTCCGGTACGCCCTGGACCGCCCGCTCACGCCCTATCTGCTGATCATCGGCTCGACGCTGCTGCTGGTCGTGCTCGGCCTGCTGATGGTCTTCTCGGCCTCGCAGATCCTCGCCCTGGGCCAGCACCACTCGGCCCAGTACTACTTCCTCAAGCAGCTGATCGCCGCCCTGCTGGGCCTGGTGCTGCTGATCGGCTTCGCCTCCGTGCCGCTGGCGGTGCTGCGGGTGATCGTCTACCCCGTGATGTTCGGTGTGATCGGCGCGCTGGCCCTGGTCGCCATCCCCGGGATCGGGATGGAGATCAACGGCAACCGGAACTGGCTGGATTTCGGCTTCTTCCAGTTCCAGCCGTCCGAGTTCGCCAAGCTGGCCCTGGTGCTCTGGGGCGCGGACCTGCTGGCCCGCAAGCAGAAGGCCGGCACCCTGAGCCAGTGGAAGCACCTGTTGGTGCCGCTGGTGCCGGGTGCGCTGCTGCTGCTCGCGCTGATCATGGTCGGCGGGGACATGGGCACCTCGATGATCCTGGTCGCCATGCTGTTCGCGATGCTCTGGATGGTCGGCGCCCCGCTGCGGCTGTTCGTCGCCACCGTCGGCGTCGCCGTCGTGGTCTGCACCGCGCTGGTGGTCACCGTGCCGCACCGGGCCGAGCGGCTCGGCTGCATCGGCGTCACCAAACTCGATCCCGAGGGGGCCTGCTTCCAGGCCCTGCACGGCGTCTACTCGTTCGCGCTCGGCGGTCCGTTCGGTTCCGGCCTCGGTGCCGGCGTCGAGAAATGGGGCCAGCTGCCCGAGGCGCACACCGACTTCATCTTCGCCGCGACGGGCGAGGAACTCGGTCTGGTGGGGACGCTGTCGGTGATCGGTCTCTTCTCGGCACTAGGCTACGCGGGTATCCGTGTGGCCATCGGTACGAAGGATCCCTTCGTCAGGTACGCCGCGGGAGCCGCCACCACCTGGATCACGGCGCAGGCCATGATCAACCTGGGGTCGGCGCTGGGACTGCTGCCCATCGCGGGCGTCCCGCTCCCGCTGTTCTCCTACGGCGGTTCCGCCATGCTGTCGGCCATGTCCGCGATCGGTGTGCTGCTCTGCCTCGCACGCAGCACCTCGGGCGCGAAGGCGGCCCTGGCCGCCCGGAGCAAGAACTCCCGGATCAGGAGACGACTGGCCCGGGTGCTGCCACGACGACGAACCACAGCGCGCCCGGCCCCGCGGCCGGCACGCAGGGAGCGGTGAATTTCGGTGCATGTCGTACTCGCCGGCGGGGGGACCGCCGGTCACATCGAGCCGGCCCTCGCCCTCGCGGACGCCCTCCGCAGGCACGACCCGTCCATCGGGATCACCGCCCTGGGTACCGAGCGCGGTCTGGAGACGCGGCTGGTACCCGAGCGCGGCTACCATCTGGAGCTGATCCCGGCCGTCCCGCTGCCCCGCAAGCCCACTCCCGAGCTGATCACCGTCCCGGGCCGGCTGCGCGGCACCGTCCGGGCCGCCCAGGAGATCATCGAGCGGGTCAACGCCGACGCCGTGGTCGGCTTCGGCGGCTATGTCGCGATGCCCGCCTACCTGGCCGCCAAGCGGGCCGGGGTGCCGATCGTGGTGCACGAGGCCAACGCCCGGCCCGGTCTGGCCAACAAGATCGGGGCCCGCTACAGCGACTTCGTCGCCGTCTCCACGCCGGACAGCAAGCTGCGCGACTCCCGGTACATCGGCATCCCGCTGCGCCGGACCATCGCCACTCTGGACCGCAACGCGGCGCGCCCGGAGGCCCGGCACTACTTCGGCCTCGACCAGCGGCTGCCCACCCTGCTGGTCTCCGGCGGCTCGCAGGGCGCGCGCCGGCTCAACGAGACCGTGCAGACCATCGCGCCGCGCCTTCAGCAGTACGGCGTGCAGATCCTGCACGCGGTCGGCCCGAAGAACGAGCTGCCGCAGGTGGACGACATCCCCGGGATGCCGCCGTACCGCGCGGTGCCCTACGTGGACCGGATGGATCTGGCCTATGCCGCCGCCGACCTGATGCTCTGCCGGGCCGGCGCCATGACGGTGGCCGAGCTGGCGGCGGTCGGTCTGCCCGCCGCCTTCGTCCCGCTGCCGATCGGCAACGGCGAGCAGCGGCTGAACGCCCAGCCGATGGTCAAGGCGGGTGGCGGTCTGCTGGTGGACGATGCCGAGCTGACCCCGGACTGGGTGCTGCAGAACGTGCTGCCGGTGCTCACCGACCCGCAGAAGCTCTGGGACATGAGCCGGGCCGCCGCCGAGTTCGGCCGCCGGGACGCCGACGAGCTGCTGGTGGGCATGGTGTACGAGGCGATCGAGGCCGCCCGAGGTGGTCGCCGCCGTGGCTGACGGCCGGCTCGCCGATCCGCTGGACGAGGAGCTGGAGGCCGAGGAGTCCGCTCCCCGGCTCCGGCTCTCCCGGCGGGGCATCGTGGTGCTGGGCGTGCTCGGCGCCACGGTGCTGGGCGTGCTGGCCTGGCTGGTGTTCTTCTCCTCGGTGCTGGACGTGCGCAACGTCTCGGTCCAGGGGGCGGAGGACGAAAAACTGACGGTCGACCAGGTGCGGGCGGTGATCGGCGGGGTCGGTGACGGCCCGCTGGCCCGGGTGGACCTGGACGACGTCAGGCAACGGGTCGAGGCCATCCCTCGGGTGGCCAGGGCCGAGGTCTGGCGGGGCTGGCCGCACACCCTGCGGGTGAAGGTCACCCAGCGCAAGGCGGTCGCCGCTGTCAAGGGGGAAGACGGCCAGTTCACCCAGGTCGACGCCACCGGAGTGAGCTTCGCCACCGAGCCGGCCGCCCCCGAGGGGGTACCGGTGGTGGAACTCCAGCTCGGTCAGCCGGCCCTGGACGCGGGCGGGGTGATCACCCGTCCGCAGTTGGTGCAGGGCGCGGTGACGGTGGCGGCCGGCCTGCCGGCCGAGGTGGCGGCCCGGGCCGGCGCGGTGCTGGTGCACTCCTACGACGACATCCAGCTGCAGCTCAGCGGGGGTGCCACGGTTCGCTGGGGGAGCCCGGAGCAGACCGACCGAAAGGCCCGGGTGCTGGTGGCGCTGATGAACCAGAAGGGTACGAACTACGACGTCAGCGCTCCTGAGGCGCCGGCGGTGTCGGGATGATCCGGTAGGTTCTCTGCCACAAGGGTGCGCGGAGCGCGCCGCCGAAAAGGTGGCGGTGGGCGACGGGCGGGCTTGACGCTTTTCGGTGTCGGCCCGACCCTTGGTGGTCACCCCCGGTTTCGTTAGCCGGCCGATGATCACATAGGCTCAAAAGAAAAAGGGAAGCTCGGCGTGTTCGTTGAAACACGTGCCTGGAGCCACCTAGTGTCCTGTGTCACCAGACTGTGTCCCTTGGTGATGTGACGGAGACACAGGACTAACCCTAAAGGTCAAGTTTAGGGTTGGGGTCGGCGGTCGGCATTTCGGACATTCAGTCAGAAACCAGGCTCCCTACCCATCGACATCCGTCGGTACGGCACCCCACGGGGTCCGGGCCGACCCGGAAATTCGAGGCGAGAGGCCTTCGACGTGGCAGCACCGCAGAACTACCTCGCAGTCATCAAGGTCGTCGGTATCGGCGGCGGTGGTGTCAACGCCATCAACCGGATGATCGAGGTCGGTCTCAAGGGCGTCGAGTTCATCGCGATCAACACCGATGCGCAGGCCCTCCTGATGAGCGACGCCGACGTCAAGCTCGATGTGGGCCGTGAACTCACCCGGGGCCTCGGCGCCGGCGCCAACCCCGAGGTCGGCCGCAAGGCCGCCGAGGACCACCGTGAGGAGATCGAGGAGGTCCTCAAGGGGGCCGACATGGTCTTCGTCACCGCAGGCGAGGGCGGCGGCACCGGCACCGGCGGCGCGCCCGTCGTGGCCAACATCGCCCGCTCGCTCGGCGCGCTGACCATCGGCGTGGTCACCCGCCCCTTCACCTTCGAGGGCCGCCGTCGCGCCAACCAGGCCGAGGACGGCATCGCCGGCCTGCGGGAAGAGGTCGACACCCTCATCGTCATCCCCAACGACCGGCTGCTGTCCATCTCGGACCGCCAGGTCAGCGTGCTGGACGCGTTCCGCTCCGCCGACCAGGTGCTGCTCTCCGGCGTCCAGGGCATCACCGACCTGATCACCACCCCGGGTCTGATCAACCTCGACTTCGCCGACGTCAAGTCCGTCATGTCGGACGCCGGTTCGGCGCTGATGGGCATCGGCTCGGCCCGGGGCGAGGACCGCGCCAAGGCGGCCGCCGTGATGGCGATCTCCTCGCCGCTGCTGGAGGCGTCCATCGACGGCGCCCGCGGTGTACTGCTCTCCATCTCCGGCGGCTCCGACCTCGGCCTGTTCGAGATCAACGAGTCCGCCCAGCTGGTCAGCGAGGCCGCGCACCCCGAGGCGAACATCATCTTCGGCGCGGTCATCGACGACGCGCTCGGCGACGAGGTCCGGGTCACCGTGATCGCCGCCGGCTTCGACGGCGGCCAGCCGCCGGCCATCGTCCGCGACCCGGTGGTCAAGTCCACCCCGACCGCCCCGGCCACGCCGCCGGCCGCCCCCGAGCGTCCGGCGAGCCGGCCCTCGTACGGGAGCATCGGCTCGGTGACGTCGCGTTCGGAGAACGAGTCGCACGCCGAGCGGCGTCCGGCCGAGACGCCCACCGTGACCGCCGCCCCGGTGCCGCCGCAGGTGCAGCCGGCCCGTCAGCCGTACGTCGAGAGCCCCGCGGAGGAGCTCGACGTGCCGGACTTCCTGAAGTAAGCGCGGACTGAAACAGGCAGTGGTGGATCACGCAGTTCGCAACGGTGCTCACTTCGCCTTCACCGACCGGTGGGGCGGGGTGAGCACTTCGCCGTACGGGGAGCTCAACCTCGGCGGTGCGGTGGGGGACGACCCGGCCGCCGTCCGGGAGAACCGGACGCTCGCGGCCCGCTCGCTGGGGCTGGACCCGGCGGACGTGGTCTGGATGAACCAGGTGCACGGCGTCGACGTCGCGGTGGTGACCGGTCGCCAGCCGGTGGGGGAGGCCCCGACGGTGGACGCGGTGGTCACCGCCCGGCCGCTGGCGCTGGCGGTGCTGACCGCCGACTGCACCCCGGTGCTGCTGGCCGACCCGGTGGCGGGTGTGGTGGGCGCGGCCCACGCGGGCCGGCCCGGGCTCGCGGCCGGGGTGGTGCCCGCGGTGGTCCGGGCGATGACGGAGCTGGGGGCCGAGCCCGGGCGGATCACCGCCGCCACCGGCCCGGCGGTCTGCGGTCGCTGCTACGAGGTGCCGGCCGCGTTGCGCGCCGAGGTGGCCGCGCTGGTGCCGGCCGCGTACGCCGAGACCTCCTGGGGGACCCCGGCCCTGGACGTGGCGGAGGGAGTGGCGGCCCAGCTGGCCGCCGCAGGCGTCACCGAGGTGGTGCGATCATCGGTCTGCACCCTCGAATCCGCCGATCACTACTCCTATCGCCGCGAGCAGCGCACCGGCCGGCTCGCGAGCTACGTCTGGTTGGGCTCTGAACTCTGATGACGAATGACATCTACGGACCGTTCCCCGGGGACGCCCCCGGTTTCCCCGACGCGGCCTGGCTGGCCGCGCTGACGGAGGGCCAGCGCGCCCGGTACGAAGAACTGGGGACCAACCTGGAGGTGGTGGAGCGCCGGATCGCCGACGCCTGCGCCGCCGCCGGGCGGCCGCGCGAGGAGGTCAGGCTGGTGGTCGTCACCAAGACCTACCCGGCCGAGGACACCGCGCTGCTGGCGGCACTGGGCGTCACCGATGTCGCCGAGAACCGCGACCAGGACGCCGCGCCCAAGGCGGAGCAGTGCAGAAACCTTCCGCTGGACTGGCACTTCGTCGGCCAGCTTCAGACCAACAAGGTCCGCTCGGTGGTCCGGTACGCGAACCACGTGCACTCGGTGGACCGGCTGCGGCTGGTGGAGTCGCTCTCCGCCGCGGTGCTCAAGGCCGAACGCCCGGAACTCGGCTGCCTGGTGCAGGTCGCGCTGGAGAAGGAGCACGGCGCGGGCGAGGGCCGGGCCGGGGTGGCGCCGGAGGACGTCGAGGCGCTGGCCGACGCGATCGCCGACACGCCCGGGCTGCGCCTGGACGGTGTGATGACCGTCGCTCCGCTGGCCGGACCGCTCGCCGGGAACCCGGCCGAAGCATTCGCGCGGGTGGCGGAAATCGCAACCTCCGTACGGACGGCTCATCCTGCTGCCACCATGGTTTCCGCAGGAATGAGCGGTGACCTGGAGCAGGCCGTGGCTGCCGGGGCGACACATGTGCGCGTCGGAACGGCGGTACTCGGAGTGCGGTCACCCCTCAGGTAACGTCACCGGGTAGTAGATCAGACTGCAGGACAAAATAGGACAGAAGCTAGCAGCTTTCCAGAACGCTAGCGAACCGTGGATCGCAACTCCGCGGCCCCCACCCACAATTTCTGACCGGCCGTCGGCCTGACGGACCGTCGTGGGCGGACCGCGGAATCCGCAGGCAGGGCCGTACGGCCTGACCGCCGGTGACGGAGCCGATTCACCACGGAGCGAGCGGAGCGAGCGACCAGCGAAGGGCGCGCGCCCGTGAAGCGCCCACCGAGCGCAGCGAGGTGGGAATGAGCGGAGGAGACAGGAGCATGGCCGGCGCAATGCGCAAGATGGCGGTCTACCTCGGCCTCGTGGAGGACGAGACGTACGACGGCCAGGGGTACGACCCCGACGACGACTACGACGCGGACCCCGAGCCGATTCGCACGGGGCGGACGGAGGACATCCCCCGGCCGGCCGCCGCGCCTTCGCCGGTCTCCTCGATCACCCCGCAGCCGGTGCCGGCCGCGGTCCCGATCCGCCAGGAATCCCCGAGGATGGCCCCAGTGTCGTCCATCACACCCGAACGTCGCCACAACCTGGAGAAGAGCGCACCGGTGATCATGCCCAAGGTAGTGAACGAACGAGAGCCCTACCGCATCACCACGTTGCACCCCCGGACCTACAACGAGGCCCGTACCATCGGGGAACAGTTCCGTGGCGGGACCCCGGTGATCATGAATCTGACCGAGATGGACGACACCGACGCGAAGCGGCTCGTAGACTTCGCCGCTGGACTCGTCTTCGGTCTGCACGGCAGTATCGAGCGCGTGACACAGAAGGTGTTCCTGCTGTCGCCTGCTAACGTCGATGTCACGGCGGAGGACAAGGCTCGGATCGCCGAGGGTGGGTTCTTCAACCAGAGCTGACCCGGCCACGACTTTACGTGTGGATCTGATCAACAGTGAGTTAGCGACAGGCGGCAGGCCCAAGGGGCCGAGGACCGGGGAGAGGGAAGCGCGTGGGGATCGTATGGGCGGTGCTCTATTACGCGCTGACCGTCTTCCTGGTGTTTCTGCTTGTGCGGCTGGTGATGGACTGGGTCTTCCAGTTCGCGCGTTCGTGGCGGCCCGGCAAGGCCATGGTCCTGGTCCTGGAGGCCACGTACACTGTCACGGATCCGCCGCTCAAGCTTCTTCGGCGGTTTATTCCGCCGTTGCGTCTCGGGGGCGTGGCGCTCGACCTGTCCTTCTTCGTACTGATGATCATTGTGTATGTCCTGATCTCGCTTGTGCGGCCCTAGTCGTAGGTGAGCGATGCGACAGGATGCCGGTGTGCCGACGATCACGTTGAGGTGAAGAGATGCCATTGACCCCCGAGGACGTTCGGAACAAGCAGTTCACGACCGTCCGCCTGCGCGAAGGCTATGACGAGGACGAGGTCGATGCCTTCCTCGACGAGGTCGAGGCGGAGCTGACCCGCCTTCTGCGCGAGAACGAGGACCTGCGTGCCAAGCTGGCCGCCGCGACCCGTGCCGCCGCGCAGAACCAGGCCAACATGCGCAAGGAGCCGCCGCAGGACTCGCGTCCCGGTGCGCCCGTGCCGGCCGCCATATCCGGTCCGCCGGTGCCCGGGCAGCAGCAGGGCCCCGGTCCGCAGCAGATGGGCGGCCCCGGCGGCCCGCAGCAGCAGATGGGTGGCCCGCAGCAGCAGCAGATGGGCAACCAGCCGCTCGGCCTGCCGTCCGGTGCCCCGCAGCTCCCGGCCGGTCCCGGTGGCCCGCAGCAGATGGGCGGCCAGCAGCAGCAGATGAACCAGACCATGGGCGGCCAGCAGCAGCTGGTCCAGCCGATGGGCGGTCAGATGCTCCAGCCGATGGGCGGCCCGATGGGCCAGCAGGTCCCCGGCCAGGGCAACCCGATGGGCCAGGGCATGGGCCAGCAGCAGATGCAGCAGATGGGTGGCCCGATGGGCGGCCCGCAGCAGATGGGCGGCCCGATGGGCGGCCCGATGCAGCAACAGCAGCAGCCCGGTGGCGACAGTGCCGCCCGCGTTCTGGCGCTCGCTCAGCAGACCGCCGACCAGGCGATCTCCGAGGCCCGTTCCGAGGCCAACAAGATCGTCGGCGAGGCGCGCAGCCGGGCCGAGGGTCTGGAGCGCGACGCCCGGGCCAAGGCCGACGCCCTGGAGCGGGACGCGCAGGAGAAGCACCGGGTCGCGATGGGCTCGCTGGAGTCCGCGCGGGCCACGCTGGAGCGCAAGGTCGAGGACCTGCGGGCGTTCGAGCGTGAGTACCGGACGCGTCTGAAGTCGTACCTGGAGACCCAGCTGCGCCAGCTGGAGTCGCAGGCGGACGACTCGCTCGCCCCGCCGCGCATTCCGGCCACCGCCTCGCTGCCGCCGGCCGCGTCGTCGATGGCTCCGGCCGGTGCGTCCGCGATGAGCAGCGGTGCGCCGGGCTTCGGTGGCAACCAGCCGTCCTTCGGCGGGAACCAGCCGTCGTTCGGCGGGCAGAGCTCCTTCGGCGGCGGCAACAACGGTGCGCCGAGCTTCGGCGGGCAGTCCTCCGGTGGCAACTCCGGTGCCCCGCAGATGCAGCCGGCCGGAATGACGCAGCCGATGGCCGCCGTCCGGCCGCAGCCTCCGCAGCCGATGCAGCAGGCGCCGGCGCCGATGCGCGGGTTCCTGATCGACGAGGACGGCGACAACTGAGGTTGTAGCCGGGCAGTACATCGAGGGTGCCCCCTCCGTGACCTTGCGGTCATGGCGGGGGCGCCCTCGTTTTCCACGGCGGTCCCGAGACCGCGACGCGGGTACGGCGAAGCGGCCGCCGTCTCCCCGGGGAGACGGCGGCCGCTTCGGTCGGTCAGGCCTTGCGGAGCTGGAAGGCGAGGCCGAGGGAGTCGTCGGAGAAGGTCTCCGACTCCCAGTCGGCGGCGCCGGCCGCGAAGTCGGTGGCCAGCACCTCCTCGGCGACCAGCGGGCCGTGCTCGGCGATCGCCTCGGCGGTCTCCTCGTCGGTGGCCCGCCAGCGGAGCACGATCCGGTCGGCCACGTCCAGGCCGGAGTTCTTCCGGGCCTCCTGGATCTGGCGGATCGCGTCGCGGGCGACGCCGAGGCGCTTGAGCTCCGGGGTGATGGCCAGGTCGAGCGCGACGGTGGCGCCGGACTCGTTGGCGACCGCCCAGCCCTCGCGCGGGGTCTCGGTGATGATCACCTCGTCCGGGCTCAGCGTGACGGTCTCGCCGTTCAGCTCGACGCCGGTGCTGCCGTCGGCCCGCAGTTCGGTGGCCAGCCGGGCGGCGTCGGCGGCGGCGACGGCCTTGGCCACGTCCTGCACGCCCTTGCCGAAACGCTTGCCCAGCGCGCGGAAGTTGGCCTTGGCGGTGGTGTCGACCAGCGAACTTCCCACCTCCGCCAGGGACTCCAGGGTGGCGACGTTGAGCTCCTCGGCGATCTGCGCGCGCAGGTCGGCCGGCAGTTCCTCCCAGCCCTGGGCGGCGATCAGCGCCCGGGAGAGCGGCTGGCGGGTCTTCACACCGGACTCGGCGCGGGTGGCCCGGCCGAGCTCGACCAGCCGGCGGACCAGCGCCATGTGGCGCGAGAGGTCGGCGTCGACCAGCGACTCGTCGGCCTCCGGCCAGGCGGCCAGGTGGACCGAGGCCGGGGCGTCCGGGGCGACCGGGACGACCAGGTCCTGCCAGACCCGCTCGGTGATGAACGGGGTCAGCGGGGCCATCAGCCGGGTGACCGTCTCCAGCGCCTCGTGCAGGGTGGCGAGTGCGGCGGCGTCGCCCTGCCAGAAGCGGCGGCGGCCGCGGCGGACGTACCAGTTGGACAGGTCGTCGACGAAGCCGGAGAGCAGCTTGCCGGCCCGCTGGGTGTCGTACGCCTCGAAGGCCGCGTCGACCTCGCGGACCAGGGTGTTCAGCTCGGAGAGCACCCAGCGGTCCAGCTGGGGGCGGTCGGCCGGGGCCGGGTCGTTCGCCGAGGGGGCCCAGCCGGAGGTGCGGGCGTACAGGGCCTGGAAGGCGACGGTGTTCCAGTAGGTGAGGAGGGTCTTGCGGACCACCTCCTGGATGGTGCCGTGGCCGACCCGGCGGGCCGACCAGGGCGAGCCGCCGGCCGCCATGAACCAGCGCACCGCGTCCGCGCCGTGCTGGTCCATCAGCGGGATCGGCTGCAGGATGTTGCCCAGGTGCTTGGACATCTTGCGGCCGTCCTCGGCCAGGATGTGGCCCAGGCAGACGACGTTCTCGTAGCTGCTCCTGTCGAAGACCAGGGTGCCGACGGCCATCAGCGTGTAGAACCAGCCGCGGGTCTGGTCGATCGCCTCCGAGATGAACTGCGCCGGGTAGCGCTTCTCGAACAGCTCCTTGTTCTGGTACGGGTAGCCGTACTGGGCGAAGGGCATGGAGCCCGAGTCGTACCAGGCGTCGATCACCTCGGGCACCCGGGTGGCGGTGCCGCCGCACTCGCGGCAGGCGAAGGCGACGTCGTCGATGTACGGGCGGTGCGGGTCGAGGTCGCTCTGGTCGGTGCCGGTGAGCGTGGACAGCTCGGCCAGCGAGCCGACGCAGGTCAGGTGGCCCTCCTCGCAGCGCCAGATCGGCAGCGGGGTGCCCCAGTAGCGGTTGCGGCTGAGCGCCCAGTCGATGTTGTTGTTCAGCCAGTCGCCGAAGCGGCCGTGCTTGACCGTCTCCGGGTACCAGTTGGTGGCCTCGTTCTCACGGATCATCGCGTCCTTGACGGCGGTGGTCCGGATGTACCAGGAGGGCTGCGCGTAGTAGAGCAGCGCGGTGTGGCAGCGCCAGCAGTGCGGGTAGCTGTGCTCGTACGGCAGGTGGCGGAAGAGCAGGCCGCGCTCGTCGAGGTCCTGGACCAGGGCCTCGTCGGCCTTCTTGAAGAACTGGCCGCCGATCAGCGGGACCTGGGGCGCGAAGGTGCCGTCGGCGAGCACCGGGTTGACCACCGGCAGGCCGTAGCGGCGGCAGGTCGCCAGGTCGTCCGCGCCGAAGGCGGGGGACTGGTGGACGATACCGGTGCCGTCCTCGGTGGTGACGTAGTCGGCGTTGAGGACGTAGTGCGCGTTCTCGATCTCGACCAGGTCGAACGGGCGCCGGTAGGCCCAGCGCTCCATTTCGGCGCCGGTGAAGGACTGGCCGGTGGCCTCCCAGCCCTCGCCGAGCGCCTTGGCCAGCAGCGGCTCGGCGACCACCAGCTTCTCGGTGCCGTCGGTGGCCACGACGTAGGTGACGCCGGGGTGGACGGCGGCGGCGGTGTTGGAGACCAGGGTCCACGGGGTGGTCGTCCAGACCAGCAGCGCGGCCTCGCCGGCCAGCGGGCCGCTGGTCAGCGGGAAGCGGACGAAGACCGAGGGGTCGACCACGGTCTCGTAGCCCTGGGCCAGCTCGTGGTCGGACAGGCCGGTGCCGCAGCGCGGGCACCAGGGGGCGACCCGGTGGTCCTGGACCAGCAGGCCCTTGTCGAAGATCTGCTTGAGCGACCACCAGACGGACTGGACATAGGACGGGTCCATCGTCCGGTAGGCCTCGTCGAGGTCCACCCAGTAGCCCATACGGGTGGTGAGCTCGGTGAAGGCGTCGGTGTGGCGGGTCACCGACTCACGGCACCTGGCGTTGAACTCGGCGATGCCGTACGCCTCGATGTCCTGCTTGCCGGAGAAGCCCAGCTCCTTCTCGACGGCCAGCTCGACCGGGAGGCCGTGGCAGTCCCAGCCGGCCTTGCGGGCGACGTGGTAGCCCTTCATCGTCCGGTAACGCGGGAAGACGTCCTTGAAGACGCGGGCCTCGATGTGGTGGGCGCCGGGCATGCCGTTGGCGGTCGGCGGGCCCTCGTAGAACACCCACTCGGGGCGGCCCTCGGACTGCTCCAGGCTGCGCTGGAAGATCTTGTTGTCCTGCCAGAAGGACAGGATCTGGTGTTCGAGGGCGGGCAGGTCGACCTGCGCGGGGACGGAGTTGTAGGAGCTCATCGCGGGTGTCATACCTCCGGCGGACATGGACGGGATCCGACGGAGGGACGAGACGGCATGCCGCCCCGCGGTACCACCCTCCTTGGCCGCGGTGCTGACTGCGGCCCTCTTGTTTGGGCTTGCTGCCGGGTCTAGTGGGCCGCTGCGACCTGCGTCGCTGGCCGTTCTTCCGGCGGCTCCGGGGTGATCTTCCCGTCGTGCACACCCCCGGGCTCGCACCGTCCCCGGGTCGCTGGTGGCTGCGTACGTCGGTACTCGTCCCATCTGCGCCTTGCAGGCCCAGTGTATCGGCCGTCGCAAGTCGGTTTGTCCGGCGCGCGAGGGGTGGTTAGGCGGGGGTGTTCTGGGCACACATCTGGTCAGCGTGCGGGGCGTGGCGGCTGGGGCGGCTGCCTGGGTGGGAACATGGTGAGGTGCCGGTATGTCATGTTGTGACCGGTTTTGATGGGGATTATCGTTCCGGCACTGGAGGCCGCCGGGAACCGGCGGCTCGATTCGTTCGTAGATGGGGTCGAAGCCATGGCTGAGAAGACAACCGTCGCGGGTACCGCCACCAAGCGGGCGCGCAAGGCTGTGGCAGGCGATCCAGGGGAGGGGACCGTGACCACTACCGCACGGCACAAGACCAGTAACGACACCGCTCGCGTCGCCGCCGGCCGCACCCGGACGCCGGCCGCCCCCGGCGCCCGCGGGGGCGCCGAGTCGGTGGACCCGGCCGAGCTGCCCGTCCGTCCGGGCGAGGAGCCGTGGACCGGGGAGGAGGTGCGCGAGCTGCACGCCGAGCTGATCAGCGACCTGGAGCGGCTGCAGAACGAGATCGACGCCTCCGAGGCCACCATCTCCGGGCTGATGCGTGACTCCAACGACGGAGCCGGTGACGACCAGGTGGACGCCGGTACGAAGAACATCTCGCGGGAGAGCGAGCTGGCCTTGGCCAACAACGCCCGCGACAGCCTCGCCCAGACCGAACACGCCCTGGCCCGCCTGGAGACCGTCGGTTTCGGCGTCTGCGAGTCCTGCGGCCAGGCCATCGGCAAGGCCCGGATGCAGGCCTTCCCCCGGGCCACGCTCTGCGTCCAGTGCAAGGCCAAGCAGGAGCGTCGCTGATCGGGCCGACCGGGGCGGCGAGGGCGTGCGGGCTTGCCGTACGCTCAACCCCGTAACGTCGCCCGACTCGTCCCGGTCGGCGATCACCGGCCCACTCTCCCCCCGCCTTTCGGTCCGGGGGGACCTCCATCGGCAGCGGAGCGGATCATCAGTACGCAAGGTTCCCCCCAGATGCGGGACGAGTCCGTCCCGACTCCCGCCGACGCTGTGGAGGAGGCCGTGGCCGAGCCCGGCGAGGTGGCCGCACCGGCCGAGGAGACGACGCCGAAGGGGCGCCGGCGGATCGGCGTGCTGCTGGTGATCGCACTGTTCGCCTTCCTGATCGACCTCGGCAGCAAGCTGCTGGTGGTGGCCCGGCTGGAGAACCACGCGGCGATCAAGGTGATCGGCGACGTGGTGACCTTCCAGGTGATCCGCAACTCCGGCGCCGCGTTCGGCATGGGCCAGGCCCTGACCGTCGTCTTCACCATGATCGCCTCGTCCGTCATCGTGGTGATCTGGCGGATCGCCCGCAAGCTCTACAGCCTGCCCTGGGCGATCGCGCTCGGGCTGCTGCTCGGCGGGGCGCTCGGCAACCTCACCGACCGGCTGTTCCGCTCGCCGGGCGTCTTCCGCGGCCACGTGGTCGACTTCATCTCGGTACAGCACTTCGCGGTCTTCAACCTCGCCGACTCGGCGATCGTCTGCGGCGGCATCCTGGTCGTCCTGCTCTCCTTCCGCGGCAGCAACCCGGACGGCACCGTCCACCAGCAGGCGGACAAGAGCGAGTAGGGGCGGGCTCCGCGTCCGGCATACTCGTACGGGTGAGTACCGCAGCGCAGATCCGCAGCCTTCCCGTACCCGACGGCCTGGAGGGTGAGCGTCTCGACGCCGCCCTCGCCCGGATGTTCGGCTTCTCCCGGACCAAGGCCGCCGAGTTGGCCGCCGAGGGCAAGGTGACGCTCGACGGCGCCGTGGCCGGAAAGTCGGACCGGGTGACCGCAGGCTCCTGGCTGGAGGTCGAGATCCCCGCCCCCGCCGCGCCGGTGCGGATCGTCGCCGAGCACGTCGAGGGCATGCACATCGTCCACGACGACGAGGACATCGTGCTCGTCGACAAGCCGGTCGGCGTCGCCGCGCACCCCAGCCCCGGCTGGACCGGCCCGACCGTGATCGGCGGCCTCGCCGCGGCGGGCTACCGGATCTCCACCTCGGGCGCCGCCGAGCGCCAGGGCGTCGTGCACCGCCTCGACGTCGGCACCTCCGGCCTGATGGTGGTCGCCAAGTCCGAGCGCGCCTACACCGACCTCAAGCGGCAGTTCCACGACCGGGTGACCGAGAAGAAGTACCACACGCTGGTGCAGGGCCACCCGGACCCGATGAGCGGCACGGTGGACGCGCCGATCGGGCGTCACCCCAGCTCGGACTGGAAGTGGGCGGTGACCAAGGACGGCAAGGCGTCCGTCACCCACTACGACCTGATCGAGGCCTACCGCGCCGCCTCGCTGCTGGACATCAAGCTGGAGACCGGCCGTACCCACCAGATCCGGGTGCACATGTCGGCGCTGCGCCACCCCTGCGTGGGCGACCTGACCTACGGCGCCGACCCGACGCTGGCCAAGCGGCTCGGGCTGACCCGGCAGTGGCTGCACGCGGTCTCGCTCGGCTTCGAGCACCCGGCGGACGGCGAGTGGGTGCAGTTCTCCAGCGAGTACCCGGCGGACCTGCGCAAGGCGCTCGACATCATCTCCTCCGAGAGCTGAGGGACGGCGGGATGAGCGCTTTCGCGGTACGGATCAGGGTCGCCGGGAGCGCGGACGACCTGGCGCTGGTCCGCGCGGTGCGGCGCGAGGTGTTCATCGTCGAGCAGGGCGTGCCGGAGGCGCTGGAGTACGACGACCTCGACGCCACCTCCGAGCACCTGCTCGCGGTCGGTCCGGAGGACCAGCCGCTCGGCACCGCCCGGCTGATCCACGGCGAGCAGGCGCGCGGGCTCACCGACGGGATCGAGGGCCGGGTGCTGCTCGGCCGGCTCGCGGTGGTGCGCGCGGCGCGCGGGACCGGGCTGGGCGCCGGGCTGGTGCGCGCGGTGGAGGCGGCCGGGCGTGGGCGCGGTGCCCGCGAGGTCGAGCTGCACGCGCAGGTCCAGGCGCTGGGCTTCTACGAGCGGCTCGGTTACACCGCCGAGGGCCCGGTCTACGACGACGCGGGGATTCCGCACCGGACCATGACCCGGGTGCTCTGACCGTCCTGTGAGCCCTCTCCCGTGCGCGGGGGAGGGCTGGGTCGTCCAGTGGGGCGGGTCGCGGGTCTCTCCAGCGGCTTTACCGGACGCCTACCCGCCCGGCGGATACGATCACCGACCATGGAGCTCGGTGGCGCATGGCGCCGGTGGCGCGGCCGCGGGACGGCGGCCGGACGGAGGGTGCTGGCCGGTGCCGTGGCCCTGGTGGCGGTGGCCGGAGTCGGGACGGCGGTGGCCGTGGCAGCCGGCGGGGAACAGGCGGTCCGGCAGGAGGATCGTTTCCTCAGCATGCCGGAGACCCCTGGCAGCAGCCGGCAGATCCAGCTCGACACCTCGTACTTCACCACCGGATCCGACCCCCGGCCGGCGATCCTGCTCGCCCACGGCTTCGGCGGCTCCAAGGAGGGCGAGCGCGAGCGCGCCCAGCAGCTCGCCCGGCAGGGCTACGCGGTGCTGACCTGGTCGGCGCGCGGCTTCGGCCACTCCGGCGGGAAGATCGGCCTCAACGCACCCGACCGCGAGGTGGAGGACGTCAGGCACCTGGTCGACTGGCTCGCCCAGCGGCCCGAGGTGCAGCAGGACGCCCCCGGAGACCCGAGGGTCGGCATCACCGGCGCCTCGTACGGCGGCGCGGTGGCACTGCTCGGCTCCGCGTACGACCACCGCATCGACGCCGTGGCCAGCCAGATCACCTGGTGGAACCTGGCCGACGCGCTGTTCCCGCAGGGGGTGCGGGGCTCCGGCGCCGTCGACGGGGTGTTCAAGAAGCTCTGGGCCGGGATCTTCTTCACCACCGGTTCGGCCGGGGACCTCGGCCCCTCGGGCGGCGCGCCGCGCGCCACCTCCGGGCCGGGGGCAGCCGAGGACGCGCCGGTCGGTTGCGGGCGGTTCCTCGACACGCTCTGCCAGATGTACGACCGGGTCGCCACCACCGGGCACGCCGACCCCGAGGCCGTGGCGCTGCTGGACCGCTCCAGCCCCTCCTCGGTGGCCGGGCAGCTCAAGGCGCCCACCCTGGTCGTCCAGGGCCAGCAGGACTCACTGTTCCCGCTCGACCAGGGCGACGCCATCGCCCGGGCCGTCGCCGCCAACGGCGCGCCGGTGGCGGTGGACTGGTTCGCCGGCGGCCACGACGGCGGCACCGACACCAGCGCGCGGGTGGACGACCGGGTCGGCGCCTGGTTCGATCACTTCTTGAAGGGTGGCAGCTCGAAGAGCGGCAGCCTGAAAGGTGACGACCCCAAGGACGCGGGCGCCGGCACCGGGCCCGCCTTCCGGGTCACCCGCACCGGCGGCGTCGACTCCACCGGCTTCCAGGCCGTGCTGCGCGGCGCCTCCGCCGACGCCTACCCCGGCCTGGCCGGGACCGGCTCGCGCGACGTCGAGCTGACCGGCGGACCGGCCGGCGCCGAGCAGACCTTCGCCAACCCGCCCGGCGGCGCCCCGCCCAACATCTCCTCACTGCCCGGCATCGGCGCGCTCGGCCAGGCCGCCGCGCTGGGCGCCGGGCTCTCCCTGGACTTCCCCGGGCAGCACGCCTCCTTCGAATCCGCGCCGCTGGACGGCCCGCTGCACCTGACCGGGCAGCCCACCGTCGCCGTCCGGGTGCAGGCGGACCGGCCGGACGCGGTGCTCTTCGCGAAGCTGTACGACGTCGGCCCGGACGGCAAGGCGAGCCTGCCGCAGCAGCTGGTCGCCCCGCTGCGGGTCACCGGCGCGGACGCGGCCGGTGGCCGGACCGTCACCGTCGCGCTGCCCGCCGTCGACCACACCTTCGCCGCCGGACACCGGCTGCGGCTCGTGCTGGCCAGCACCGACCTCGCCTACGCCTCGCCGGCCGAGCCCGCCACCTACCGGGTCGCGATGGCCGGGGCGCTCACCGCGCCGACCGTCGACGGCCTGGTCACCGAGGCCGCGCCGCTGCCCGTGCGGACCTGGGTACTGCCGCTGGTGGCCGTCGCCGCGGCGGCCGCGCTGCTCCTGGCGCCCCGGCTGCGGCGGCGCCGCCGCGCGGGCCGGGCACCGGCCTACGACCCGGCGCTGGCCGGGGTGCCGCTGCAGATCACCGGCCTCAGCAAGCGCTACCGGGGATCCACCGACCGGTACGCCGTCCGGGAGCTGGGCTTCCGGGTCGAGCAGGGCCAGGTGCTGGGCCTGCTCGGGCCCAACGGCGCAGGCAAGACCACCACGCTGCGGATGCTGATGGGTCTGATCCGGCCGGACGAGGGCGAGATCAGGATCTTCGGCCACCTGGTGCGCCCCGGTGCGCCGGTGCTCTCCCGGGTCGGCGCCTTCGTCGAGGGCGCGGGCTTCCTGCCGCACCTCAGCGGCCGGGCCAACCTGCGGCTCTACTGGCAGGCCACCGGCCGCCCGGACGAGGACGCCCACCTGGACGAGGCGCTCGCCATCGCCGGACTCGGCGAGGCGCTGGACCGCGCGGTGCGCACCTACTCGCAGGGCATGCGCCAGCGCCTCGCCATCGCCCAGGCCATGCTCGGCCTGCCGGACCTGCTGATCCTGGACGAGCCGACCAACGGGCTCGACCCGCCGCAGATCCGCGAGATGCGCGAGGTGATGATCCGCTACGCGGCCGCAGGACGGACCGTCATCGTCTCCAGCCATCTGCTGGCGGAGGTGGAGCAGAGCTGCACCGACCTGGTGGTGATGGACCGGGGCCGGCTGGTCACCACCGGTGCCGTCGCCGAGATCGTCGGCGGGGGCGAGCTGCTACTGGTCGGCACGCCCGCCTCGTACGGGCCGGACGAGCTGGCGGTGGCCGCCGAGAAGACGGGCGCGCTGGCCGGTGTCGGCTCGGCGGAGGCGGTCGAGGGCGGGCTGCTGGTGCGGCTGGACGGCATGGCGGCCGGCCGGCTGATCGCCGAGCTGGTGCGGTTGGGTGTGCCGGTGGAACGGGCCGGGCCGCACCGCCGGCTGGAGGACGCGTTCCTGTCGCTGATCGGAGGTGCGGCATGACCGCCGTTGTTTCGCCGGATGGTGTTTCGCCGGGGGCCACCCGGTCCGGAGGGGTGTCGCCGGACCACGCGCCCGGTTACCGGGCCGGGCGGACGCTGCCGCTGCGGATCGAGGCCATGCGCCAACTGCGGCGCCGGCGCACCCTGGTGATCGGCGGGGTGCTGGCCGCGATGCCGTTCGTCATCCTGGCGGCGTTCCAGATCGGCGGCACCCCCGGCCGTACCGACCGGACCACCTTCATCGAACTGGCCACCGCCTCCGGGCCCAACTTCGCGACCACGATGCTCTTCATGGGCACCGGCTTCCTGCTGGTGATCCCGGTCGCGCTGTTCTGCGGGGACACCGTGGCCTCCGAGGCGAGCTGGTCCTCGCTGCGGTACCTGCTGGCCGCGCCGGTGCCCCGGGCCCGGCTGCTGGCCCGCAAGTTCGCGGTGGGGCTGGCGTTCTCGGCGGCGGCCGTGGTGCTGCTGCCGGCGATCGGGCTGCTGGTCGGCACCGCCGCGTACGGCTGGGGCGACCTCAAGCTGCCCGCCGGGGTGAGCCTCCCGGCGGGGGAGGCGCTGCCCCGGCTGGCGATCGCGGTGGCCTTCGTCCTGCTGAGCGAGGTCGTGATCGCCGCGCTGGCGTTCTGGCTCTCCACCGCGACCGACGCGCCGCTGGGCGCGGTCGGCGGGGCGGTGTTCGCCTCGATCGTCACCGGGGTGCTGGACGCCGTCACCGCGCTCGGGGACCTGCGGGAGTGGCTGCCCGCCCACTGGCAGTACGCCTGGGCGGACGCCCTGCAGCCGCAGTTGGAGTGGGGCGGCATGATCCAGGGCGTCTCGCTCTCGCTGTCGTACGCGGCGGTGCTGCTGGCGCTGGCGTTCCGCGGCTTCGCCCGCAAGGACGTGGTGTCGTAGCGGGCAGCGCGGGGTGCGGGATCATGGAGGTCCTGACCTGAAGCTCTAAGGAAGCCGAACCGTGGCCCAGATCGTCCTCTTCCACTCCGTCTACGGGCTGCGCCCCGCCGTCCACGCCGCCGCCGACCGGCTGCGCGCCGCCGGGCACACCGTGCACACCCCCGACCTCTTCGACGGCCGGACCTTCGACGACGTCGAGGCGGGCATGGCGTACAAGGAGGAGGTCGGCAGCGACGAGCTGCTGCGCCGGGCCGTCGGCGCCGCCGCCCCGCTGCTCACCCCGGTCAACGGCGAGGCCCCGGTCGCCGAGGGCCTGGTCTACGCGGGCTTCTCGCTCGGCGGCTCGCTCGCCCAGAACCTCGCCCTCGCCGACGAGCAGGCGTGCGGGCTGCTGCTTCTGCACGGCACCTCCGACCTGCGGGAGGACGCGGCCACCTCGATCCCGGTCCAGCTGCACGTGGCCGAGCCCGACCCGTTCGAGACCGAGGACTGGCTGAACGCCTGGTACCTGCGGATGCGCAAGGCCGGCGCGGACGTCGAGATCCACCGCTACCGGGGTGCCGGGCACCTCTTCACCGACCCCGACCTGGCCGACTACGACGCCGAGGCCGCCGAGCGGACCTGGGCCGTCGCGCTGGACTTCCTGGCCGAGCTGGACGGCTGAGGGCCGGGGCGGGGGAGTGGTGACAGGCGACAGGGCGCGGTGCGGACTCGACTACGCGCCGGCCGGGACGCTGCCCGGGCTGCTCCAGCGCGGCCGGGGGCTGGGCGCCCGGATGGCCGCGGAGGATCCGTCGGCCGCCGCCGGGCTGGTGTACGGCTGCGTCCGGTGGGACTGGCGGTGGGACGGCCAGGCGGACAGCCGGCACCTGTACCTGGCCCGGCTGATCCGGGACCTGGGACTGTCCCCGGAACCGGTGACCGCGCTGCTGACGGCGGACCGGGACACCTGCGAGCGGGCCACCCGGGTGCTGGAGCTGCTGGCGCTCGGCGGCTCGGCGCAGGCCCGGGAGGCGCTGCGCGAGCACGTCCGGGAGGGCGGGCACGGCCTCGGTCCGCAAGCACCGCCACGGGGCGACCACCGGCCCGACCCTGGGCCCGACCTCGACCCCGGGGTGCCGGCGCTGGTGGCGGAGCTCGAACGGTGCTGGGTGGAGCGGCAGTGGTGCGGCCCGGACGGTACGGCGCTCGGGCTGGCGAGGTTCGGGGCCGGGGCGGGTGGGGCGGTGTCGCTGCTGCGCCGGTTCTGGCTCTGGACGCCGCACTCGTACGAGCGGACCGCGTACCTGGAGGCGCTGGCCGCGATCGGCCCGGCCGGGCTGGCCGACGCGTACGCGGAGTGTCTCTGGGACTGCGAGGAGAGCGCCCGGCTGCTGGGCGTGGAGCGGGCGCCGGACGGGCCGGTGGTGCGTGAGCGGCTGGCGTATCTGCGCGACGATCCGATGGAGGAGGCCGCGGTGCGGGCGGCCGCGCGGGTGCGGCTGGCGGTGTTTGCGGGGGGCTAGAGTAGGGGGGTGAACGTGTGAGGTCGGTCCGGGCGCTGGTGCAGGCTCGGGCCTCAGTTGTTTCAGCGTGGCGTGATCATCCGCTGTGACCTGCGCGTTCGCCGGCCAACCAGACAGCACGAGCCTCCGGAGGCCCCGCCGTGAGCGATCAGCCGTACGCGCATCTGCACGTCCACACCGAGTACTCGATGCTGGACGGTGCCGCCCGGCTGAAGCAGTTGTTCAAGGAAGTCGAACGGCTGGGGCAGACCCATGTCGCGATGACCGACCACGGCAACATGTACGGCGCCGCGGAGTTCCACAAGCAGGCCACGGCCGCCGGGATCACGCCGGTGATCGGCATCGAGGCGTACGTCGCGCCGGATTCGCGCTCCAACACCAAGCGCATCCTGTGGGGGCAGCCGCACCAGAAGCGGGACGACGTCTCGGCGTCCGGTGCCTACACCCACAAGACCATCTGGGCCCGCAACAAGCAGGGGCTGCACAACCTCTTCAAGCTGACCTCGCGCTCCTACGCCGAGGGCTGGCTGGTGAAGTGGCCCCGGATGGACAAGGAGATCATCTCCGAGCACGCGGCCGGCCTGATGGCCACCACCGGCTGTCCCTCCGGCGAGGTGCAGACCCGGCTGCGGCTCGGGCAGTTCGACGAGGCGCTGAAGTCGGCCGCCGACTACCAGGAGATCTTCGGCAAGGAGAACTACTTCCTGGAGCTGATGGACCACGGCCTGGACATCGAGAAGCGGGTCCGCGACGGGCTGATCGAGATCAGCAAGAAGCTGAACATCCCGCCGGTGGTCACCAACGACTCGCACTACACCACCGAGGGCGACGCCGGCGCCCACGACCTGCTGCTCTGCGTGCAGACCGGCAAGAACCTCTCGGACCCGGACCGCTTCCGCTTCGACGGCACCGGCTACTACATCAAGTCGGCCGCCGAGATGTACGCGCTGGACTCCTCGGACGCCTGGCAGGAGGGCTGCCGGAACAGCCAGCTGCTGGTCGCCTCCCGGGTCGACACCGCCGGCATGTTCGAGTTCAAGAACCTCATGCCGCGCTTCCCGATCCCGGAGGGCTTCGAGTCCGAGGCGGACTTCTTCAAGTCCCAGGTGTGGAAGGGCATGGACTGGCGCTTCCCGAACGGGTACGACGAGGAGCACAAGAAGCTCGCCGAGTACGAGATGGACACCATCATCCAGATGGGGTTCCCGGCGTACTTCCTCGTGGTCGCCGACTTCATCATGTGGGCCAAGGAGCAGGGCATCGCGGTGGGCCCCGGCCGTGGCTCGGCGGCCGGTTCGCTGGTCGCCTACGCGATGGGCATCACCGACCTCGACCCCATCCCGCACGGTCTGATCTTCGAGCGCTTCCTCAACCCCGAGCGCATCTCCATGCCCGATGTCGACATCGACTTCGACGAGCGCCGGCGCGGTGACGTGATCCGGTACGTGACGGAGAAGTGGGGCTCCGACAAGGTCGCCATGATCGTCACGTACGGCACCATCAAGGCGAAGGCCGCCATCAAGGACTCCTCGCGGGTCCTCGGCTACCCGTACGCGATGGGCGACCGGATCACCAAGGCGATGCCGCCGGACGTCATGGGCAAGGGCATCCCGCTGTCGGGCATCACCGACTCCTCGCACCCGCGGTACAGCGAGGCCGGCGAGATCCGCGGGCTGTACGAGACCGACCCGGACGTCCGCAAGGTGATCGATACCGCGCGCGGTATCGAGGGCCTGATCCGCCAGCCCGGTGTGCACGCGGCCGGTGTCATCATGTCCGCCGAGCCGCTGACCGACCACATCCCGGTCTGGACCCGGCACACCGACGGCGTCACCATCACGCAGTTCGACTACCCCACCTGTGAGGGCCTCGGCCTTCTCAAGATGGACTTCCTCGGCCTGCGCAACCTGACGATCATGGACGACGCCGTCAAGGCGATCGAGAAGAACAAGGGCATCAAGATCAACCTGCTTGATCTGCCCCTCGACGACAAGCCGACCTACGAACTGCTCGCCCGCGGTGACACGCTCGGCGTCTTCCAGCTCGACGGCGGGCCGATGCGTTCGCTGCTGCGCCTGATGAAGCCCGACAACTTCGAGGACATCTCCGCCGTTCTCGCGCTGTACCGACCGGGCCCGATGGGCGTCAACTCGCACACCAACTACGCGCTGCGCAAGAACGGCCAGCAGGAGATCACCCCGATCCACCCGGAGCTGGAGAAGCCCCTGGAGGAGATCCTCAAGCCGACCTACGGCCTGATCGTCTACCAGGAGCAGGTGCAGAAGGCCGCGCAGATCCTGGCCGGCTACTCGCTCGGCCAGGCCGACCTGCTGCGCCGCGCGATGGGCAAGAAGAAGAAGGAGATCCTGGAGGCGGAGTTCGTCCCGTTCCAGAAGGGCTGCCGCGAGCACGGCTACTCCGACGCGGCGATCCAGGCGGTCTGGGACGTGCTCGTCCCCTTCTCCGGCTACGCGTTCAACAAAGCGCACACCGCCGGGTACGGGCTGGTCTCGTACTGGACGGCGTACCTCAAGGCCAACTACCCGGCCGAGTACATGTCCGGCCTGCTCACGTCCGTCAAGGACGACAAGGACAAGTCGGCGGTGTACCTCAACGAGTGCCGCAAGATGGGCATCCAGGTGCTCCCGCCGGACGTCAACGAGTCGGACTCGGACTTCACCCCGCACGGTGACGAGCTGGTGCGGTTCGGTCTGACGGCCATCCGCAACGTCGGCGGGCCGGTGGTGGACTCGATGATCCGCACCCGGAAGACCAAGGGGAAGTTCAGCTCCTTCCCCGACTTCCTGGACAAGGTCGAGTCGGTGGTCTGCAACAAGCGGACCGTCGAATCCCTCATCAAGGCGGGCGCGTTCGACTCGCTCGGGCACACCCGAAAGGGCCTGACCGCGCAGTTCGAGCCGATGATCGACAACGTCGTCGGGGTCAAGCGCAAGGAGGCCGAGGGGCAGTTCGACCTCTTCGGCGGCGACACGGTGAGCGACGAGCCGAGCTTCGGGCTGGACGTGGTCTTCTCCGAGGAGGAGTGGGAGAAGTCCTTCCTGCTCACCCAGGAGCGGGAGATGCTCGGCCTGTACGTCTCCTCGCACCCGCTGCACGGCATCGAGCACGTGCTCGCCGACAAGGCGGACTGCGCGGTGGCCGACCTCGCCGATCGGCCGGACGGCACCATCATCACCATCGGCGGCATCATCTCGGGCCTCCAGCGGAAGATGACCAAGCAGGGCAACGCGTGGGCGATCGCCACCGTGGAGGACCTGGCCGGCTCCATCGACTGCATGTTCTTCCCCGCCAGCTACCAGCTGGTCTCCTCCCAACTCGTCGAGGACACCGTGGTGTTCGTCCGCGGCAAGCTCGACAAGCGGGAGGACGTGCCACGGCTGATGGGGATGGAGCTGTCCGTCCCGGACCTCTCCAACGCGCACGCCGAGGCGCCGATCATCATCAACATCCCCAGCGTGAGGATCACCCCGCCGCTGGTCGCCCGGCTCGGCGAGGTGCTGACCCACCACAAGGGCACCACCGAGGTCCGGCTGCGGCTGGAGGGTCACCGGCGCACCACCGTGCTGCGGCTCGACCGGCACCGGGTGAAGTCCGACCCGGCGCTGTTCGGGGACCTCAAGCAGCTGCTCGGGCCGAGCTGCCTGGCCAGCTGAACCAGGCCGCGGCGGCGGGTCGTCGAGGACTCACGACCCGCCGCCGAGGCCCGGCGGGACGGCCGTGTGCAGGGCCGAGACGAAGGCCGAGATCGCCGGGTGCGAGCCCGCGCCCGCGCGGAAGGCGGCCCGGGTGCGCCGGTACATCGGCAGCCGGGTGAGCACCACGCCCGGCGGTGGCTGCGCGGCGCCCAGCTGTGGCACCAGCGCCACCCCCTGACCGGCCGCCACCAGGGCCAGCACGGTGGTGAAGTCGTCGATCTGATGCCGGATCCTGGGCGTGAAGCCGGCGCCCTCGCAGGCCCGGACGGCCATGCCGTGGCAGAGCGTGCCCGGCGGCGCCATGATCCACGGGGCGGCACGCTGCTCGGCGACCGTGCCCGCCGCGCGGGCCGCCAGGTACATCGGCTCGGTGAACACCGGCCGGGTGAGCGCCAGGCCCGGCTCCGGTTCGGCCGGCACCAGGTCGTACTCGTGCACCAGCGCCACGTCCAGCTCGCCCGCGCGCAGCGCCGCCGCCACGCCCGCCGGGTCCACCTCCGTCACTATCGGCTCCAGGCCGGGGTGCCAGGCCGCCAGCTCGGCCAGCACCGCCGGGATGATCGCGCGGGCCGCCGAGGGGTAGGTGCCGATCCGCAGCGGACCGGCCAGCCCCTGCCTGGCGTGGGCGAGTTCGGCGCCGGCCTGTTCCAGCCGGGCCAGCACCGCCTCGGCGTGCCGGACCAGGTTCCACCCGGCGGGCGTCAGGGCGACCCGCCGCCCGGTGCGCTCCAGCAGCGGGACACCGGCCTCCTTCTCCAGCACGGACAACTGCTGGGAGACCGCCGAAGGGCTGAACGACAGCGCCTCGGCGACGGCGGCGATGGTGCCGAGATGGGCCAGTTCGCGCAGCAGACGCAGGCGTCGTACATCGAGCATCGGATCAGCTTACGAGAAGCCTCGGAAATCTGAACTGGACCTGGGGGATCGATGGATCGCAGGATCGTGGTCATGGAACTCAAGGGCATCCACGTCCCGCTGGTCACCCCGTTCGCCGAGGACGGTTCGGTGGCCCTGGACGCACTCGACCGCCTCGCCCGCTCGGTGCTCGACGACGGCGCGGCCGGCCTGGTCGCGCTCGGCACCACCGGCGAGCCCGCCGCGCTGAGCGCGCCGGAGCGGCAGGCGGTGGTCGAGGTCTGCGCGGCGGCCTGCGCCGAGCGCGGCGGGCAGCTGGTGGTCGGCGCCCACGGCGGCGACACCCGGAGCGTCGGGGAGGCACTGGCCGTCCTCGGCAAGCAGGTGCCGCAGGCCGCGGCGGCGCTGGTCACCGTCCCCGCCTTCCTGCGGCCCGGCGAGGCCGGGACGGTCGAGCACTTCCGCCGGCTCGCCGAGGTGAGCCCGCTGCCGCTGGTCGTCTACCACATCCCCTACCGCACCGGGCAGGCGCTCTCCGCCGCCGCGCTGCTCCGGCTCGCCGCCGTACCGGGCGTGGTGGGCGTCAAGTACGCGACCGGCGGGCTCGATCAGGACGCCGTGGAGCTGCTCGCCGCCGCACCGGCCGGCTTCGCGGTGCTGACCGGGGAGGACGCCTTCCTCTCGCCGATGCTGGCGCTCGGCGCGGCCGGCGGCATCCTGGCCTCCGCCCAGCTGGCCACCGCCCGGTTCGCCGAACTGGCCGCCGCCTGGGAGGACGGGGACGTGCCGCGGGCCCGGGCGCTGGGCCACCGGCTCGCCGCGCTGGCGGGTGCCGTCTTCGCCGCGCCCAACCCGGCCGTGGTCAAGGGGGTGCTGCACGCCCAGGGGCGGATCCCCACCCCGGACGTGCGGCTGCCGCTGCTGCCGGCCGGCGCGGCGGAGGTCGCGGCGGCGCTGGACCTCGTTACTGGTCCGGAGTTCGCCAGTGGTCTGGACCACTAGGGCTGGTCCGCCCTCTCACACCGTGGAATGACAGGTCGCCCCACCCCCGTGACAAGGCATGATGGGCAGAGTGCGGCTGTGAACAGCGACATCAAAGAGGAGTAGTCGGAATGAAGATCGGCATTGTCGGTGCCACCGGCCAGGTCGGCGGCGTCGTCCGCGAGATCCTTGCGGAGCGCAACTTCCCGGTGGAGCAGCTGCGGCTGTTCGCCTCGGCCCGTTCGGCCGGGCGCACCCTGCCCTGGCAGGGCACCGAGGTCACCGTCGAGGACGCGGCCACGGCCGACTACACCGGCCTGGACATCGTGATCTTCTCGGCCGGGGGCTCCACCTCCAAGGCCCTCGCCCCCAAGGCCGCCGCGGCCGGTGCGGTCGTGATCGACAACTCCTCCGTCTGGCGCCGCGACCCCGAGGTCCCGCTGGTCGTCTCCGAGGTCAACCCCGAGGCGATCGCCGACCGCCCCAAGGGCATCATCGCCAACCCGAACTGCACCACCATGGCCGCGATGCCGGTGCTGCGCCCGCTGCACGAGGAGGCCGGCCTCGCCGCCCTGGTCGTCTCCACCTACCAGGCCGTCTCCGGCAGCGGCGTGGCCGGTGTGGCCGAGCTCCAGGAGCAGGCCGCCAAGGTCGTGGACGGCGCCGCCGCGCTGGCCCACGACGGCTCGGCCGTCGAGTTCCCCGCGCCCAAGGTGTACGCCCGGCCGATCGCCTTCAACGTGCTGCCGTTGGCCGGCTCCGTCGTCGACGACGGCTCCAACGAGACCGACGAGGAGCAGAAGCTCCGCAACGAGAGCCGCAAGATCCTCGGCATCCCGGAGCTCAAGGTCGCCGGCACCTGCGTGCGCGTCCCGGTCTTCTCCGGCCACTCGCTGCAGATCAACGCCCGCTTCGAGCGCCCGATCGGCGTCGAGCGCGCGGTCGAGCTGCTGGCCGCCGCCCCCGGCGTCGAGCTGAGCGACATCCCCACCCCGCTCCAGGCCGCCGGCCAGGACCCGAGCTACGTCGGCCGCATCCGGGTGGACGAGACGGTGGAGCACGGGCTGTCGCTGTTCGTCTCCAACGACAACCTGCGCAAGGGTGCCGCGCTCAACGCCGTCCAGCTGGCCGAGCTGGTCGCCGCCGAGCTGCGGGGCTGACGCCCCCGTAACCCCTGGCGGGCCCCGTCGTTGGACGGGGCCCGCTTTGCGTTTCGTTGGGACGCCTGTTGCGGGACCGCGACATCCGCCGAGGTTCGGCGCGCGAACCAGGGGTAAAGGTGACCCAACGATCGGGCGGCTGCGGGCACCCCCCTCACCCCCGCCGCCGCCGCGGCGCCGGGCCGGTCGTGCCCACCCCGTACCGCCGATCCCCCGGCGGCCTGACCCGAGGGCGAGCGAAAAGAGGTGCGCGATGGATCGCTGTGTCGTCCTGGTGGATGCCGGATACCTGCTGGGCGCCGCCGCCAGCCTCCTCGCCGGGGACGCGTCCCGCTCCCGGGTGACGGTCGACCACACCGCGCTGATCACCGCACTGCGTGAGCGGGCCGAGGCCGAGACCGGCCTGCCGCTGCTGCGGATCTACTGGTTCGACGCCGCCCCCGACCGCCGCCCGATGCCCGAGCACCGCCGGCTCAGGGTGCTGCCCAGGGTGACCGTCCGGCTCGGCGCCCTCACCCGCGCCGAGGGCCGCTGGGTGCAGAAGGGCGTGGACGCCGCCATGCACGCCGAACTCTCCGAACTCGCCCGCAACCGGGCCTGCGCCGACGTCGTGCTGATCACCGGCGACGGCGACCTGCTGCCGGGCATGATGTCCGCCAAGGAGCACGGCGTGGTCGTCCACCTGTGGGCGCTCCAGGCCGCCGACGGGGACTTCAACCAGTCCGAGGACCTGGTCGGCGAGGCCGACGAACGCCGGGTGCTGGACCGCGAGTGGATCGAGGGCTCGTTCAGCCCGCGCGAGAGCGCGGCCGTCTTCCCCGCCCCGGGGCCGCGCCACGAGATCGCCAAGATCCTCGCCGCCCCGCCCGCGGCCGCCCCGGTGCCCGGCGTGCGGCCCGCCGCCCTGCCCGAGCCCGCCGTCGCGGCCGTCCCCGCGGCGAACGGGCACGCGCAGCCGGCCGCCACCGCCCTCAAGGTCGTCCCGACCCCCAAGGACCTCGCCGGGCGGGCGGCCCCCGCCCAGACCGCGACCCTGGCGAGCCAGACCGGCCCGGTGCTGCGCTGGTCCTCCGACCGGGGCTGGGTCGAGCGGCCCACCGCCGAACCCGCCGTCACCGCGGGCGACGGCCTGCCCACCCTCGCCCAGCTCACCACCTCCGAACAGCGCTGGGCCGACCGCGAGGAGGACATCACCTCCGTCGGCGGCGACGCCCACGAGGTCGGCCAGGTCTTCGCCCGCCGCTGGACCGAGCGGCTCGGCGACGTCGAACGGCTCACCGTGCTCTGGCCCGACTATCCGCGCATCCCGCACCGGGTGGACGGCGAACTGCTGCGCTACGCCGCCCGTTTCGGCCTGCTCGCGCACAAGGACGACCAGATCGACGAGCACGACCGGTACGCGATCCGGGCCGGCTTCTGGAAGGAACTGGCCGCCCGCGTCCCCGGCGGCGACCTGGTCGCGGACGACTAGGGACGGCTAGGGACGGCCGCCCCGCCTCCGGTGATCAGGACCCGTCGTCGGGTTCGGGCGCTCCACCGCGTAGAGTCTTCGCTCGTGAGTGAGACGGCCAGGCGGGCACCCCGGGAGACCTCGCCGTGCTGTGCCGTACGGGACCTGGTCAAGACGTACCGCGCCGGGCGCGGCGGCGCCGCCACCGAGGTCCGGGCCAATGACGGCGTCGGCCTGACCGTCCGGCGGGGCGAGATCTTCGGGCTGCTGGGGCCCAACGGGGCCGGCAAGTCCACCCTGGTCCGCCAGCTCACCGGGCTGCTGCGCCCGGACTCGGGCTCGATCGAACTCCTCGGCCACGACGTGGTCCGCCACCCCGAGCGGGCCGCCCGGCTGCTCGGCTACCTGGGTCAGGAGTCCACCGCGCTGGACGAGCTGACCGTCGCGCTCGCCGCCGAGACCACCGGCCGGCTGCGCGGGCTCAGCCGGGCGCACGCCCGCGCCGAGACCGCCGAGGTGCTCACCGAGCTCGCCCTCGAACCGCTCGCCCACCGGCCGCTGGCCAAGCTGTCCGGCGGGCAGCGCCGGCTCGCCTGCTTCGCCGCCACGCTGGTGGGGGAGCGGCCGCTGCTCGTGCTGGACGAGCCGACCACCGGCATGGACCCGGTCGCCCGCCGCTCCGTCTGGAGCGCCGTCGACCGGCGCCGGGCCGAGCGCGGCACGACGGTGCTGCTGGTCACCCACAACGTGATCGAGGCGGAGACCGTCCTGGACCGGGTCGCGGTGATGGACGAGGGCCGGGTCATCGCCTGCGACACCCCGGGCGGACTCAAGGCACTCGTCGACGGCGACGTCCGGCTGGACCTGGTCTGGCGGACGGAGGCCCCGCTGGACGTGCCCGCCGTCGCGGCCCTCGCCGAGCGGGCCGAGCGCACCGGCCGCCGCTGGACCGTGCGCACCAGCCCCGAGCAGGCCCGCGAACTGGTCGCGGCCGTCACCACCGGCCCCGCCTTCGCCGCCCTGGACGACTTCACCCTGGCCACCCCGAGCCTTGAGGACGCCTACCTCAAGCTGGGCGGCCGCCACGGAGGACTGGCCAAGTGATGCTGCGAGAGAGCCGCCGGTGCGCCACCGGCGGCGTGTGGGGAGATGGCCGCCGATGACGCTGCTCTCGGTGCCGCCGCAGGCCGCCGCCGTCGCCGACGGCGGGCCCGCCCCGCTGGCGCCCGCCGCCCGGCTGCTGCCCGCGCTGGCCGCCGTCTACCGGGCGCAGCTGGCCCGGGCCAAGGTGGCGCGGATCCCGCTGCTGTTCGTGGCCACCTTCCAGTCGCTCGGCATCCTGGTGATGATGCGCGGCGTCGTGGACCCGGGGCAGACCTCGGCCGCGCGCTCGGTGGTGGCCGGTTCCAGCGTGCTGGTGGTGGCGTTCGTCGCGCTCAACCTGCTCGCCCAGTACTTCGGCCGGCTGCGGGCCACCGGCGGCCTCGACCACTACGCGACGCTGCCCGTCCCGGCGGCCTCGGTGGTGCTCGGGGCGGCCGCCGCGTACGCCTCGTTCACGCTGCCCGGCACGCTGGTGACGGCCGCCGCCGGGGCCTGGATGTTCGGGCTCCCGGTGACCCACCTGTGGGTGCTGCTCGCCGTGGTGCCGCTCTCCGGCGCGGCGCTGTCCGGGCTCGGTGCGGCCTGCGGGCTGCTCGCGCCCCGGCAGGAGATCGCCACCATGCTGGGCCAGCTCGGCATGTCGGCGGCGCTGCTGCTGGGCGTGCTCCCGGTGGACCACCTGCCGCAGCCGGTGCTCTGGCTGCGCGACCTGCTGCCGTCCACGTACGGCGTCGAGGCGTTCGCCCGTACGTTCACGGCCGATCCGGACTGGGCGCTGGTCGCGGGCGACCTGGCGGTCTGCGCCGGCGTGGGCGTGGTGTCGCTGGCCGTCGCCACCTGGGCGTACCGGCGGGCCACCACCCGGTAGCGGAACGATCCTGCGGTACGGGTGCCGGGGCCGTTCGGGCGGCGATCGTGAAACGATGGGCCCCGTGACCGTACCGAACACACCTCCGGATCCCTCGCGGGCCGCCGCGGACGCGACCGCCGGAACCGCCGCGGACGCACCCGTCGACCGGGCCCCGGCCGCCGCGGCGAACCCGTACGGGGCGCCGCCCGCGTACGGACCGCCGCCGGGCCTGGAGTTCGCGCCCGTCCGCAAGGCCGACCCGCGGGCGTCGCTGCGGCGGCTGCTGCCCGAGTTCCAGGTCGGGGCGATCATGGTGCTGGTCTGTCTGCTGCTGGGCCTGGCGATGGCCGGGCTCTGGGTCTGGCTGGCGCCGAAGGTACCGCTGGTGGTGGACGGCAACCGGATCCTCTACGGCGACCCGGAGGGCGAGCAGCGGGCCGGGGCCGACAGCGTCTTCGTGCTGATCGGGCTGGGCCTGGGCATCCTGACCGCGCTCGGGGCGTTCCTGGTGACCCGGCGGCGCGGCGGCGGCATCGCGGTCGCGGTCGGGCTGACGGTCGGCGGCCTGCTGGCCTCGCTGGGCGCCTGGGGGCTGGGCCGCTGGCTCGGCCCCAGCCGTGACCTGGTCGCGCAGGCCCGGAAAGTCGGCGACGGCGGGCACTTCAGCGCCGACCTGGACCTCGGGGCGTACGGCGCCGTGCTGGTCTGGCCGATGGCCGCGATGGTGGTGCTGCTGGCCCTGTCGGCCGCGTTCGGCAAGCGCGAGGAGGACCCGCCGCCGTACTGGGCCGGGCCGTACGGACTGCCCGCGGCCACGGGCGGGGCACCCGGAGCGGGTGGCCCGCCCACGGTGGCCGGCGGTGCGCCGGTGGACCAGCCGCACCCGGTGGACCGGCCCGGCGGCGTGGAGCAGCCCCTCCACGGGGCGCAGGCGCACCCCGTGGAGCAGCCGTTCGACGGGCGGAAGCCCTGAGCAGCCCTGAGCAGCCCTAGCGGCCGATCGGGGCGGTCCGGGCGCCGGTGAGGGTGATCAGGTCGGCGGGGGCGAGTTCGACCTCCAGGCCGCGCCGGCCGGCCGAGACGTACACCGTGGGGTGGGCCAGGGCGCTGTCGTCCACGACGGTGCGCAGCGGGCGGCGCTGGCCGAGCGGCGAGATGCCGCCCAGGACGTAGCCGCTGCTGCGCTCGGCGGCGGCCGGGTCGGCCATCGCGGCCCGCTTGCCGCCGACGGCGGCGGCGAGGGCCTTGAGGTCCAGCTGGCCGGCCACCGGGACGACGCCCACCGTGAGGACGCCGTCCACGTCGGCGACCAGGGTCTTGAACACCCGGTCGGCCGGGACGCCCAGCACCTCGGCGGCCTCGCCGCCGTAGGAGGCGGCGGCCGGGTCGTGCTCGTACGCGTGCACGGTGAACGCCACGGCGGCGTTCTCCAGGGCCACGGTGGCGGGCGTGCCCTGGCCGCCCTTCTTCGGCTTCTTGGCCATACCGGTTCTCCAGGGGTGGGCGGGCCGCGACGGGCCCGCCGGGTCGGTCGGGTGCTCGGGTCGGGTTGGTCGTTCGGGCCGGTCAGTTGGGGCTGAAGGACTGGCGGGTGAGATCCACCGCCGGCAGCGACGGGAGCCAGCTGAGCACCGCCGTCTCGCGGCGCAGCAGCTCCAGTTCGGAGCGCAGCCGCTGCGCGGTGTCCGGGCAGGCCAGCAGCTGCTGCTTGACCGGGGTCTCGAACACGGTGGCCGCGGCCACCAGGTAGGAGAGCACCTGTGGGTCGGCCGGCAGCTCCTGCCGGCCGACGGTGCTGGCCTCGTTGGCCCCGGCGAGCCGCTTCTGGTACGTCCGGAAGGCCCGCTCGACGCCCGCGGCCAGGGCCCCCGCCCCCTCGCCGGACTGCTCCTCGACCGTTTCGGTCTCGCCCGTCAGGTAGGGGCCGCCGGTGTCCACCGAGCGCAGCCGGAACCGGGTGGTGCCGGTGACCAGCAGCTCGTACTGCCCGTCCGGCTGCTCCTGCGCCGAGGCGAGGTCGGCCACGCAGCCGATGTGGTACAGCGCCTCCAGCGGGTCGCCGGTGGCGGTGCCCAGGCCGTCCAGCGGCCCGGCCGGGCCGTCGTCGGCGCGGACCGGCGCGACCTCACGGCCGTCCTTGATGGCGAGCACGCCGAACCGGCGCGGCTGGTCCTCGGGGAGGGCGAGCAGGTCGGCGACCAGACGGCGGTAGCGCTCCTCGAAGACGTTGAGGGGCATCACCAGGCCCGGGTAGAGCACGGTGTTCAGCGGGAAGAGCGGCAGCCGTTCTGTCACGGCGGACAGCGTAGTTCCCCGGAGCGGGCGAGTGCTCCCGGGTTCTCCACCGGCGCATCCGGGGTCATCCGCGCTGGAGCATCCGGGTGGCGCCGGCGGCGACCGTGGTGGCGAGCACCCAGCCGACGATCACCAGACCGGAGGAGACCCACTGGGCGGTGCCGCCGGGGTTCCAGCCCTGCTGGCCGAGGTCGACGACCGGGAGCAGCTGGCCGAGCGCGTAGAGGACCGGGTTCCAGTGCGGGCGCTCGTCGGCCTTCAGCGGTTCGAGCCGGTGGGTGGCGAAGTAGAGGCTGCCCAGCGCCCAGGCGAGCAGCAGCCAGAGCGCGGCCCGCCCGGGGCGGAAGCCGTAGCCGACGGTGACGTCCTGGATCCGGCCCCAGACCCGGGCGGGCAGCGGCAGGCTCTGCCGGCGGCGGCGCTGCTTGGCGTAGAGCACCTCGCGGGCGTCGTCGTCGGCGCCGTCCCGGCGCAGGGCGGTGGCCAGCTGCTCGTACGACTCGGGCTGGAACTCCACCGAGGAGCCCTCCAGCCAGGCGATCCGCTGCTGGACGGTGAACGGGACGGCCGGGCGCAGGCACTCGTAGGTGAAGCCGGTCAGACCGAGGCTGCGGCCGTGCGGCCAGGAGCCGGGGGCGTCGACCAGGTTGCCGATCCGGGCGCGGGAGAGCGAGACGGCGCCCTCGTTCGGGAAGCGGCAGGTGAAGCGCAGTTCGGGGGTCTGGATGCGGCGCAGTGTGACCTCGTCGTCCGGGCCGAGGTGGAACTCGGCGTCGGAGAGCAGACAGGCGTTCTCGAACCGGCCGTCGGAGAGCCGGACCTGGCCGAAGGCGCGGAACGGGGTGCTGGGCGAGCCGGGTGGCGGGAGTTCGCCGTAGCCGGAGCCGTAGTAGGACTGCGAGCCGTACCAGCCGCCGTCCGCCGAGCCGCTGAGGTACAGGGTGTGGCCGACGGTTATTCGGACCGCGTTGAGGGCGTTGCGGTTCTCCGGGACGGCGTGCAGCTGGGCGCCGCGCAGGGAGAGCCGGCCGCCGATCCGCGCGGTGCGCAGGCTGATCTCGCCGCGGGACTCCAGCCGGTCGGCCTCGAAGTCCTGGTGGACCGCCATGCCGTCGGCGGACAGCGCCCGGCCGAACCGGTCACCGCCCAGGACGGCCTGGTTGAGCAGCAGGTCGGTGCCGATCCGGGCGTCGGTGAGCCGCAGGCCCTGCGGGAGCCGGCAGCGGGCGAGGTGCAGATCGCCCGAGGTGACGAGGCGGGAGGCCTCCAGCCGCGGGATCAGGCACCGGACCAGGCGCAGGGTGGCGGCGTCGGCCTCGGAGATCAGCACCTTCCGCTCGAAGCGGCAGTCGCGCAGTTCGACGTACTGCCGGATGGTGCCGCCGGCCAGGTTCAGCGGGCCGGTGATCCGGACGCCGGTGAGCCGGAGCGAGGCGACCCGGCCCGGGGCGGGGGCGGGGCCGTCCAGCAGCAGGTGGGCCAGGACCTCGGCGCGTACGCTGCGCCCGGGCCCCCAGACGGCGGTGCCGAAGGGGGCGTCCAGCTCGGCGTCGCCGGTGCTCAGGTCGTACACCTCGCCCTGCCGGAACGCCTCCCAGAGGCCCTGTTCGACCGGACTCCAGCCGTCCGGTGCCGGTTCTGCCATGGTCCCCCCGCTTCCCCCGGTCGTCTCGCCTTTCGTATCACGGACTGAAATGCGGGGCCGGTGGTTCCGGCCACTCCTTACACTGGGTGGCGTGATCTCTCGAATCGACCTGCGCGGCTCGCTCGACGACCCGCGTGACCTGCTGCCCCGTGCCGAGTTCGACGTGGCGGCCGCCCTGGAGAAGGTGCGGCCGATCGCCGAGGACGTGAGCCATCGTGGGGTCGCGGCGCTGATCGAGATCACCGAGCGGTTCGACGGTGTGCGGCTGGAGTCCACCCGGGTGCCGGCCGAGCAGATCGCCGAGGCCCTGGAGACGCTGGACCCGAAGGTGCGCGCCGCGCTGGAGGAGTCGATCCGCCGCGCCCGCCTGGTCCACGCCGACCAGCGCCGCGCCGGGCACACCACCCAGGTCGTGCCGGGCGGTACCGTCACCCAGCGCTGGGTGCCGGTGGACCGGGTCGGCCTGTACGTGCCGGGCGGCCTCGCCGTCTACCCGTCGTCCGTGGTGATGAACGTGGTGCCCGCGCAGGAGGCCGGCGTCACCGGCATCGCGGTGACCTCGCCGCCGCAGAAGGCGTTCGGCGGCCGGGTGCACCCGACCATCCTGGCGGCCTGCGCGCTGCTGGGCGTCACCGAGGTGTACGCGGTCGGCGGGGCCCAGGCGGTCGCCATGTTCGCCCTCGGCACCGAGGAGTGCGAGCGGGTCAACCTGGTCACCGGCCCGGGCAACATCTACGTGGCCGCCGCCAAGCGCTACTTCGCCGGCCGGATCGGCATCGACTCGGAGGCCGGGCCGACCGAGATCGCCGTCCTCGCGGACGACAGCGCCGACCCGGCGGAGGTCGCCGCCGACCTGATCAGCCAGGCCGAGCACGGCCCGACCTCGGGCTCGGTGCTGGTCACCGACTCGCCCGCGCTGGCCGAGGCCGTCGAGGCCGAGCTGAAGACGCAGGTCGCCCGGACCAGGCACAGCGAGCGGGTGGCCGAGGCGCTGGGCGGCCGGCAGTCCGGCATCATCCTGGTCGACGACCTCGACCAGGGCCTCGCGGTGGTCAACGCCTACGCCGCCGAACACCTGGAGATCCAGACCCGCGACGCCCACGCGGTCGCCGCCCGGGTCCGCAACGCCGGCGCGATCTTCATCGGCCGGTACACCCCGGTCTCGCTCGGCGACTACGCGGCCGGCTCCAACCACGTGCTGCCGACCGGCGGTTGCGCCTGCCACTCCTCGGGGCTGTCCGTGCAGACCTTCCTGCGCGGCGTCCAGGTCGTCGAGTACGACCGCGAGGCCCTGGCCGGCATCGCCGCGCACGTGGTCAACCTCTCCGAGGCCGAGGACCTGCCGGGTCACGGCGACGCGATCAAGGCCCGCTTCGAGTGGACGGTTCCCGGTTCATGAGGATTGACGATCTCCCCATCCGTGACGAGCTGCGCGGGCAGTCCCCGTACGGTGCGCCGCAGCTCGACGTGCCCGTCCAGCTGAACACCAACGAGAACCCGTACCAGCTGCCCGAGGAGCTGGTGGCCCGGATCGCCGAGCGCGTCGCCGAGGCCGCCCGCCACCTCAACCGCTACCCCGACCGGGACGCGGTCGAGCTGCGCGAGGGCCTGGCCGGCTACCTGACCCGGACCACCGGGTTCGCCCGCACCCGCGAGCAGGTCTGGGCGGCCAACGGCTCCAACGAGGTGCTGCAGCAGCTGCTCCAGACCTTCGGCGGGCCCGGCCGCAGCGCGCTCGGCTTCGAGCCCTCCTACTCGATGCACGCCCTGATCTCCCGGGGCACCGGCACCGAGTGGATCTCCGGCCCGCGCAACGAGGACTTCACCATCGACCTGGCGGCCGCCGAGAAGGCCATCGCCGAGCACCGGCCGAACGTGGTCTTCATCTGCTCGCCGAACAACCCGACCGGCACCGCCGTCGCCGCCGACGCCGTGCTGCGGCTGTACGGGGCCGCGCAGGCCGCCGGGCCCAGCCTGGTGGTCGTGGACGAGGCGTACGTCGAGTTCTCGCACCGCGCCTCGCTGCTGCCGCTGCTGGAGGGCCGCCCCAACCTGGTGGTCAGCCGCACCATGTCCAAGGCCTTCGGCGCGGCCGGGCTGCGCCTGGGCTACCTGGCGGCCGACGCCGCCGTGGTGGACGCCGTGCAGCTGGTCCGGCTGCCGTACCACCTGTCGGCCGTCACCCAGGCCACCGCGCTGGCCTGCCTGGAGCACACCGACACCCTGCTCGGGTACGTCGGCCGGCTCAAGGACGAACGCGACCGGCTGGTGGACGCGCTGCGCGGCCTCGGGCTGGACGTCACCGACTCGGACGCCAACTTCGTCCAGTTCGGCCGCTTCGCCGACACCCACGCCGTCTGGCAGGCCATCCTCGACCAGGGCGTCCTGGTCCGGGACAACGGCGTCCCCGGGTGGCTGCGGGTGACCGCCGGCACCCCCGCCGAGAACGACGCCTTCCTGGACGCCGTCCGCACCGTGATCAAGGAGCTGTAGATCCGCCATGTCCCGTATCGGACGCGTTGAGCGCACCACCAAGGAGACCTCGGTCCTCGTCGAGATCGATCTCGACGGCACCGGCAAGACCGACATCTCCACGGGCGTCGGGTTCTACGACCACATGCTCGACCAGCTCGGCCGCCACGGCCTCTTCGACCTCACCGTGAAGACCGACGGCGACCTGCACATCGACACCCACCACACCATCGAGGACACCGCCCTCGCCCTGGGCGCCGCCTTCAAGCAGGCGCTCGGCGACAAGGTCGGCATCTACCGCTTCGGCAACTGCACCGTCCCGCTGGACGAGTCGCTCGCCCAGGTCACCGTGGACCTCTCCGGCCGCCCCTACCTGGTGCACACCGAGCCGGAGCGGATCGCGCCGATGATCGGCAGCTACGACACCACGATGACCCGGCACATCCTGGAGTCCTTCGTGGCCCAGGCGCAGATCGCCCTGCACGTCCACGTGCCGTACGGGCGCAACGCGCACCACATCGTGGAGTGCCAGTTCAAGGCGCTGGCCCGGGCCCTGCGCTACGCCGCCGAGCGTGACCCGCGCGCGGCCGGCATCCTCCCGTCGACCAAGGGTGCGCTGTGAGCAAGGCCGCGATCGTCCTCATCTTCGTCGGGCTCTTCCTGGCCGGCGGCGTGATCTCGTTCTGGAAGCAGAAGATCCCGAAGGGCGTCATCGCGGTGCTCGCCATAGGCTCGGTGCTCTGCCTGGCCTCCGGCGTCATGCGCATCTGAACCCGTCGAGAGACCCCACAGACATGGACACCTGAACATGGGCAAGAACGTCGTCGTACTCGACTACGGGTCGGGCAACCTCCGCTCCGCCCAGCGCGCCGTCGAGCGCACCGGGGCGAACGTCACCGTCACCTCCGACTTCCAGGCCGCGCTGGACGCGGACGGCCTGCTGGTGCCCGGCGTCGGCGCCTTCGAGGCCTGCATGCGCGGGCTGAAGGCCGTCCGCGGCGAGCAGATCATCGGCCGCCGGCTCGCCGGGGGCCGCCCGGTGCTGGGCATCTGCGTCGGGATGCAGATCCTGTTCGAGCGCGGGGTCGAGCACGGGGTGGAGACGGCCGGCTGCGACGAGTGGCCGGGCACCGTCGAGCCGCTGGACGCCCCGGTCGTCCCGCACATGGGCTGGAACACGGTCCAGGCACCGGAGGGCAGCCGGCTCTTCGCCGGCCTCGACCCCGACACCCGCTTCTACTTCGTGCACTCCTACGGGGTGCGCCACTGGGAGCTGGAGGTCCACAGCGCGCGGATGCACGCCCCGCTCGTCACCTGGGCCACCCACGGGCAGCCGTTCGTCGCGGCCGTCGAGAACGGCCCGCTCTGGGCCACCCAGTTCCACCCCGAGAAGTCCGGCGACGCCGGCGCCGCCCTGCTGACCAACTGGGTCAACACCCTCTGACTAGCTGAGAGTTGCCAACACGATGAGCCGCCTCGAACTCCTCCCCGCCGTCGACGTCCGGGACGGCCGGGCCGTCCGCCTGGTCAAGGGCGCGTCCGGTACCGAGACCTCCTTCGGCGAGCCCCTCGCCGCCGCCCTCGCCTGGCAGAGTGCCGGCGCCGAGTGGCTGCACCTGGTCGACCTCGACGCCGCCTTCGGCACCGGCAGCAACCGTGACCTGCTCCGCGAGGTCACCGGCGCGCTGGACATCAAGGTCGAGCTGTCCGGCGGTATCCGTGACGACGAGTCGCTGGCCGCCGCCCTCGCCACCGGCTGCACCCGGGTCAACCTCGGCACCGCCGCCCTGGAGAGCCCCGAGTGGGTCGCCAAGGTCATCGCCGGGCACGGGGACAAGATCGCCGTCGGTCTGGACGTGGTCGGCACCACCCTGCGCGGCCGCGGCTGGACCCGCGACGGCGGCCAGCTCTTCGACGTGCTGGCCCGCCTCGACGCCGAGGGCTGCGCCCGCTACGTCGTCACCGACGTCAACCGGGACGGCACCCTGACCGGCCCCAACCTCCAGCTGCTGCGCGACGTCTGCGCCGCCACCGACCGCCCGGTCGTCGCCTCCGGCGGTGTTTCTTCGCTCGACGACCTGCGGGCCATCGCCACGCTCGTCGGCGAGGGTGTCGAAGGCGCGATCGTGGGCAAGGCACTCTACGAGCAGAAGTTCACCCTCGAAGAGGCCCTGGAGGCGGTTTCAGGATGACGGAACGTCGGATCGTGCGCGGTCGGGTCGCCGGATGTTCCCCCTGGGAGGAGCAGTTCGGCTACTCGCGGGCGGTCGCCGCCGGGGACCACGTGCACGTGGCCGGCTCCACGGCCTGGGTGGACGGGAAGATCGAGCACGAGGGCGACCCGTACCACCAGACCCTCGCCGCCTTCGGCGTCGGCCTCAAGGCCCTGGCCGCGTACGGTCTGACGGCGGACGACGTGGTCCGCACCCGGATGTACATCACCCACGTCCGCGACGCCGACGAGGTGGGCCGTGCCCACCACGCGCTCTTCGACGTCGCGCGCCCGGCGGCCACCATGGTGGTGGTCGAGGGCCTGATCGACTCCCGGATGATGGTCGAGGTCGAGCTCGACGCCTACCGTGCCGGGCTCGCTAGCACTCTGGAAGGCAAACAGCCGTGACCCTCGCAGTACGTGTCATCCCCTGCCTGGACGTCGACGCCGGCCGGGTGGTCAAGGGCGTCAACTTCCAGAACCTGCGGGACGCCGGCGACCCGGTGGAGATGGCCAAGCTCTATGACGCCGAGGGCGCCGACGAGCTGACCTTCCTCGACATCACCGCCTCCTCCGGGGACCGCGAGACCACCTACGACGTCGTCCGCCGCACCGCCGAGCAGGTCTTCATCCCGCTCACCGTCGGCGGCGGCGTCCGGGCCGTCGAGGACGTCGACAAGCTGCTGCGGGCCGGCGCCGACAAGGTCGGCGTCAACACCGCGGCGATCGCCCGCCCGGAGCTGATCCGGGAGATCGCCCGGCGCTTCGGCCGCCAGGTGCTGGTGCTCTCGGTGGACGCCCGGCGCTGCCCGGAGGGCACCGAGACGGCCTCCGGCTTCGAGGTCACCACCCACGGCGGGCGCCAGGGCACCGGCCTGGACGCCGTCGAATGGGCGGGCCGCGCGGCCGAGTTGGGTGCCGGTGAGATCCTGCTCAACTCGATGGACGCGGACGGCACCAAGGACGGCTACGACCTGGAGCTGATCCGGGCCGTCCGCAAGACCGTCTCCATCCCGGTGATCGCCTCCGGCGGCGCCGGGAAGCTCGCCGACTTCGCCCCCGCCGTGGCGGCCGGCGCGGACGCGGTGCTCGCCGCCAGCGTCTTCCACTTCGGCGATCTGCGGATCGGCGAGGTCAAGAACGCGCTGCGGGAGGCCGGGCACCCCGTCCGCTGACCGCGTCCACCGACCGCGGCAGGGCCCGCCCCCGGTGTGGGAGGCGGGCCCCGTAGGACGGCGCCACCCTACGGCAGCGGCAGCACGTGACGCAGCGCGGTGACGGCGTCCGGCGGGCCGTCCACGGCCAGCTCGGCGCGGGCGCCGCGGCCGTAGACGAAGAGCACCAGCTCGCCCGGCTCGCCGGTGATCCGCACGGTCGGCGACCCGGCGGGGCCGACCGTCAGGCTCTGCCCGTCCGGGCGGCGCAGCTCCAGCCGGACGGGGGAGCGGCGGCCCGCCTCCAGCCGGGCGAGCAGCGGCAGCCGGCGCCAGAGCGCCTCGGCCCGCCCGGGCGGCACCGGCTGCGGCGGCCACTCCTCGCCCGCCCGGCGGACGTCCTCGGCGTGCACGAAGTACTCGACGGTGTTGGCGGCCTCGTCGGCGCCGGGCAGCGCGAACGGGGAGAGCAGCGGCGGGCCGGCCCGGAACAGCCGCAGCAGCTCCTCGTACGGGCGCTCGGCGTAGCCGGCCTGCACCCGGTGGGTCCAGTCGGCGAGGGCGCCGACGCGGATGCCGGCCGCCGCGTCCGGCCGGTGCTCCCGGACCACCAGGTGGGCGGCGAGGTCCCGGGTGGACCACCCGGCGCAGAGGGTGGGGGCGTCCGGCCCGGCGGCGGCCAGGAGTTCGGTCAGCCGGTGGCGCTCGGCGAGGGCATGGTTCGACATGCCGCTCAGCCTAGGGCGTGCCTGACGGCTCCCGCCGCGCGCGCGAATCGTCGGACACGCCCCGGGTTTCTCCCACGGGCCGTCAGCGCAGGTGGCCGCTGAGCTTGGTGGAGCCCTGACGGTTGCTCGCCGTCATGGTGCAGGTGTAGTCCCGCCAGCCCTGCTGGTAGTAGGTCATGGACGGGCCGAACGGGTAGCCGTAGTACGGTCCGCCGCCGCCCTGGCGGGCCTCGGCGGCGGCCAGCGTCTCCTTGCAGCCCTCCCGCATCGCCTTGGCGAGCTGGTTGTCGCCGGTCAGGCCGTCCGGCAGCAGTTGGTCGGCGATCACCTCGCCGTCGTGCTCGCCCTCGCAGGGCCGCGGTTCGGGCTTGGTGATCGTCTTGCTCAGCTGCGGGTGGTCGAAGCAGGAGCCGACCGGGAGGAAGGTGTACGGCACCACCCGGCTGGGCGTCGGGCTCGGCGTGGGGGTGGGGGTCGGCGTCGGGGTCGCGGTGGGGGAGGGCGGGGGTGGCAGCGCGGCCGGCTTCTTCTCGGGCCAGAGCAGCACGGTGGCCACCACCGCGAGCAGCACGGCCAGCACGGCCACGACGGCGAGGACCAGGCCCCGCGACGGGCGGGTGGCGGCGGGTTCGGGCGGCGGCTCGGAGGTCATGGCCACGAGAATGACCCACGCCGGGGCTTTCCGGCAGGCGGTTGGCACAACTCGTACGAGCGGATCGGTCGGACAGATAGCACCGGAGGGGCCGGGTGCGCCCGGCAGGCCCGGACCGGGAGCCCGGCGCGCCGGGCTGACACAATGGGACCCATGTCCTCCACACCCGCCGCCCCCGGCACCACCGCCCTGGCTCCCGCGATCGCCGCCCGCCTCAAGCGGACCGAGGACGGTCTGCTCCCGGCCATCGCGCAGCAGTACGACACCGGCGAGGTGCTGATGCTCGGCTGGATGGACGACGAGGCGCTGCACCGTACCCTCGCCACCGGCCGCTGCACCTACTGGAGCCGCAGCCGCCGGGAGTACTGGGTGAAGGGCGACACCTCGGGCCACGTCCAGCAGGTCAAGTCCGTCGCGCTGGACTGCGACGGCGACACCCTGCTGGTCCGGGTCGACCAGACCGGCGCCGCCTGCCACACCGGCGACCGCACCTGCTTCGACGCCGACGTGCTCCCGCTCGCCTGACCCCGCCCCGCCGAAACGACCAGAAACGGTGCCGCTCCCCATGGATCTCGAAACCTTCCGCAAGCTCGCCGTCGACACCCGGGTCATCCCGGTCACCCGCAGGCTCCTCGCGGACGGTCTCACCCCCATCGGCCTCTACCGCAGCCTCGCGGCCGAGCGCACCGGCACCTTCCTGCTGGAGTCCGCCGAGCAGGGCCGCAGCTGGTCCCGCTACTCCTTCGTCGGCGTCCGCAGCGGCGCCACCCTGACCGCGGGGCCGGACGGCACCGCCCGCTGGCTCGGCACCCCGCCGGTCGGCATCCCCACCACCGGCGACCCGCTCCAGGTGCTGCGCGCCGCGCTGGAGGCCCTGCACACCCCGCGCCGTACCGACGACGGCCTGCCCCCGCTCACCGGCGGCCTGGTCGGCTACCTCGGGTACGACATCGTCCGCCGACTGGAGAAGCTGCCCGACCTCAACCCGGACGACCTGAAGCTCCCCGAGCTGACCATGCTGCTCGCCACCGACCTGGCCGTGCTCGACCACGTCGACGGCACGGTGCTGCTGATCGCCAACGCGGTCAACCACAACGACCTGGCCAGCGGCGTCGACGAGGCCTACGCGGACGCGGTGGCCCGGCTCGACGCGATGGAGACCGACCTGCTCAAGCCGGTCGACCCGGGGCTCGCCACCTTCACCCCGTCCGGCCCCGGTGACGTCCGCTCGCCGTTCGGCGGGGCGCCGTACCGGGCCGCCGTCGAGGAGGTCAAGGAGCGGATCCGGGCGGGCGAGGCCTTCCAGGTCGTGCCCTCGCAGCGGTTCGAGGCGCCCTGCCCGGCCTCCGCGCTGGACGTCTACCGGGTGCTGCGGACCACCAACCCCAGCCCGTACATGTACCTGTTCCGCTTCCCCGGCCCGGACGGCACCGCCGAGGGCGGCTTCGACGTGGTCGGCTCCAGCCCGGAGGCGCTGGTCAAGGTCACCGAGGGCGAGGCGATGGTGCACCCGATCGCCGGCACCCGGCACCGCGGCGCCACCCCGCACGAGGACGCCGAGCTGGCCGCCGAGCTGCTCGCCGACCCGAAGGAGCGGGCCGAGCACCTGATGCTGGTGGACCTGGGCCGCAACGACCTCGGGCGGGTCTGCGAGCCGGGCAGCGTCGAGGTGGTCGACTTCATGCAGGTCGAGCGCTACAGCCACGTCATGCACATCGTCTCGACCGTCACCGGCCGGGTGGCGCCCGGGCGGACCGCCTTCGACGTGCTGACCGCCTGCTTCCCGGCCGGCACCCTGTCCGGCGCGCCGAAACCGCGCGCGATGCGGATCATCGAAGAGCTGGAGCCCACCCGCCGGGGCCTGTACGGCGGCTGCGTCGGCTATCTGGACTTCGCCGGGGACTCCGACACCGCGATCGCCATCCGCACCGCCGTCCTGCGCGACGGCACCGCCTACGTCCAGGCGGGCGCGGGAGTGGTCGCCGACTCCGACCCGCACGGCGAGGACACCGAGTGCCGCAACAAGGCGGCCGCCGTCCTGCGCGCCGTCGCCACCGCCAATACGCTGCGCACGCCGACGGTGTAGGACCGGCGGCGCGGGGCCGAAGGAGCAGCAGGATGCCGGACGAACGGCAGCAGATCGTCACCGCGGCCAGGGCCCAGATCGACGGCCAGCTGGCCGGCCGGGGCGCGGTCCGCCAGGACGTCGTCGTCCGGGCGCCGTCCGGGCGGAGCGGGCGGGCCGCCGAGCTCGCGGTGGTCGCGCCGGGTGCGGAACACGCCGCCGGAGGCGGCTACCGGGCCGCCGACCTGGAGGCGGTGCTGGAGGTCACCGACCGGTCGCGGCGGGCCGGTGACCCGGCCGGCCGGCACCGCTTCCTCGCCGAGTGCGGGATCCCGCTGTACGTGGTGGTCGACCCGGTGGCGGCGGTCTGCACCGTGCACAGCGCGCCGCAGCCGGGCGGGACGTACCGGGAGGCGGAGCGGGTGCCGTTCGGCAACGACCTCTTCCTGCCGCTGGCGGAGCGGACGCTGGTGCTGCGGACCGACGACTTCCCGGTCGGGCCGGCCACCCCGGATGCGGAGCCGGGCGGCGGCCGGGGGATAGTGGACGGGTGAGCGCCTCTCCCCAGCCCCGCCCCGACGCCGGGCCCGCCCCCGCCCCCGCCGCCGCCCCCGCCAAGGCCGGGCGGCGGACGCTCGGCCTGATGCTGCTGCTGACCGCGCTGGGCGCCGTCCTGGTGCTGACCGCGGTGAGCCGGGTCTGGGCCGAGGGCCGGGCCGGGACGCTGGCGGTGTCCGTCACCGGCGGCCGGATCTCCGAACTGCCCGGCGGGCTGGCGCTGGTGGCGCTGGCGGCGGCGGTCGCGGTGTTCGCGGTCCGCGGCGCAGGGCGGGCCGCGGTCGGCGTGCTCACACTGCTGGCCGGTCTCGGCGCGGCCGCGAGCGCGGCGGCGGGCGCCGGCGACAGCGCCGCGCTGGACAGCGAGGCGGCCCGGATCCTCGCGCTCTCCGGGACGACGGCCACCGAGGTCAGCCGCTCGGCCTGGCCGTGGCTCGCCCTGTTCGGCGGGCTGCTGCTGGCCGCGGCCGGGCTGCTCACCGTCCGCTTCGGCCGGTCCTGGCCGGCCATGGGCAGCCGTTACGAGGCGCCGACCCGAAAGGCCCCGGCGAAGGCCGCCGAGACGCCGGCCGACCTGTGGAAGGCGCTGGACCGGGGCGAGGACCCGACGGCCGTCTGAGCGGCCCGCCCGGGGCGGGCCGGGCGCTGTGACGCGATAGACCCGCCACCCCCTTTGGGGTGCCGGTGTGTGGCCCGGCACAATGGAACACGTCAACCCGCGAGGGGCCCGCAGGCCCGGCCGGGGCCCGGAGAAGCAAGGAGCACCATCAGATGTCGGCAGCAGCACACGGCCACACCCCCGCCGCCTGGACCGGCGTGACCATCTCCTTCATCGGCTTCGCGATCGCGGGCGTCGCCATGATCCTCCCGTCCGTGCCGGTGGTCTGGGGCGGCCTGGCGGTCATCCTGCTCGGCGGCGTGGTCGGCAAGGCCATGTCGATGGCGGGCATGGGCAAGCAGCCGAGCGTCAACGTGGAGACCGCCGAGGACCGCGCGGCCGCCGCCGTCACCGCCTGACCCCGGAGTTCGCACGGCTGAACGGCGGGCGCCACGCCCGCCGTTTCGTTCTGCTCCCCGCTTGCACCGAACGGGCACAATCAGGGGCGTGAACGCCGCCCCCACCGCCTCCGCCCGGCCGCCCGCAGTGCGCCGGCTGGGCCCTCCGCTGGCCGCCCTGGCCGCGGTGGCCCTCCCCACCGTGTACATCGCGGTGGTGGATCCCAACGCCCCCGGTCACTACCCGACCTGCCCGTTCCTGGCCGCCACCGGCTGGTGGTGCCCGGGCTGCGGCGGTCTGCGCTGCGTCCACGCGCTCAGCCACGGGGACCTGACCGGCGCGCTGCACGACAACGCGCCCGCCGTCCTGCTGTTCGCCGTCCTGGCGGTGCTGTGGCTCCGCTGGGTGTGGGCCGCGGTGAGCGGCGGTCCGGCGCCCCGGGTCTCGGTCGGGGCGCGGCGCTGGGCGCTGATCGCCCTGCTGGTGCTGGTCTTCACGGTGGTGCGCAATCTGCCGGTCGGGGCGGGACTGGCGCCACCGCTGGTCTGAGGCCCGGTACCGGCGTCGCGTCCGGGGTGTTCGTGAGGGATCGGCCGAGGTGGGGGGCGTCCGGCCCGCGAGACGCGCGCCGGGCTGCCGCGCCCCGCGCTCCCCGGTGCCGATACCATCGAAGAGCCGGCCGACCCACTGGCCGTCCGGCTCTTCGCCAGCCGAACTAGCAGAACATGATGGGGGCGCAAGAGTGAGTGTGCTCGACAAGATCATCGAAGGTGTCCGTGAGGACCTCGCCGAGCGGCAGGCCCTGGTCTCGCTGGACGAGCTCAAGGAGCTCGCGGCCAAGGCCCCGGACGCCAAGGACGGCGTCGCCGCCCTCAAGGGCGACGGTGTACGCGTGATCTGCGAGGTCAAGCGCTCCAGCCCGTCCAAGGGCGCCCTGGCCGCGATCGCGGACCCGGCCGCCCTGGCCACCGACTACGCGGCCGGCGGGGCCGCCGCGATCAGCGTGCTGACCGAGCAGCGCCGCTTCGGCGGGTCGCTGGCCGACCTGGACGCCGTCCGGGCCGCGGTGGACACCCCGCTGCTGCGCAAGGACTTCATCGTCACCGCCTACCAGCTCTGGGAGGCCCGCGCCCACGGCGCCGACCTGGCCCTGCTGATCGTCGCCGCGCTGGAGCAGCCGGCCCTGGTGTCGCTGATCGAGCGCGCCGAGTCGATCGGCCTCACCCCGCTGATCGAGGTGCACGACGAGGAGGAGATCGCCCGCGCGGTGGACGCCGGCGCGCGGATCATCGGCGTCAACGCCCGCAACCTCAAGACCCTTGAGGTGGACCGCAACACCTTCGGCAACGTCGTCCACGCCATCCCGGACGGTGTCGTCAAGGTCGCCGAGTCCGGCGTGCGCGGCCCGCTGGACGTGATCTCGTACGCCAACCTGGGCGCCGACGCGGTGCTGGTCGGCGAGTCCCTGGTGACCGGCAAGGACCCGCGGGCCGCCGTGGCCGACCTGGTCGCGGCCGGCGCCCACCCCGCCCTGCGGCACAAGGACTGACCCCGCCGCCATGAAACTCGCCTCCCGTCTCGCCCCCGGTTGCCGCCCGCGCGGCTGCCGCGCGCCCGCACGCCGGGTGCTGGGCAGGCGGGTGCGCTATGTGATCGGCTGCGAGCCCGGGCAGGTGCAGGGCCGCCGATGGCGCAGGACGCCCGGCTGATCCCAGCCGTTCCGACGTCACTGCCGTCATCTTCCAGAAGGACTTCACCATGTCCGAGAAGGACTACCTGCCCGGTGCCGAGGTACCGGACGCCCGCGGCTACTTCGGCGCCTACGGCGGCCGCTTCATCCCGGAGGCGCTGGTCGCCGCCGTCGAACAGGTCGCCGAGGAGTACGAGAAGGCGAAGGCCGACCCTGCCTTCGCCGCCGAGCTGAACGCGCTGCTCAAGGACTACACCGGCCGTCCCAGCCCGCTGACCGACGTGCACCGCTTCTCCGCCGAGGCGGGCGGCGCGCGCGTCCTGCTCAAGCGCGAGGACCTCAACCACACCGGCTCGCACAAGATCAACAACGTGCTGGGCCAGGCCCTGCTCACCCGCCGGATGGGCAAGACCCGGATCATCGCCGAGACCGGCGCCGGCCAGCACGGCGTGGCCACCGCCACCGCCTGCGCGCTGTTCGGCTTCGACTGCACCGTCTACATGGGCGAGGTCGACACCGAGCGCCAGGCGCTGAACGTCGCCCGGATGCGGATGCTCGGCGCCGAGGTGGTGGCCGTCAAGTCCGGCAGCCGCACCCTCAAGGACGCCATCAACGAGGCGTTCCGCGACTGGGTCGCCAACGTCGACTCCACCCACTACCTGTTCGGCACCGTGGCCGGCCCGCACCCGTTCCCGATGATGGTCCGGGACTTCCACCGGGTCATCGGCGTCGAGGCCCGCCAGCAGGTCCTCGACCGCACCGGCAGGCTCCCGGACGCCGTGGTCGCCTGCGTCGGCGGCGGCTCCAACGCGATGGGCATCTTCCACGAGTTCATCCCGGACGCCGGTGTGCGCCTGATCGGCTGCGAGGCGGCCGGCGAGGGCGCCGAGACCCCCCGGCACGCCGCCACCCTCACCAAGGGCGACCCCGGTGTGCTGCACGGCTCGCGCACCTACGTCCTGCAGGACGAGGACGGGCAGACCATCGAGTCGCACTCCATCTCGGCCGGCCTCGACTACCCGGGCGTCGGCCCGGAGCACGCCTGGCTGAAGGACACCGGCCGGGCCGAGTACCGCCCGGTCACCGACGACGCCGCCATGCAGGCGCTGCGGCTGCTGTCCCGCACCGAGGGCATCATCCCGGCCATCGAGAGCGCCCACGCGCTCGCCGGCGCCCTGGAGCTGGGCCGCGAGCTCGGCCCCGAGGCCACCATCCTGGTCTCGCTCTCCGGGCGTGGCGACAAGGACATGCACACCGCGGCCCAGTACTTCGGCCTGTACGACGAGGCTGCCGACGGCGCCGCCAACGGGGGTAAGTGACCATGGCTTCGAAGCTCAGTGGCATTCTGGCGGCGGCCGGGGCGGAGCACCGCGCCGCGCTGATCGGCTACCTGCCGGCCGGCTTCCCCAGCGTGGAGGGCGGCGTACGCGCCGTCAACGCGCTGATCGAGGGCGGCTGCGACATCGTCGAGGTCGGCCTGCCGCACTCCGACCCGGTGCTGGACGGCCCGACCATCCAGACCGCCGACGACATCGCGCTGCGGGGCGGGGTGCGGATCAAGGACGTGCTGCACACCGTCCAGGAGGTCGCCACCGCGCACCCCGAGGCGGCGGTGCTGGTCATGACGTACTGGAACCCGGTCGACCGCTACGGCACCGCGCGCTTCGCCGCGGACCTGGCCGCCGCGGGCGGCGCGGGCTGCATCCTGCCGGACCTGCCGGTGGAGGAGTCCGAGGAGTGGCGCAAGGCGGCGGACGAGCACGGTCTGGACACCGTGTTCGTGGTCGCCCCCAGCAGCAAGGACAAGCGCCTCGCCGAGGTGACCGCGGCCGGCAGCGGCTTCGTCTACGCGGCCGCCGTGATGGGCGTGACCGGCACCCGGGCCCAGGTCGGCAACCTCGCCGAGGACCTGGTCGCCCGGACCCGGGCCACCACCGAGCTGCCGGTCTGCGTCGGCCTCGGCGTCTCGACCGCCGACCAGGCCGCCGAGGTGGCCGGCTTCGCGGACGGCGTGATCGTGGGCTCCGCGTTCGTCCAGCGCATCCTGGACGCCGACGGCGACGAGCCGACCGCGCTGGCGGCCGTGCGCGCGCTGGCCGGCGAGCTGGCCGAGGGCGTCCGCCGCCGCTGACGGCACCCGCCGACGGCATTCGTGCCCGACGGCCCGCCACCCCGCCCGGGGTGGCGGGCCGCCGGGCGTTTCCGGGGCGGTCCCGCCGGGGCCGGTCGGACCCCGAACGGGTGAACAGTGCGGGGGAGACGCATCAGGCGGGGTTGACCGGCGTTGAGTGGAGGGACGAGTGCACGAACGACGTGCCCGGCGGCTTGCGGCGGACACGGAGCGAGCGAAGGGGTCTGCCGGTGCCTGGTCTCCAGCGAGCCGTCCTGTTGCGGGCGGCCGCGGCCGTGCTGGCGCTGAGCGCCGCCGTCGGGGCCGACACCGAGGTCGGGCAGGCGCTGGCCAGGCGGGGTGCGGAGCGGGCCGAGCGGGACGCGTCCGTCTGCGCCGGGGCGGCCCGGGCGGACGCGGTGGCCCGGGCGGACGTGGTGGTCAGGGCGGCGCGCTCGTACCCGCGGGGGCGGCCCGCCGCGGACGAGCCGGGACGGCCGCCGGAGTGCGAGCCGAACGGGCGTTAGAACGGATTCGGACACACCGTCATCAGGTGTCACTCATCCGGCTTAATTCCTGAAAATGGAGGAACCGTCCTTCATCCCTTACGGTTCATCAGGAAGTGAACGAGTTTCCCGAGGGGGGTTTCCCGATGGCCGGCTCGGCAGCGCAGCGGAGCGGCACCGCGTCCACGGTACGGCGGGTCTGGCCGGCCTGGACCGAATGGCTCGGTACGGCCGCCCGGCTGGGCCTCGCCGTGGTCTGGGGCTGGGCCGGTCTGGCCAAGATCGCCGACCCGGCCGAGGCCGCCCAGGCGGTGCGCGCCTACGAGATCCTGCCGGAGGCGCTGGTCAAGCCGGTCGGCTACGCCCTGCCGTTCCTGGAGCTGGCGCTCGCCCTGCTGCTGGTCATCGGCTTCGGTGTCCGGCTGGTCGCGGGCGTCTCCGCCCTGCTGCTGCTCGCCTTCATCGCCGGGATCGCCTCCGCCTGGGCGCGCGGCATCTCCATCGACTGCGGCTGCTTCGGCGGCGGCGGAGCGGTGGACGCCTCGCAGACCGAGTACCTGCAGGAGATCCTGCGCGACACCGGGTTCCTGCTGCTGGCCGGGTGGCTGCTCCGGCGGCCCCGGACCAGGCTCTCGGTGGACGGCTGGCTGGCGAGCTGACCGGCACATCCCACCCCCACCCCACCCGCACCCCGACCCTGGACCCAAGGCAATGAGCGAGAAGAACCGAGAAGGCAAGCGCACCGCCCGCGAGCGGATGCAGGCGGAGCGGGTGGCCGACGAGGCCCGCACCAGGAAGAAGAAGAAGCTGGTGATCGGCGGGGTGGTCCTGGCGGTGATCGCCGCCGCCGTGGTCACCGGCGTGGTCGTACAGAACGAGCGCTCCAAGCCGGAGACCCCGACCGCCGCCCCGGCCGGCGCGATCGGCGACAAGAACCTGGTCATCCCGGTCGGCGCGGCCGACGCCCCGTCCGTCCTCACCGTCTACGAGGACCCGCGCTGCCCCGCCTGCGGCATCTTCGAGCGCGAGCTCGCCCCCACCATCGACCAGCTCGAGGACCAGGGCAAGATCTACACCAACGCCCACGTCGTCTCGTTCATCGACCGGGCCGTGTCGGGCAAGGGCTCCAAGTACGGCGCCAACGCGCTGGCCTGCGCCCAGGACGCCGGGCACTACCGCGACTTCCACGACGTGCTCTACCGCAACCAGCCGGAAGAGACCAACGACGCCTTCGGCAACAAGGCCACCCTGATCAACCTGGCCAAGCAGGTCAACGGCCTGGACACGCCGGCCTTCGAGGCCTGCGTCAACGAGAACAAGTTCGGCGGCTGGGTCTCCGCCGTGCAGCAGGACTTCGACAAGTCCAGCTACAAGTCCACGCCGACGGTGCTGCTCAACGGCCAGCCGATCTACCCGAAGAACGGCAACGAGGAGATCACCCCGGAGAACCTGGTGAAGTGGGTGGACGCCGCCAACCAGGGCAAGCAGCTGGGGACACCCGGATCGCACGGGCAGTCCCCGGCGCCGAGCAGTACCGCCTCGGAGGCCAACAACCCGTCGCCGAACGCCGGCTGAGGCACCCGCCCCGCTCGTCGGCCACCGTCGTCCCCTTCCCGTCCGGAGGGGGCGGCGGCGCCTTCCGCACCCCGTTGTTCGGCATCTGTGACCCCGGGGGTGCCCGGCGCGGGCCGTCGACCCTGTAGCGTCGGAGCTGCCATGGATATCGCCTACATTCCCAGCCCGTCGCGGGGCGTCCTGTACCTCGGACCGATCCCGCTGCGCGCCTACGCCTTCTGCATCATCCTCGGTGTCGTCGTGGCCGTCTGGCTCGGCAGCAAGCGCTGGGTCGCCCGGGGCGGTGCCAAGCACACGGTCGGCGACATCGCCGTCTGGGCCGTGCCGTTCGGCCTGGTCGGCGGCCGGCTGTACCACGTGATCACCGATCACCAGCTCTACTTCGGTGACGGCAAGAACCCCTGGAACGCCTTCAAGATCTGGGAGGGCGGCCTCGGTATCTGGGGTGCCGTCGCGCTCGGCGCGGTCGGTGCCTGGATCGGCGCCCGCCGCCGGGGCGTGCCGCTGCCCGCGTACGCCGACGCCATCGCGCCCGGTATCGCGCTCGCCCAGGCGTTCGGCCGCTGGGGCAACTGGTTCAACCAGGAGCTGTACGGCCGGGAGACCACGCTGCCGTGGGGTCTGGAGATCGACAAGACCCTGCCCGGCGGCGAGGTGGTCAAGGGCATCTACCACCCGACCTTCCTGTACGAGTCGCTCTGGTGCGTGGGAGTCGCGCTGCTGGTGATCTGGGCGGACCGCCGGTTCACCCTCGGGCACGGCCGGGCCTTCGCGCTGTACGCGGCCGCGTACACGGCGGGCCGGTTCTGGACCGAGTACCTGCGGATCGACGAAGCCCACCACGTCCTGGGTCTGCGGATCAACGACTGGACCGCGATCGCGGTCTTCCTGGGCGCCGTCGCCTACCTCGTGATCGTCGGCCGGAAGAGGCCCGGCCGGGAGGACCCGGCGAGCATCGACCCGGCCGCGAACGACGCCGAGGGCGCGGGTGCTTCCGCCGTCTCCGTCGCGGCCGTCGAGGACTCGAAGGCGAAGGCCGCGGAAGGCTCGGAGCCGAAGGCCGCGAAGGCCTCGGCGGGCAAGCCGTCCCGTTCCTCGGACGAAAAGGTGGACGCGGCGCCCGCCGGTGCGGCCGCCGACAAGGCCGGCAAGGACGCCAAGAACCTCACCTGACCTGCGACCTCTTCTCTCTCCGGCCGCCCCCGCACCGCGTGCGCAGGGCGGCCGGAGCGCTGTTCGGACAGCCTTACTTTGCTGGAAATGCCCAGGTCGGGCGGGCTACGTTCAGGTCAGACGATCGAACGGAGGCCCGAAAAAGTGAGTGCGACCACCCTTGAGCCCGAGGCCGGGAACCACCCCCGCATCCCTGCTGCGGGGCACCACCGCGATGTGAACGGCGGCTGGCTGCGGCCCGCCGTGTTCGGCGCGATGGACGGGCTGGTCTCCAATTTCGCGCTGATGACCGGTGTGGTCGGCGGTGCGGTCTCCAGCGGCACGGTGGTGCTGACCGGCCTCGCGGGCCTGGCGGCCGGCGCCTGCTCGATGGCCGCGGGGGAGTACACCTCGGTGGCCTCGCAGCGCGAGCTGGTGCAGGCCGAGATCGAGGCCGAGCGGCTGGAGCTGCACCGCAACCCGCACGGCGAGCTGGCCGAGCTGGCACAGCTGTACGTGGCCCGCGGGGTGGAGCCGGCGCTGGCGCACGAGGTGGCGCGGCAGCTCTCCGCCGATCCGGACCAGACGCTGGAGATCCACGCCCGGGAGGAGCTGGGCATAGACCCCAACGACCTGCCCTCGCCGTGGGTGGCGGCCGGGTCCTCGTTCGTCTGCTTCGCGGTCGGCGCGCTGCTGCCGCTGCTGCCGTACCTGCTGGGCGCGACCTCGCTGCTGCCGGCGCTGCTGATCGCGGTGGTCGGCCTGTTCGCCTGCGGTGCGGTGGTGGCCCGGGTGACGGCGCGCAACTGGTGGTACAGCGGGCTGCGGCAGCTGGTGCTGGGCGGTGCGGCGGCCGGGGTGACGTATCTGCTGGGCTGGCTGATCGGCGGGCACGTCGGCTGAGGCCGGCGGCCGGCGGGCCGGCGGGTCGGGGCGGGGGCCGGGGGCGGTGGAGGTGGTGGACGGGCCGGCGGGGGCGCGGAGGGGTGCGGGACCGGCGCGCGGTGACTGCATGGTTATGCCGTGTACTGCGTGACGTTCCGCACACGGGTCGGACGGCCCGCTTTTTTGGTCGTGGGTCGCGAGCCCGCCCTTTCGAGGGTTTCCATCGCCGGGCCGGTTTCGGGGGATCGAATCGAAGGCGCTCTAGGGGCGGTCGTGCCGACGGGGGATTTCGCCCCTGTTTCGGTCCCCGGGGGTGGGGGCACACTTGAGGGAGCGCGTGGCCGGACAGCTGTCTCCCGCCACCCGGACTACTAGCAGGTAATAGCCTCTGACCTGGGGTCATGTCCGCTATATGGACGTGATGTCCCACTCCCCGGGATCTCCGGCATCATGTAACCTGCACCAACTCGCAGAGGGCCAACGTCGTCCCTATTGCCCAAGCTCATTGCTCAAGACGACGACGGGAGAGCCGATGCTGTCTGCATCCATGCACTCCGCCAACGAGCCCCAGGCCGGCGCGGTCCGCCCGCCGTACGCGCTCGTTCCGGATGCGCGACCTGCTGCTCAGGGCCTGTACGACCCGCGGAACGAGCACGACGCCTGTGGCGTCGGCTTCGTCGCCACGCTGACCGGCATCGCCGATCACAAGATCGTCGAGCAGGCGCTGACCGTCCTGCGCAACCTGGAGCACCGCGGTGCCACCGGCGCCGAGCCGGACTCCGGTGACGGCGCGGGCATCCTCACCCAGATCCCGGACGCCTTCCTGCGCGCCAAGGTCCCCTTCGAGCTGCCCGCGGCCGGCTCCTACGCCGTCGGCATCGCCTTCCTCCCGGACGCCGACGAGGCCGACGCGGCCGCCGTCGCCCGGATCGACGCGATCGCCGCCGAGGAGGGCCTGACCGTCCTCGGCTGGCGCGACGTCCCGGTCACCCCGGACCTGCTGGGCACGACCGCCCGCAGCGTGATGCCGCGCTTCCGCCAGGTCTTCCTGTCGCACCCGGAGAAGGCCGGCATCGAGCTGGACCGGGTCGCCTTCGTCGTCCGCAAGCGCGCCGAGCGCGAAGCGGGCGTCTACTTCCCGTCGCTCTCCGCCCGCACCATCGTCTACAAGGGCATGCTGACCACCGGCCAGCTGGAGCCCTTCTTCCCCGACCTGTCGGACCGGCTCTACGCCTCCGCGCTCGGCCTGGTGCACTCGCGCTTCTCCACCAACACCTTCCCGAGCTGGCCGCTCGCCCACCCGTACCGCTTCGTCGCGCACAACGGCGAGATCAACACGGTCAAGGGCAACCGGAACTGGATGACCGCCCGCGAGTCCCAGCTCGCCACCGACCTCATCCCGGCCTCCGCCGACGGGCGGGGCCTGGAGCGGATCTTCCCGGTCTGCACCCCGGACCACTCCGACTCGGCCTCCTTCGACGAGGTCCTGGAGCTGCTCCACCTCGGCGGCCGCTCGCTGCCGCACTCGGTGCTGATGATGATCCCGGAGGCGTGGGAGAACCACGCCACCATGGACCCGGCCCGCCGCGCGTTCTACCAGTACCACTCCAACCTGATGGAGCCCTGGGACGGCCCGGCCTGCGTCACCTTCACCGACGGCACCCAGATCGGCGCCGTCCTGGACCGCAACGGCCTGCGTCCGGCCCGCTACTGGATCACCGAGGACGGCCTGGTCGTCCTCTCCTCCGAGGTCGGCGTCCTCGACATCGAGCAGGAGAAGGTCGTCAGGAAGGGCCGGCTCCAGCCCGGCAGGATGTTCCTCGTCGACACCGCGGAGCACCGCATCGTCGAGGACGAGGAGCTCAAGTCCGCGCTGGCCTCCGAGCACCCCTACGCGGAGTGGGTCGCGGCCGGCCAGATCCAGCTCGCCAAGCTCCCCGAGCGCGAGCACATCGCCCACACCCACGCCTCGGTGACGCGCCGTCAGCAGACCTTCGGCTACACCGAGGAGGAGCTGCGGGTCATCCTCGCCCCGATGGCGAAGACCGGCGGCGAGGCGCTCGGCTCGATGGGCACCGACAGCCCGATCGCCGCGCTCTCCGAGAAGCCGCGACTGCTCTTCGACTACTTCGTGCAGCTCTTCGCGCAGGTCACCAACCCGCCGCTGGACGCCATCCGCGAGGAGCTCGTCACCTCGCTGCTGAGCAACCTCGGCCCGGAGGGCAACCTGCTGGCCGCCGAGGCCGCCTCCTGTCGCTCGGTCGGCATCACCTTCCCGGTGATCGACAACGACGAGCTGGCCAAGCTCGTCCACGTCAACGCCGACGGCGACCAGCCCGGCCTCAAGGCCGTCACGCTCTCCGGCCTCTACAAGGTCGCCACCGGCGGCGAGGGACTGGCCGCCCGCCTGGCCGGGATCGCCGCCGAGGCCGACGCGGCGATCGCCGAGGGCGCCCGGATCGTCGTCCTCTCCGACCGGCACTCCGACGCCGAGCACGCCCCGATCCCCTCGCTGCTGCTCACCTCGGCGATCCACCACCACCTGATCCGCACCAAGCAGCGCACCCAGGTGTCGCTGCTGGTCGAGGCCGGCGACGTCCGCGAGGTCCACCACGTCGCCCTGCTGATCGGCTACGGCGCCGGCGCGGTCAACCCGTACCTGGCCATGGAGTCCGTCGAGGACCTGGTCGCCCAGGGGACCTTCCTGACCGGCATCGAGCCCGAGAAGGCCATCCGGAACCTGATCAAGGCGCTCGGCAAGGGCGTGCTCAAGGTCATGTCCAAGATGGGCATCTCCACCGTCGCCTCCTACCGCGGCGCGCAGGTCTTCGAGGCGATCGGCCTCTCCGAGCAGCTGGTCCGCGCCTACTTCGCCGGCACCACCACCAAGCTCGGCGGCATCGGCCTGGACGAGATCGCCAAGGAGACCGCCGCCCGGCACGCCAAGGCCTACCCGGCCTCCGGCATCCCCGCCGCGCACCGCGCGCTGGACATCGGCGGCGAGTACCAGTGGCGCCGCGAGGGCGAGCCGCACCTGTTCGACCCGGACACCGTCTTCCGGCTCCAGCACTCCACCCGCAACCGCCGGTACGACATCTTCAAGCAGTACACGGACCGGGTGAACGAGCAGTCCGAGCGTCTGATGACGCTGCGCGGCCTGTTCCGGCTGGACGCCCTCGGCCGCACCCCCGTCCCGGTCGAGGAGGTCGAGCCGGTCTCCGAGATCGTCAAGCGCTTCTCCACCGGCGCCATGTCGTACGGCTCCATCTCCCGTGAGGCGCACGAGACCCTCGCCATCGCGATGAACCGCCTCGGCGGCAAGTCCAACACCGGTGAGGGCGGCGAGGACCCGGACCGCCTGTACGACCCGGAGCGCCGCTCGGCGATCAAGCAGGTCGCCTCCGGCCGGTTCGGCGTCACCTCCGAGTACCTGGTCAACGCGGACGACATCCAGATCAAGATGGCCCAGGGCGCCAAGCCCGGCGAGGGCGGCCAGCTGCCCGGCCACAAGGTCTACCCGTGGGTCGCCAGGACCAGGCACTCCACCCCGGGCGTCGGCCTGATCTCCCCGCCGCCGCACCACGACATCTACTCCATCGAGGATCTGGCCCAGCTGATCCACGACCTCAAGAACGCCAACCCGGCGGCCCGCGTCCACGTGAAGCTGGTCTCCGAGGTCGGCGTCGGCACGGTCGCGGCGGGCGTCTCCAAGGCGCACGCGGACGTGGTGCTGGTCTCCGGCCACGACGGCGGCACCGGCGCCTCGCCGCTCACCTCGCTCAAGCACGCCGGCGGCCCCTGGGAGCTCGGCCTCGCCGAGACCCAGCAGACCCTGCTGCTCAACGGCCTGCGCGACCGTATCGTGGTGCAGACCGACGGCCAGCTGAAGACCGGCCGTGACGTGGTCATCGCCGCGCTGCTCGGCGCCGAGGAGTTCGGCTTCGCCACCGCGCCGCTGGTCGTCTCCGGCTGCATCATGATGCGCGTCTGCCACCTCGACACCTGCCCGGTCGGCGTCGCCACCCAGAACCCGGTGCTGCGCGAACGCTTCTCCGGCAAGCCCGAGTTCGTGGTCAACTTCTTCGAGTTCATCGCCGAGGAGGTCCGCGAGATCCTCGCCGGGCTGGGCTTCCGCACGATCGAGGAGGCCGTCGGCCACGCCGAGCACATCAACGCCGAGTCCGCGATCGACCACTGGAAGGCCGCCGGGCTCGACCTGGCCCCGCTCTTCCACGTTCCCGAGCTGCCCGAGGGCGCGGCCCTGCACCGCACCACCACGCAGGACCACGCACTCGACAAGGCCCTCGACAACCAGCTGATCGTGCTCGCCCAGGACGCGCTGGAGAACGGCGACGCCGTCCGCATCCAGCTGCCGATCCGCAACGTCAACCGCACCGTCGGCACCATGCTCGGCCACGAGGTGACCAAGCGGTACCGCGGCGAGGGCCTGCCGGAGGGGACCATCGACGTCACCTTCACCGGCTCGGCCGGGCAGTCCTTCGGCGCCTTCGTGCCGAGCGGCATCACCCTGCGCCTGGAGGGCGACGCCAACGACTACGTCGGCAAGGGCCTCTCCGGCGGCGTGGTGATCGTCCGCCCGGCCCGCGACGCCGCCGCCATCGGCAACGACGCCCAGAACCACGTCATCGCCGGCAACACCATCGGCTACGGCGCCACCAGCGGCCGGATCCACCTGCGCGGCAAGGCCGGCGAGCGCTTCGCCGTCCGCAACTCCGGTGCCACCCTGGTCGTCGAAGGCGTGGGCGACCACGGCCTGGAGTACATGACCGGCGGCCGGGTCGTCATCCTCGGCGAGACCGGACGCAACCTCGCGGCGGGCATGTCCGGCGGTGTCGCCTACGTGCTGGACCTGCGCCCCGCGAACGTCAACGACGGCATGGTGGGCATCGAGGCCCCGAGCGCCGACGACCGCGACTGGCTGCGCGCGACCGTGCAGCAGCACTACGAGGAGACCGGCTCCACCGTGGCCGCCGAGCTCCTGGCCGACTGGGGCAGCGGGGTCTCCCGCTTCTCCACGATCATGCCGACCGACTACAAGGCTGTGCTCGCCGCCAAGGACGCCGCTGAGCGCGATGGACTCTCCGAGTCCGAGACCACTCGCAAGATGATGGAGGCGGCACGTGGCTGACCCCAAGGGCTTCCTGACCACCGGCAAGCAGCTGGCCGAGCGCCGGCCCGTGGACGTGCGTCTGCGGGACTGGAACGAGGTCTACGTCGAGCGCAGCCTCCTGCCGATCATCACCAAGCAGGCCGGCCGCTGCATGGACTGCGGCATCCCGTTCTGCCACAACGGCTGCCCGCTCGGGAACCTCATCCCCGAGTGGAACGACCTCGCCTACCGGGACGACTGGTCCGGCGCCATCGAGCGCCTGCACGCGACCAACAACTTCCCGGAGTTCACCGGGCGGCTCTGCCCCGCGCCCTGTGAGTCCGCGTGCGTCCTCGGCATCAACCAGGACGCGGTGACCATCAAGAACGTCGAGGTCACCATCATCGACAAGGCCTGGGACCGGGGCGGCGTCGCCGCGCAGATCCCCGAGCGGCTCTCCGGCAAGACCGTCGCCGTGGTGGGCTCGGGCCCGGCCGGACTCGCCGCCGCCCAGCAGCTCACCCGGGCCGGGCACACCGTGGTGGTGTACGAGCGCGCCGACCGCATCGGCGGCCTGCTGCGCTACGGCATCCCCGAGTTCAAGATGGAGAAGCGCCACATCAACCGCCGCGTCGAGCAGATGCGCGCGGAGGGCACCCGGTTCCGCACCGGTGTCCACGTCGGCGAGGACATCACCGGCCAGCAGCTGCGCGAGCGCTTCGACGCCGTCGTGGTCGCGGCGGGTGCGACCACCGCCCGCGACCTGCCGGTGCCCGGGCGCGAGCTCAAGGGCATCCACCAGGCCATGGAGTACCTGCCGCTGGCCAACAAGGTGCAGGAGGGCGACTTCGTCGAGTCCCCGATCAGCGCCAAGGGCAAGCACGTCGTCGTCATCGGCGGCGGCGACACCGGCGCCGACTGCCTCGGCACCGCGCTGCGCCAGGGCGCGGCCTCCGTCACCCAGCTGGAGATCATGCCCCGGCCGGCCGACGAGCGCCCCGGCCACCAGCCCTGGCCGACCATGCCGATGACCTACAAGGTCACCTCCGCGCACGAGGAGGGCGGTGACCGGATCTACGCCGTGAACACCACCCGCTTCACCGGCGACGAGGACGGCAACGTCCAGGAGCTCCACCTCGTCGAGGTCGAGTTCAAGGACGGCCGGTTCGAGCCCGTCCCCGGCACCGAGCGGGCCATCCCGGCGCAGCTGGTCACCCTGGCCATGGGCTTCACCGGCACGGACGTCCGCAACGGCCTGGTCGAGCAGCTCGGCGTCGAGCTGGACGCCCGTGGCAACGTCGCGCGGGACGGCAAGTTCGCCACCACCGTGGACGGCGTGTACGTTTGCGGTGATGCAGGGCGCGGACAGTCGCTGATCGTCTGGGCCATCGCGGAGGGCCGCTCGGCCGCGGCCGCGGTGGACCGGTACCTCGGCGGCAAGACCCCGCTGCCCGCCCCGATCCGCCCGACCGACCGCCCCCTGGTGGTCTGACACCCCCTGAACGTCCGGCGCCGCATCGCCGGGCAACATGAGCCGCTCTCCCGTCAGCGTCGCCGGGCCAACGCGGTCCCTGGCGCCTGCCCTCTCCCCGACCAGTGGAGGGCAGGCGCCGTTCTGTGCTGCGGGCCAGGTCACCGGGGTGCGGTGGTGCGGGGGACTAGCACACCGTGAGCGCCTGTGCTCACGGGCTGTTGTTTGTCGGTGCCAGGTGGCAGACTGCCGCCGACGGCCGGGGGGCTGCGCGAGGTGCGGAGGTTCACGCGATGAGCACGACTCAGGCAGGCGGGGGTGCCACGGTACGGCGCCTGCTGCTGGGATCCCAGCTGCGCCGGCTGCGCGAGGCCCGGGGTGTCAGCCGGGAGGAGGCCGGTTATTCGATCAGGGCCTCCGAGTCGAAGATCAGCCGGATGGAGCTCGGCCGGGTCGGCTTCAAGGAGCGCGACGTCGCCGACCTGCTCACCCTGTACGGCGTCGAGGCCGAGCAGGAGCGGGCCTCCGTCCTCGGGCTGGTCCGGGACGCCAACGCGACGTCCTGGTGGCACGGGTACGGCGACGTCCTGCCGGGCTGGTTCCAGACCTACGTCGGACTGGAGGAGGCCGCCGCCGAGATCCGCAGCTACGAGGTCCAGTTCGTCCACGGCCTGCTGCAGACCGCCGACTACGCGCGGGCGGTGATCGCCGTCGGCGGCCATGTCACCGAGGCCGAGGAGATCGAACGGCGGGTGGAGGTCCGGCTCAAGCGCCAGGAGGTGCTCACCGCCGAGCGGGCGCCCCGGCTGCTGGCCGTCCTGGACGAGGCCGCGCTGCGCCGCCCCTGGGGCGGATCCGGGGTGATGCGGGCGCAGATCGACCGGCTGCTGGAGCTGACCGAACTGCCGCACGTGGTGCTGCAGGTGATGCCGCTGGGCTTCGGCGGCCTGCGCGCGGAGGGCGGCGCGTTCTCGGTGCTGAGCTTCGCCGAGCCGGAGCTCTCCGACGTGGTCTACCTGGAGCAGTTCACCACCGCGCTCTATCTGGACAAGCCCGCCGAGGTGGCCGAGTACACGGACGCGATGAACGGCCTGCTGGGCGACGGCCTGTCCCCCGAGCGGACACGGGAACTTCTTCGCTCCGTACGCCAAGAACTGTAAAGCGTCAGTACGATGAGTGCCGATCAGATCTGATCGTAGGGTTTTCCCCAATCGGCACGAGAGGGATCAGATGTCGTACCTTTCCGAGTTGGCGCTGCAGTACATCGACGGCGAGTGGCGGGCCGGCAGCGGATCCTGGGACATCGTCGACGTGGATCCCTTCACCGGCGACAAGATCGCCGCCATCACCGTCGCCACCGTCGAGGAGATCGACCAGGCGTACCGGGCCGCCGAGCGGGCGCAGAAGGAGTGGGCCGCCACCAACCCCTACGCCCGCCGGCTGGTCTTCGAGCGCGCGCTGCGCATCGTCGAGGAGCGCGAGCAGGAGATCACCGAGGCCATCATGGCCGAGCTGGGCGGCACCGCGCTCAAGGCCGGGTTCGAACTCGCCCTCACCAAGGACATGCTGCGCGAGTCGATGCAGCTGTCACTGCGCGCCGAGGGCCGGCTGCTGCCCTCGCCGGTGGACGGCAAGGAGAACCGCCTCTACCGCCTCCCGGTCGGCGTGGTCGGTGTGATCAGCCCGTTCAACTTCCCGCTGTTCCTGTCGCTGAAGGCCGTCGCCCCGGCCCTGGCCCTCGGCAACGGCGTGGTGCTCAAGCCGCACCAGGAGACCCCGGTGGTCGGCGGCACCCTGATCGCCAGGATCTTCGAGGAGGCGGGCCTGCCGGCCGGCCTGCTGAACGTCGTGGTCACCGACATCGCCGAGATCGGCGACGCCTTCATCGAGCACCCCGTGCCCAAGGTGATCTCCTTCACCGGCTCCGACAAGGTGGGCCGGCACGTCGCCACCGTCGCCGCCTCGCACTTCAAGCGGACGGTACTGGAACTCGGCGGGAACAGCGCGCTGATCGTGCTGGACGACGCCGACATCGACTACGCGGTGGACGCGGCGGTGTTCAGCCGCTTCGCCCACCAGGGCCAGGTCTGCATGGCCGCCAACCGGGTGCTGGTGGACCGCGGCATCGAGGCCGAGTTCACCGAGAAGTTCGTCCGCAAGGTCGCCTCGCTGAAGGTCGGCGACCCGAAGGACCCGGCCACCCAGATCGGCCCGCTGATCAACCCCGTCCAGGCCGACTCCCTCACCGTCCAGGTCGACCAGGCGATCGCCTCCGGCGCCACCGCGCTGCTGCGCGGCGGGACCAGCGGCAGCCTGATGGACCCGGTCGTGCTCGGTGGCCTGCCGGCCGGCGCGCCGATCCTCCAGCGCGAACTGTTCGGCCCGGTCGTGCTGGTGGTCCCGTTCGACGGGGAGGACGAGGCGGTCCGGCTCGCCAACGACACCCCGTTCGGCCTCAGCGGCGCGGTGCACACCGCGGACGTCGAGCGTGGCGTCCGGGTGGCCAAGCGGATCGAGACCGGCATGATCCACGTCAACGACGGCACCATCGCCGACGAGGCGGTCGTCCCCTTCGGCGGCGAGAAGAACTCGGGCGTGGGCCGGCTGAACGGCGAGTCGACGGTGGACGCGTTCACCACGGTGAAGTGGATCTCCGTCCAGCACGGGCGCAGCCGCTTCCCGTTCTGAGTCGCTTCCCGTCCCGAGCGGCCTTGTGTGCCGGTGCGCCGGGGCGTCCAAGGGCCCGTCACCCCTCCTGGGGCGGCGGGCCGTTGCCGTTCCGGACCCGGCCGGGGCCGCCGGTGGTGTCGCGCTTCCGCTGTTCGATCTACCGTGGCGTCATGAGCTCTCTGGACTATGACCGCTTCTGTTCCGAAATCGCCGCGCAGACCGGGCTGTTGGCGGCCCGGATCGAGGGCGCCGATCTCACCGTCCCGGTCCCCTCCTGCCCCGACTGGAACGTCGGCCAGCTGCTGCGTCACCTCGGCGGGGCCCAGCGCTGGGCCGAGACGATCGTGCGGACCCGGGCCACCGCGCCCGTCCCCGACGGCGACCTCCGCGACCTCTCCGCCTACACGGACGAGGACCCGGCCGTACTCGGCCCCTGGCTCGCCGAGGGCGCCGAGCGGCTCGCCGCCACCCTGCGGGCCGCCGACCCGGGGGCGGCGTTGTGGTCGCCCGTCCCGGGCGGCGGCGCGCCCTTCTACGCGCGCCGGTTCCTGCACGAGACCGTCATCCACCGGGCCGACGCGACCCTGGCCCTCGGCGCGGAGTTCGCCGTCGACCGGGAGGTGGCCCTGGACGGTCTTGACGAGTGGATGGAGCTCGGTGCGCTGCCGGTACTCCTGGAGATCCGCCCCGGGATGCGCGAACTGCTCGGCCCCGGCCGCACCCTGGCCTTCCGGGCCACCGATCTGCCGCCCGGGCCGGCGGCCGGCTGGCTGGTGGACCTCACCGGCGACGCCCTCGCCTGGCGCCGCTCCGGGGAGCCGGCCGCCGTCACCGTGCGGGCTCCGCTGACCGACCTGCTGCTGCTGGTCTACAAGCGGCGCCCCGCCGGGGGCGGGGCCGTCGAGGTGGCCGGCGACGCGGCCCTGCTCGACTTCTGGCTGGAGCGGGTCAGCTTCGGGTGAGCGGGTACGGCGGTCAGGCCGGGTAGCGGATCAGTGCGTCGGTGGCGAGGTCGAACGCGAACGGCTCCGGGATCGGCACCCGGTCGCCGAACCTGCCGCTCCACCGCTGGTGGTAGACGCCTCCGGAGGGGGCCGAGTAGAGGACGAGCACGCCATCGCGCGGGTCGATCAGCAGATACAGCGGGATGTGCGTCAGCGGGTAGTCGCGAACCTTGCCGACCAGGTCGTTCTCCGGGTTCGGCGGCGAGACGATCTCGACGGCGATCGTGGCCAGCTCGGCCGGCACGTCGTTGCCGCCGAACTCGACCACCGAGACCGGGATGTAGGTCAGGTCCGGGTTGCGGAGCTTGCCGACGTTCGGCGACGCGAGGCCGGTGTTCTCGCTCGGCATCAGGTCGGCGGGCCGGTGTGCGTCGAACTGCTCCCGGACGATCAGCAGGTTCCGCTGATGGATCACCGATGGACCGGCCGTCATGATGATCTCGTCACCGGACACCTCGATCTTCCATCCCGACGGCGGGGTCAGGCTCCGCGCGTACGCCAGGAGCTGGGTATGCCGTTCGGGGACGTCGAACTCGGTCATGCCGTCATCCTCGCACCGCCGGGCCCGCGCACGGGGTGAGCGCCGTTCCGGTGGCGGGTGAGGGCCGGGGTGGCGTGGAAACCGGGCAGCCCCGGGCCGTGCGGCCCGGGGCTGCCCGTCGGAACGGCTGGACTCAGAACACCGGCCGGCCGGCGCGGACCAGGCGCCAGGACTCGGTGGCGAAGTCGGCCGGGTCGATGACACCCTTGGCCTTGACCCAGGCGATCATCGCGTTGCGGATCTCGTCCGAGTTCGCCCAGACCTTCTGCGCGGCCGCGACGTGCGGGAAGTTGCCGCCGCCGTTGGCCCGGTAGTTGTTGACCGCGAGCACGAACTGGGCGGTCGGGTCGATCGGCTTGCCCTCGAAGGAGAGGTTGACGATCCGCGAGCCGATCGGCTGGGCGATGTCGATGTCGTAGCTCAGGCCGTACACCGAGTCGTAGTTGTAGTCCGGGGTGTTCTGCGCGTTGGTGAGGGTGGCCTTGTCGACCGGCGCGCCCGGGGCGAGCTGGTTGTAGTACCGGGCTGAGAACTCCAGGTAGTCCTTGAGCTGGGCGCCCGTCAGGACACGGGCCTCCAGGGTGTTCTCGTAGATGTAGAGGCCGGCCGCGTCGCGCAGCTTGACCTGGCCGGCCGGGATGACCGCGGTGCGGTTGAACGGCGCGGCCTGGGCCAGTACCGGCAGCTTGGCGTACTGGCCGCCGGCCAGCGCGGCCTTCACCACGTCGGCCTGGACCCGGCCGATCAGGTCGATGATCGGGACGTCCTTGAACGGGGCCTCGGCGATCGACAGCTCGGTCTTCGCGGTGCCGATGACCTGGTTGACGTACTCGACCACCTTCTTGTGCTGGTCGGTCATCAGGTCGACGATCTCCGGGTCCTCCGGGACGGTGTTGGAGTTCAGCACCCGGGAGGAGAGCGAGGCGACCTTCCAGGCGCCGTTGTCGAGCTCCATCTCGAAGTCGAAGCAGGTCAGCCGCTGGCCCCAGCAGAGCGGCTCGGAGAGCACGACGGTCCTGCCGGTCTCCTTGTTGACGACCAGCCGCTGCGCGATCTCCTTGTGCGCGTGGCCGACCAGCACCGCGTCGATGCCCGCGACCTGCTCGGCCAGGGCGACCGAGGCGTTCTCGGCCCAGGGCAGCTGGTCGCCGTACGAGGTCGCCTCGTCCATGCCCGAGTGGCAGGCCACCACGACGACGTCCGCGCCGGCCGCCTTCAGCTTGGGGACCCAGATCCGGGCGGTCTCCACGATGCCAGGGAAGGTCATCTTGCCGGAGACGTTCGCCTTGTCCCAGATCGCGATGCCCGGGTTGGTCAGGCCCAGGATGCCGACCTTGACGGCCGGGCCGCCGCTCAGCTTGATCTTGCGGATCACGTACGGCGGGAAGGCCGGCCTGTCGTTCTTGGCGTGCAGCGCGTTGGCGCCCAGCAGCGGGAAGTCCAGCTGCTCCTCGTAGGCGCGCAGGGTGTCGATGCCGTAGTTGAACTCGTGGTTGCCGAGCGCGGCGGCGGTGTACTCCATGGTGTTCATGGCGAGCGCCATCGGGTGCTCGGGCGCGGTGTCGGCGTCGGTGGCGATCGGGTCGACCCGGGCGTAGTAGTACGTCAGCTGGGTGCCCTGGATGGTGTCGCCGGCGTCGATCAGCAGGGTGCGGTCCCAGCCCTTCTCCTCGCGGACCTGCTTGGCCAGCGTGGAGATCTTGGCGAGGCCGACCTCGTTGTGCGCCTTGTCGGCGTAGACCGCGTCGGTGAAGTAGTCCCAGTTGAGCACCCGGCCGTGCAGGTCGGTGGTGCCCATGACGGTGAAGGCCTGCTTCTTGGGGCTCTTGCCCTTGGCGCGGGCGTCGTCCGGCCCGGCGGCCGCGGCGGCCGCGGCGGGGGAGGCGGCGGCGAGGCCGGCGCTGCCGGCCAGGGCGGCGCCGGCGGCGGTGGCGGCGGACCGGGTGACGAAGTCACGGCGGTTCAGGGGCATGGACGACTCTCCCGGGTGGGACTGCGAATGGACCGTCAACTGGTGGGTGTGACGCAGCGACGCGCGTAGAAGGACGCGCGTAGAAGTGTGCCGCGCGACCTGCCGGATTGATAGCCCCCCGACGTTTCCGGCAAGTGAGATCTTGGCGACTCGTTCGTGACGCCGAGACGGGCGGGCGCGGGGTGTCCCGGGGCCGGGACGGCGGCACCCGCCGGCCCGTGGGGAGGGCGCGGCGGGGCGATGGGGGAGTGGGGGCGGACGGGGCCGTACCGGGCGTCGGCGGTCCGGCGGCCTAGATGTAGCCCTCGCGCAGGGCGTGGGCCACGGCGTGCGCCCGGTTGCGCAGGTGGAGGCGGGTGGTCAGACCGTGCAGCACGTTCTTGACCGTGCGTTCGGAGTACGACAGCTTCGCCGCGATCTCCGCGGTGTCCCACCCCTCGGCGACCAGGCGCAGGACGTCGGACTCGCGTTCGGACAGGCCCGGCGGGGTGTAGCCGGGCAGCTTCTGGACGCTGCGCTGCAGCCGCCCCATCTGGGCGATCAGCCGGCCGAGCAGGTCGGCCGGCAGGTCGCCGTCGCCGCGCGCCGCGGCGAGCACCGCCTGGCCCAGCCGGGCGGCGGTCGCCTCGCGGCGCCAGAGGATCGCCGCGACCCCGCACTCCACGGCGTCCAGCAGCTCCCCCTCGCGCATCCGCTCGACCACCAGGACGACCCGCTGGTCGCCGCGGACCAGGCGGCGCAGACTGGCGGTGGTGGTGGCGTCGACGGCCTCCGCGATCACCACGGTGACCGCGCCGGGAGTGCCGGCCGTCTCCTGTTCGGCCAGTTCCAGGCCGGGACACTGGCGCAGCTGGGCCTCGGCGCCGGCCCGCGAGATCGGATCGGCGGCGTGGACCGCGACACTGGTCCGGGCGCCGGCGCCGGCGCGCGGGGGTGCGGTGTGCGCGGTGGCGTGCTGGGCGGGTGCGGGGCGCTGCGGCGGGACGACGCGTGCCGTCTCGCGCAGTGGAGCCGGTGCGAGTGGTTTGCCGGACGCGGCCGGCCCGGCGGCGGTGCGCCGGGTGGTACCGCGCGGGTCGTGTCCGGTGTGCAGGACAGTCAATCTGGCCCCCTCCTGGAGAGTCGGGCCCGCCACCGGGGTGGTCGGGCCTCCGCACTGGGGGGCGTGGCATGTATCCGACAGGTGGTGGGCCGTGCGGCGGTATGTGGCCGGGCTCGATGGTCGCCCGGTCAGGACCCCATGCTCCCCGCCCCAGGCGCCCCCCGGCCATCGTGGTGCCCCACGAGATCGGGCCGCCGCCGACCGCGGGACGGGCGCCGCGGCGGCGGCGTCGCGCCGGACGGACCGGGCCGACCCGCCCCGGTGCCGGAACGGACGGCCGCGCTCCGGGCCCCGGCGGGGGAGGGAGAGCCAACGGATCCGCCGCCGCCGACCGGGCGACGCTCGCGAGCGGCCGGGATGCGACGAGAATCACACCCGTAACCGACACATTGACGAACCGTCAAGCCGCTTCCCGGCGTCTTAGCGATAAGTGCCCGATCGGTCACCCCAGGCGCGGGCCCGGGGGAAGGAACAGCAGATGAGTACCGTCAGCACGCGCGGGCGGCAGCCCGGTCGGTCCGCGCCCGCGACCCGTCAACTTGTCGAACGCCAAGCACAGTTGCAGCTGATCGCCGACCTCGCCGAACGCGCCAGGGCCGGCACCGGCAGCGTCCTGCGGCTCACCGGCGCCGCCGGCACCGGCCGCAGCGCCCTGCTCGGCGAGGCCGCCCGCCAGGAGGCCGCCCGCGGCAGCACCGTCCTGTGGGCCCGCTGCTCGGCCGACGAGTCGGCCACCGCCCACGCCGCCGCCCGCCAGCTGTTCGAGACCGGCCCCCACCCCTACCGGGCGCAGACCGCCCCGGCGGCGGCCTCCCGGGGGCCGGACACCGAGGCCGCCCTCTGGTCGCTGCTGCGCCTGCACACCGCGCACAGCCCGCTGCTGCTGGCGATCGACGACATCCAGTTCGCCGACGAGCCCTCCCGGCGCTGGCTGCTCCAGGTCAGCCGGCGGATCGACCGCCTGCCCGTCCTGCTGCTGGTCACCGAACGCCGACAGCGCGGCCTCGGCGCGGTGCCCGCGCGGTTCGGCCACGGCCTGTCCCCCGAACTGGCCGAGACCTGCCGGCTCGAACCGCTCGGCACACCCGCCGCCGTCCGGCTGGCCGGCCACCGGCTCGGGCCCGCCGCACCCCCCGGACTCGCCGCCGACTGCGTCCGCGCCACCGGCGGCAACCCCCTGCTGCTCGGCGCCCTGCTCGACGACCTCGGCGAGCACCCCGGCGGACCCGGCCTCCCGGCGCTGCCCGCCAGCTGCGCCGGACTGCCCGGCGGAGCCTTCCCCGAGGCCGTCGAAGAGTGGCTGCGCGGCGGCGGCGACCGGGCCGTCACCGCCGCCCGGGCCCTCGCCCGGCTCCAGGAACACCCCGCCGCCCAGGCCCCGCGGCAACCGGTGACCGGCCACTGCGACCCCGCGTCGATGCTCGCCGAACTCGCCGGCACCGACCCCGAGCAGATCACCGGCTGGCTGGCCGAACTCACCGCCCAGGGACTGCTGGACACCCCCGGGCCCGGCCACTGGCCCCGGTTCGCGCACCCGCTCCTCGCCCACGCCGTCCTCGCCGGCAGCGGCCCCGACCACCGCGCCACGGTCCACCTCGCCGCCGCCGACTTCCTCCACCGCAACGGCGAACCCGACGAACTCGTCGCCGGGCACCTGCTGTTCACCCTGGCCCCGGCCCCCCGCTGGGCCGTCGACGCCCTGCGCCGCGCCGCCCGCTCGGCCGCGCGGGCCGACCGCCCCGCAGAGGCCGTCGCCCTGCTGCGCCGCGTCCTCGCCGAGCCGCTGGGCGAGCGCCGGCGCGGCCTCGTCCTCACCGAACTCGGTCGGCTGGAAGTCACCCTGGGCCGGGCCGAGCGCACCGCGGGCGTGCGGCACCTCGCCGAGGCCGTCCACCTCCAGCAGTCCGACGAGGGGGTCTTCCACACCGCCAACACGCTCGGGGCCGCGCTGGCCGCCCGCGGCGACACCCCCGCCGCGCTGGAGGTGATGGAGGAGCTGGCCGAGCGCTTCGCGGGCCACGAGGACCTGGTCCACGCCGTCCAGGGCGCCGCCGCGCTGATCGCCGCGCACGACGGCCAGAGCTGGCTCCAGGTGGTCGAGGGCCTGCGCCGGATCGCCGTCCGCTCCCCGCACCGCCTCGCCCCGCCCGCGTACGCGCTGCTCACCGAGTTCGACTCGACCAGCGGCGTGCTCTCCGCCGCCGAGGTGGCCGAGCGCGTCCGGGAGCTGGCCGACTGCCGGCTCGACCCGCTCGGCCGCTCGTACGTCCTGGTCTCCGCCGCCACCCTGGCCCAGTGGGCGGACCTGCTCCCCGAGGCGGAACGGCTGGTGGAGCGCGGCATGGCCGCCTACCCGTCGTCCTCCCTGGAGCCCGGCTACCAGTGCCTGCTGAGCGTCCACGCCGAACTGCTGGTGATGCGCGGCGAATACCAGGCCCTGCTGGACGAGTTCGCGCTCACCGCCCCCGTCCCACCGGCGGGGCAGGGCGGCGGGGGCGGTCACCCGGGCGGTCGCGCGGGTGGCCGCGCGGGTGGTCTCGCGGACGGCGAGCCGTCCTGGTGGCACGGCGACCCGGCGGACACCGGGCCGGCCCCCGTCCGCTGCGCCGGGCTGTTCGGCAAGGAGAACGCCCACCTGGTCGCGCAGGCCGTCATCGCCCTCACCGAGACCGGGCGGCTCTGGCAGGCCCACGGGCTCGCCCGCGCCGCCGGCGAGGACCGGGTGTGCGGCTCCTGGGAGTGGAACGAGTTCCTGTACGCCCGCGGCCTGCTCCACCTCGCCTCCGGGGCCCCGGCCGACGCGCTCGCCGACCTCCTGGAGTGCGGGCGCCGACAGGACGAGCGGCAGGTCTGGAGCCCGATCGTCACCCCCTGGCGCTCCGCCGCCGCCGACTGCCACACGCTGCTCGGCGAGCCCGGCCCGGCCGTCGCCCTCGCCGAGGAGGAGCTGCGGCTCGCCCGGGTCTGGGGCACCCCGCGCACCGTCGGCCGGGCCCTGCGCGCCCTCGCCGCCGCCACCGGCGGCCGGCACGGGCTGGACCTCGCCGCCGAGTCGGTCGGACTCCTGCGCGGCGCCGAGGTGGAGACCGAGCTGATCCCCGCGCTGATCACCCACGGGCGGCTGCTCGGCGAGAGCGGCCGGCGCGGCGCCGCCCGCCGGACCCTCCGGGAGGCCGCCGGCCGGGCCGAACGGCTCGGCGCCCAGCGGCTGCGAGGGGTCGCGCTGGAGTTCCTGCGGGCCTCCGGCGCCCGGATCGCCCGGGGCGGGCAGGCCGGCACGGAGGCGCTCACCGACAGCGAGCTGCGGATCTGCCGACTGGCCGCGGCCGGGCACTCCAACGCGGAGATCGCCGGGATCCTGCATGTGGCGGTGCGCACGGTGGAGACGCATCTGACGAACAGCTTCCGCAAGCTGGGGGTGCGGCGGCGGGCCGAACTGGCCGGGGCCCTGGAGGGGTGAGCGGGCCGGGCGGGCGGCGGGCCCGGTGGTCGGCAGCCGGGGCCGACGGGCTCAGAGGAAGCCGTGGTGGGCCAGCTCGATGCTCTCGGTCGCGACCCCGGAGCGCCCCGGCTCGAAGGACGGGCCCGTCCAGCGGACCAGCACCGCCTCGCGCAGCGCCCACGTCGCCAGTACCGGCCCGGTGGCCAGGGCCGGCGTCAGCGCGGTGATCTGCGCCATTCCCCTGGTCACCCTGGTCGACAGGGTGGCCAGGAACCTCGCCACCTTGGCCGTGTCCGGCGTCAGCCCGCGCGACAGCGTCACATTCGGGTACGTGATCCGGGCCGGCTGCTGCCAGACGAAGGAGTCGTTGCCGTCCTCCTGACGCTGCTCGACCTCCACCTGGGCGCCGAGGCCGCTACAGGTGGAGAAGTCGCCCAGATCGATGCCGCCGATCTGCAGCTGGAAATGGACGGCGGTACCGGAGTGGGGGAGGGTCACGGGCGGGCTCTCTCGGAGACAGGGGCGTGCGTCTTCGTCAGCGGCCGCGGCCCGCGCGCTCCGGGCCGAGCCGCTGCCGGGCAACAGCCTCCCCGCTGCCCCCCGCCCGCCGCCAGGGACCTCCGGACGCCGTCGTGGGCCGTCCCCGTTGCCCGATCGGGCAACCCGGACGGCCCACGACGGGCCGGCACAGCCAGGCACCGGCCCGGCCGACGGCTCAGCCGGCCAGCCCGGACGTCATCCGCTCGATCTCGCGGTCCAGCTCCGCCCCCGGATCGGGAGCGCCCGGCGTCCAGCGCTGCCAGGTCCGGGCCCGGAGGTAGCCGTCCACCGCCACCGGCAGCCGGTACCGGACGATCCGCTCCGCCTCCGGCCCCGGCGCCGCGGCCCGCAACTGCTCCAGCAGCTCGGGGAGCTTCGCCGAGTCCGGCAGCGGCACCCCGCGCAGCGCCTCGGCCAGCGCGTCCACCTCCGCCGCCAGCGCGGGCACGGAGGGCGGCGGGACGACCCGCTCCAGGGGACCGGGACCGGCCGACTCCTCGACCCCGCCCCGGCCCGCGTCCAGGCCCTCGGCACGGCGGCCCCCCGGTGTCAGCAGCGCGCCCGCGCCGTACAGCGCGACCACCACCCCCGGCCACCACGAACCGCCCAGCCCGGCGAAGTGCAGCCCCAGCCCGCCCGCACCGGCCGCGCAGCCGACCAGATTGCGGGTGGACTCCAGATACCCCAGCACCCGCCGGCCGCCCGAACCGCCACCGCTACTGGTAGCCACGGATCTCCTCGAACGCCCCGTCCAGCGAACCCGTGCCGTCGAACAGCTTGCCGCCGGTCTGATCCGCGATCCCCTGCAACTGGCTCTTCGCCGCGTCCCCGAACAGGATCGGGAACACCGGCACCGCCTTCTGCGCCGAGGACAGCTCCTGATGGAACTTCCTGAAGTCGCCGTCCGTGGCGCCCTCGTTGCTCTCCCCGTCCGTCATCAGCACGATCGACGTGAACCGGTCGTCCGCGGCCGCCGCCTGCTGCCGCTCGATCACCCGGTACGCCTCCTCCAGCGAGCTGTAGACCGCCGTCCCGCCGTCCGCCGACAGCGCCTGCACATCCGCGTTGATCGCCGCCAGCTCGGCCTGCGGGCCCGGCTGGGTACCCGTCGCCGGCACCGCGTGCGTCTTCGCGTACTTCACCTTGGACGCGAACGAGATCAGCGTGACCTCCTCCCGGTCCCGGAACCGCCGCACCGACCGGGTGTCGTCCGCCCCCGTCAGCCGCCCCAGCGCCGCCTTCAGCGCGGCCAGCCGGTCACCCGCCATCGAACCCGAGGTGTCCAGCACGTACACCGTCCGGGACGGGCGGCGCAGCTCGTTCTGGTACGAGGCCAACAGCCCGTCCGCGACCACCTTGCTGCCCGGGAACGGCAGTTCACGCCGCCGGTCCGAGGGCAGCGACGGCGCCGCCGCCGCACCCGGCGTCACCGGACGGCGCAGCGTCAGCTCCGAGATCCGGCGCTGCACGTCCTCCTTCAGCAGATACGAGGTGAGCCGCTTGAACGAATCCCGCTCACCCTGCGCGGCCGAACCCAGCAACGACAGCGGATAGTCCGCCGACACCACCCCGTCCAGCGGCCGCACCACCGTCAACTGCTGCTCCGGGGCGAGCGACTTGTTCAACGACAGCAGCACCGACTCGTAGTTGACCAGCGCCCCGACCCGGCCCGGCTCCGCCCGGCCGTACGCCTGCGCCAGCCAGCCCGAGGACCCGGAGGTGAGCTTCTGCCCGGTGAAGAACTGCTTCAGCGAAGGCGTCGCCTTCCGCACATCCGCCTCGGTGAGCGCGGAGTCGGCGCCCGAGAACGCCGACGCCACCGCCACCAGCGCCGAGAAACCCGAGTTCGAACGGGACGGATCGGCCATTCCGTACGACAACTTGCCCGCCGAGGCCGCGTCCCCGAGCTGCGCCCAGGTGACCTTCGAACCGTCGCCCCAGCCCAACTCGCCCAGCACCGAGGCGCGCACGCCCACCGCCACCGGCGAGGCCATCACCGGGGTCTCGGAGAGCAGCTTGGACCTCCCGCCGTCGTCGAGCCGCAGATAGTGGTTGGACGGGAACCAGACCGCGTCGTACTTGCCGTCCGCCCGGCCGGAGGAGACGGTGTCCGCACCGTCCAGCGAACCGGTCCAGGAGAACTGGACGGTCACCCCGGTGGCCTTCCGCGCCTCCTCCAGCACCGGTGCCATGTCCTGGAGTTCACTGCCGGCCAGGATCCGCAGCACCCCCGCCTTCGCGGTCGGCGCGGGCGGGTCGCTCGGCCGGGGGCTCGGCGGGCCGTCCCCGCCGGACGTGCACGCCGTCACCAGCAGCAGCGTCAGCCCCGCCGCGAGCAGTTGCCCGGAACCCTTCCAACCCCTGTGCTTCATCAGGCTCTTCACCCTCACTTCCCCTTGGCCGCGTCGGTCAGCATGGTCAGCACCTCGGACGACGGCACCGGGGCCTGCTTCAGCTTCGCCGCCGCGAGATCGGGGGCGAAGGTCGGGTTCGTCCTGCCCTTCACCGCCGTGGCGAACGCGGCCGGGTCGGCCTGCGGACGGAAGCCGTACCGGGCCTCCAGCTCACGCAGCCGGGCGTTGTCGCGCAGCAGGTTGGCCAGCTTCCGCCCGCCCTCGGTGCGCCCGACGATGGTGTGGTCGGAGGAGACGGTGGTGTCCGGGTACAGCACCACCATGTCGCCCGTCGGCGTCCCCTTCACGGCCAGCTCGGCCGCCTGGGACTCGTAGGCGAGCACCAGTGGGTTGCCGAAGCCGGAGACGAAGTCCTTGAACGGCTCGTCACTGCTGCTCTTCTGGTCGCCCTGCATGGTGGTCACCGTGCGCAGCACGTCCTTGGTGGCGGCCACCCCGGCCGGGTCCGACACCACCTGGTGGTTGTTCTGAAGGTAGGAGAGGACCGCGAGGTACAGCGCCCCCGAGGAGGACGAGGCGGGGTCGGTGGTGGTCAGGTAGACGGACCCGGAGAGCTCCGGATGCGCGTCCGCCCCCTTCAGCTCCTGCCACTTGCGCCCCGCCTTGACCGCGTCGAGATAGGCGTCCATCTTGAACGTCCACACCCTGGTGGCCGGGTCCATGCTGGCCAGCCCGTTCTGCGCCAGGACCTCCGCCACCGGCCCGTGGGCCAGGATCACCAGGGGTGAGTAGAACGGGCGCACCGGCGCGTCCTTGATCGTCAGCTGGTTCCGGAGTGCCTCGGCCGCCGAGATGCTGGCCGGGAAGGCGAAGTCCATCGTGTTGAGCTTGACCTCTCCCATCAGCCATGAACCGGTGGTCTCGGTGTTCACCTTGAGGCCCTGCTTGGCCAACTCGGCGATCACGTCGGGATCCTGGAAGAAGGCGCGCTTCTCCGACCCGATCACGCCGGTGACCGTGACGGCCCCGTCGGCCGGGTCGGAGTCGGACGGCTTCAGCAGCGCATACGCCACCCCGCCGAGCAGCAGCAGTGCCGCGAGCACCCCGAATGCACGCTTCATACCGAACGTTTCCCCCTCGTCCGATCCGTCGCCCGGGTGTCCACCCGGGTGACGAGCGTCCCGCCGGGCCGCGAGCGGCGGCCGAAGTCACGATGAACCGGAGGTGAACACCCCTTCACGGAATCGCATCGACGGAGGGTTCGCCGGCCGTGACGCCACCCCGGGTCGCACACCGGTCCGAGGATGTGTCAGATTGTTCAACTCACCTTCCGGCAAAGGTCATCCCGCTGACCGGACGAACGTCGTTGTTACGCGCGGGTAATGCCTACCCTCAGCAGTATGCGCCGAGCAAAAATCGTCTGTACTCTCGGGCCCGCCACCGACTCGTACGACCAGATCAAGTCCCTGGTCGACGCCGGGATGGACATCGCCCGATTCAATCTGAGCCACGGCTCCCACGCTGAGCACGAGGAGCGGTACCACCGGGTCCGCAAGGCCGCCGACGAGACGGGCCGCAGTGTCGGCGTGCTCGTCGACCTTCAAGGCCCGAAGATCCGGCTCGACACCTTCGCGGACGGGCCCGTACTTCTCGAACGCGGCGACGAGTTCACCATCTCCACCGACAACGGCGTCGTGGGGGACAAGGACATCTGCGGCACCACCTATCCGGGCCTCGCCGCGGACGTGTCGCGCGGTGAGCGGATCCTCGTCGACGACGGCCGGGTCACCCTGGAGGTCACCCACGTCGACGGGCCGCGCGTCCACTGCATCGTCATCGAGGGCGGCCTGGTCTCCGACCACAAGGGCCTCAACCTCCCCGGCGTCGCCGTCTCCGTACCCGCGCTCAGCGACAAGGACGTCGCCGACCTGCGCTGGGGCCTGCGGGCCGGTGCCGACCTGATCGCGCTCTCCTTCGTCCGCAGCGGCCGCGACATCGAGGACGTCCACCGGGTGATGGCGGAGGAGGGGCGCTTCGTCCCGGTCATCGCCAAGGTGGAGAAGCCGCAGGCGGTCGAGAACCTGGAATCCATCGTGGACGCCTTCGACGGCATCATGGTGGCCCGCGGCGACCTGGGCGTGGAGATGCCCCTCGAACAGGTCCCGATGGTTCAGAAACGCGCCGTCAAGCTGGCCCGGCGCAACGCCAAGCCGGTCATCGTCGCCACCCAGATGCTCGACTCGATGATCAACACCTCCCGCCCCACCCGGGCCGAGGCCTCCGACGTCGCCAACGCCGTCCTCGACGGCACCGACGCGGTGATGCTCTCGGGTGAGACCTCGGTCGGCAAGTTCCCGGTCGAGACGGTCAAGACCATGGGCCGGATCATCGAGGCCGCCGAACAGGACGTCCTCGCCGTCGGCCTCCCCCCGCTCACCGCGGGCAGCAAGCCCCGCACCCAGGGCGGCGCGGTGGCCCGCGCGGCGGCCGAGATCGGCGACTTCCTGGGCGCCAAGTACCTCGTCGCCTTCACCCAGTCCGGCGACACCGCCCGCCGTCTCACCCGCTACCGCTCGCCCATCCCCGTCCTCGCCTTCACCTACGAACCCGCCGTCCGCAGCCAACTCGCCCTCACCTGGGGCGTGGAGACCTTCCTCGGCCCGTTCGCCCCCACCACCGACGAGATGGTCGAGCAGGTCGACGCGGCCCTCCTCTCCCTGGGCCGCTGCCAGAAGGGCGACATCGTCGTCATCACGGCCGGCTCCCCGCCCGGCCTCACCGGCTCCACCAACCTCGTCCGCGTCCACCACGTGGGGACGCTGGACACCTGACCGCCCCTGACGCCGGCGCGGCCTCCCTCCCCCGGGGGCGGGGCCGCGCCCCCGTCAGTACTTGGGCCCGATGCGGGCGTCCATGAGGGCGACGCAGGGCTTGCGGGCGACGGAGACGTTGACGGCGCCACAGGGACGGGCGACGGCCTTCCACCGCACGCCGACGGCGGTGATCGCCCGTGAGCATTTCTCGATGAGCCCGGGCCGCGCGTCGCCGCAGGCGATGCGGAGGGCGTGGACGTGGCGGCGGCCTTGAGTTGCCGCGCTCGACGATAAAAGAGACGTGCGAATCTTCATTCGAAATGATGAAGATCGCCAACCGTCAGGCCGCCCTGGGTCGCCTTTGAATTAAAGGAAAAGTACCCCGAGTGGGATTCGAACCCACGCTGGATGGTGTTTGAGACCATTGCCTCTTCCGCTGGGCTACCGGGGCGCCCACAGATTCGAAGGTTGCCCCCGACCCTGCTTGAGTTCAAACATACCGTGTCTAGGTACCCTCGTGCATGCAGTACCCCGCCGGAACGAGGAGCCCCGTGAGCACCGCCGACGAGCAGCCCGAGCCGCTTGAGACCGAAATGCCCCAGATCACCCGAATTGTGATCGCCGAGGACGAGGCGCTGATCCGCCTCGACCTGAAGGAGATGCTCGAAGAGGAGGGGTACACCGTCGTCGGCGAGGCCGGTGACGGCGAGACGGCGTTCCGGCTGGTCGAGGAGCTCCGCCCGGATCTGGCGATCCTGGATGTGAAGATGCCCGTGCTGGACGGCCTCTCGGCGGCCGAGCGGATCCACGAGGCGCACCTGGCGCCGGTCCTCATGCTGACGGCGTTCTCGCAGCGGGAGCTGGTGGACCGGGCGCGGGACGCGGGCGCGATGGCGTACATCGTGAAGCCGTTCAGCAAGAGCGACCTGGTGCCCGCGATCGAGATGGCCGTCTCCCGGTACACCGAGATGCGGACGCTGGAGGAGGAGATCGCGGATCTCACCCAGCGGCTGGAGACCCGGAAGCTGGTGGACCGGGCGAAGAGCGTGCTGCAGACGAAGTTCGGCCTGAACGAGCCGGCCGCGTTCCGGTGGATCCAGAAGACCTCGATGGACCGCCGGATGACGATGGCGGCGGTCGCCGAGGCCGTGATCGAGGAGGGCGAGGCCCAGGACAAGAAGAAGGCCGAGGAGGCCGGGTCCGAGGGCTGAGACAAGGTCCAGGGCCCGGCAGGTACGCCTGCCGGGCCCTGGCGCGTCGTGGTGCTCAGTCCTCGCCGAGGTAGGCCTTCCGCACGGACTCGTCGTGCAGCAGGTCCGCCCCCGTGCCCTTGAGGACGATCCGGCCGGTCTCCATCACATAGCCGTGGTCGGAGAGCGAGAGCGCCGCCTGGGCGTTCTGTTCGACCAGCAGGATGGTGGTGCCGGAGGCCTTCAGCTCCACGATCGTCGCCATGATCTTCTGCATCATCAGCGGCGAGAGGCCCATCGACGGCTCGTCCAGCATCAGCAGCTTGGGCCGGGACATCAGCGCCCGCCCCATGGCGAGCATCTGCTGTTCGCCGCCGGAGAGCGTGCCCGCGGCCTGCCCGCGCCGTTCGCCGAGGATGGGGAAGAGGCCGTAGGCGCGTCCGACGTCGGCCGTGATGCCGGCGGTGTCGCTGCGCAGGAAGGCGCCGAGGAGGAGGTTCTCCTCGATGGTCATGCGGGGGAAGATGTGCCGGCCTTCGGGGGAGTGGGCGAGGCCGAGGGCGACGATCTTGTGGGCGGGGACGGCGGTGAGGTCCTGCCCGTCGAAGGTGATCGTCCCGCCGGTGGGCTTGAGCAGCCCGGACAGGGTGCGCAGGGTGGTGGTCTTGCCGGCGCCGTTGGTGCCGATCAGGGTGGTGACCTCGCCCTGGTTGACGGTGAAGCTGATGCCCTTGACGGCTTCGATCTTGCCGTAGGCGACGCGGAGGTCCTGGACCTCGAGGAGTGCGGTCACTGGTCGGTCTCCGTAGCGGCGGTGGTGCCTTCGAGCGGGGCGCCGAGGTAGGCGGTGATGACGCGTTCGTCGCTCTGGACGGTCTCGCGGTCGCCCTCGACGATCTTCTGCCCCTGGACGAGTACGGCGGTGCGGTCGCAGAGGTTGAAGATGAACCGCATGTCGTGCTCGATGACGAGGACGGAGATGCCCTGGTCGCGGATGGCGAAGACGAGTTCCTCGGCGGCCCGGGTCTCCTGCGGGTTCATGCCGGCGGTCGGCTCGTCGAGCAGCAGCAGCCCGGGGTCGGAGGCGAGGGCCCGGGCGATCTCCAGCTTCCGCTGCTCGCCGTAGGGGAGGTTGCGGGCGAGGTGCTCGGCCTTGTCGGCCAGCCCGGTGAACTCCAGCAGCTCCATGGCCCGGGCCCGGCTCTCGGCCTCGGCGCGGTGGTAGCCGGGGCCGCGCAGGATGGCGGAGAAGAGGCCCTCGCGGGTCCTGGTGTGCCGGCCGACCAGGACGTTCTCCAGGACGGTCATGTTGGCGAAGAGCCGGATGTTCTGGAAGGTGCGGGCGATGCCCGCCTGGGTGACCAGGTGGGGTTTGGGCGGGAGCACGGTGCCCCGGTACGCGACCCGGCCCTCGGTGGGGACGTAGAGGCCGGTGAGGCAGTTGAAGAAGGTGGTCTTGCCGGCGCCGTTGGGGCCGATGAGGCCGATGATCTCGCCTTCGCCGACGGTGAGGGAGACGTTGTTGACGGCGGTGAGGCCGCCGAAGCGCATGGTGACGCCGGAGACCTCCAGCAGCGGCTTGGCGGGGGCGGCCGGAGTACCGGCCGCGGCGGGGGCGTCGGTGGTGGTCATCTGGCTGGTCACGCCCCTGCCTTGGTGAGTGCGACCGCGTCGCCGGACGCCTGCGCCGGGATGTCGGCCTCGTGGAACTCCAGCTGCCGCCGCCGGTTGGGGATGAGGCCCTCGGGGCGGACCCGCATCAGCACGATGAGCGCGATGCCGAAGGCGAGCAGCTGGTAGTTGGAGAGGAATTCGAGCTTCTTGGGGATGAGGAAGAGCAGGGTGGCGCCGGCCAGCGGGCCGCTGATGGTGCCCATGCCGCCGAGGATGACGGCGGCGAGCAGGAAGGCGGAGTTCGGCGGCAGGGCTTCGGCGAAGGTGTACTGGTCGGGGGTGACGGTGTAGCTGACGTGGGCCTGGACGGTGCCGGCGAGGCCGGCCAGGCAGGCGCCGAGGGCGAAGGCGAGCAGCTTGAGCCGGAAGCCGTTGATGCCCATGGCCTCGGCGGCGGTCTCGTCCTCGCGGATGGCGACCCAGGCGCGGCCGATCCGGGAGTTGCCGACCCGGGCGAAGACGAGCACGACGAAGGCGGTGACCAGCAGCATCAGCAGGTAGTAGTTGGAGAACCGGCCGAGTTCGACGCCGGCGACGGTGTGCGGCTTGCCCAGGTCGAAGCCGAAGATCTCCAGGTCGGGGATGCGCGGGATGCCGTTGGAGCCGTTGGTGACCTTGGGTCCGGTGGTGCCGTTGAGGTTGAGCATGGTGATGCGGAAGATTTCGCCGAAGCCGAGGGTGACGATGGCGAGGTAGTCGCCGCGCAGCCGCAGGGTGGGGGCGCCGATGAGGACGCCGAAGACCATGGAGACGGCGGCGCCGGTCAGCATGGCGGCCCAGAACGGGAGCTGGACGTGGATCGGCGAGGCGGGGGAGCCGGAGACCAGGGCGGCGGCGTAGGCGCCGACGCCGAGGAAGGCGACGTACCCGAGGTCGAGCAGGCCGGCCAGGCCGACGACGATGTTCAGGCCGAGGGCGACGGTGGCGAAGATCAGGATGTTGGCGGCGACGGAGGTGTACTGGTCGCTGGTCTGGGTGAACGGGAAGCCGGCGGCGGCGGCGAAGGCGGCGCCGGTGGTGACCGGGCGGTGCTTGACGGTGAGCGCGCGCAGCCGGGCCAGCAGGCCGGCCTTGCCGAGCGCGGCGACCACGCCGGCGGCCAGCAGCAGGTAGCCGGTGAACAGTTCGCCGTACTCGGTGTCGATGCCGAAGGTGATCGCGAACAGGCCGACCGCGAAGGCGGCGACGATGAGCAGCACCTCGGCCCAGGAGGGGAGTTCACGGGCGGCGGGGAGCGGGCGCCGGACGGTGCCCGGGCGCAGCCAGGTGTGGGCGAGGTGGCCGAGCTGGATGAGGACGACGAGACCGGCGGCGATCAGCAGGGCGCCGGCGAGGGCGGTGAGGACGGGGGCGACCGGCTTGTCGCCGGGGACGGCGTGGGCGCCGAACCAGGCGATCGGGGCGGCGGGGACGAGCAGGAAGAGCCTGCGGTCGAGGAGGCGCAGCGGTACCCGGTCGCGCCGGTCGAGGGGGAGGGCGAGGCTGCCGGCGAGGGCGAGCAGGGAGCCGAGGGCGGCGACCCAGCCGCCGGGGTCGAGGTTGGCGAGGCCGCCGAGGTGGGCCGCGATGGCGATGACGGAGAACCAGCTGACGGCGAAGGCGCCGACGGCGGCGAGGAGGACGGCGTTGTGGCTGCGGGCGGGGGCGGCCCAGCGCAGGCCGGGGGTGCCGTGGGTGGCGAGCAGCAGGGTGAGGGTGAGCAGGCCGCCGGTGAGGGCGAGCCATTGGAGGCCGGCGGGGGAGCCGTAGTAGGTGAGGTCGCCGGGGAAGTCGGAGGTCCAGGTCCAGGACATCAGGGCGGAGGCGGCGGTGGCGGTGGCGCCGAGGCCGGTGAGGAGGGCGGCGGCGCGGGCGGGGAGCGGGATGACCGGGGTGGTCTCGGTGCCCGGGGTGGTGGTCATGGTGGTCACGCCCTGTCCGCGACGCGCTCGCCGAGCAGGCCCTGGGGTCGGACGAGCAGGACGACGATGAGGAGTACGAAGGCCCAGACGTCCTTCCAGGCGCCGCCTCCGAAGAGGTGCATGCCGGGGAGGTGCTGGATGTAGCCGGTGGCGAGGCTTTCGGCGAGGCCGAGGGCGAGGCCGCCGAGCATGGCGCCGTAGATGTTGCCGATGCCGCCGAGGACGGCGGCGGTGAAGGCCTTGAGGCCGAGGATGAAGCCCATTCGGAAGTCGACCTGGCCGCTGCGCAGTCCGTAGGCGACGGCGGCGACGGCGGCGAAGGCGGCGCCGATGGCGAAGGCCATGACGATGATCCGGTCGGTGTCGATGCCCATGAGCTTGGCGGTGTCGGGGTCCTGGCTGGTGGCCTGCATGGCGCGGCCGGAGCGGGTGCGGGTGACGAACCAGCCGAGGGCGAGCATGCAGAGCGGGGCGGCGATGATCAGGAAGATGTCGCTGCGCTGGATGGTGACGGAGCCGAGTTCGAAGGGGTCGCCGGGGATCTTGGGGAAGACCCGGGCCTTCTTGGCGTCGGGGTAGAAGGAGAAGACGAGTTGCTGGAGGACGATCGACAGGCCGATCGCGGTGATCAGCGGGGCGAGTCGGGGTGCGGTGCGCAGCGGCCGGTAGGCGAAGCGCTCGGCGGCGACGGCGGTGAGCGTGGAGACCAGGATGCCGGTGAGCAGCATCAGCGGTAGGGCCAGCCAGAGTGTGGTGCCGCCGGGGAGGGCGAGGTAGGCGGTCAGGGCGCCGAAGCCGCCGACCATGACGATCTCGCCGTGGGCGAAGTTGATGAGCTGGACGATGCCGTAGACCATCGTGTAGCCGATCGCGACGAGCCCGTAGAGGGCGCCGAGGATCAGGCCGTTGGCCAGCTGTTGCGGTAGATCGTGCACCGCTGGGCCTCCGTTGTGCGTGTCGCGTGGGTCCGCGTGGGTGGTGGGATGTGGGTGCGCGCGGGGGCACTGGTGGTGCCCCCGCGCGGGTTGTTCCTGTGTGTGGTGGGCGGCTTGACGGTTGGTCAGGCTCAGCCGTTGAAGGTGCCGGACTTCTCCACGGCCCACTTGCCGTCCTTGACGGTGTAGACGGTGAGCTGCTTGTTGGTGGTGTCGCCGAACTCGTCGAAGGAGACCTTGCCGGTGACGCCATCGAAGGTGACCTTCTGGACGGCTTCGACGACCTTGGCGCGGGGGTTGGCGGGGAGCTTGCCGCCGTTGGCGGTCACGACGTTCTTGACGCCCTGGATGATGGCCCAGCTGCTGTCGTAGGCGTAGCCGCCGTAGGTCTCGTAGGCGTCCTTGTAGCCGGCGGCCTTGTAGTCGGCGATGAACTTGGCGGCGGTGGGGAGCTGGTCGACGGGGAGGCCAACGGCGGTGGCGTAGTCGCCCTGGCTCTTGGGGTTGAGCTTGATGAAGTCGCCGCTCTGGATGCCGTCGCCGCCCATCAGGGGGATGTTGACGCCGGCTTCCTTGAGCTGGAGGGAGAGGGGGCCGGCGGCGGGGTATTCGCCGCCGTAGTAGACGGCTTCGGCGCCGGAGCTCTTGACCTTGGTGGCGATGGCGGAGAAGTCGCGGTCGTCGGGGTTGACGTGCTCCTCGCCGACGATGGTGCCCTTGAGCTTGGTGAATTCGCCCTTGAAGGTGGCGGCGAGGCCGGCGCCGTAGGTCTTCTGGTCGTCGATGAGGAAGACCTTGGTCTTCTTGGCGTCGTTGACCAGGAACTGGGCGGCGAAGGGGCCCTGGACGGCGTCGGTGGTGGCGGTGCGGAAGTAGGACTTGAAGGGGCGGACCTTCGTGCCGGTGGCCCAGTTCTCGCCCTGGCTGAGGGCGACGCCGGTGTTGGCGGGGGAGACCTCGACCAGGTTGGCGTCGTTGAAGATCTGCTGCATCGACTGGGCGACGCTGGAGTTGAGCGGTCCGACGACGCCGACGACGCTCTTGTCGGCGACCAGCTGGGTGGCGTTCTGCTGGCCGGGGCCGGGCTTGCCGGTGTCGTCGAGGGCCTTGATCTGGAACGTGACGCCGGGGACTTCGTTCTTCTCGTTGGCCTGCTTGACGGCGAGTTCGGCGGAGTTCCTGATGCCGAGGCCGAGGGCGGAGAGGTCGCCGGTGAGCGGGGCGTCGATGCCGATGGTGACGGTGGTGGTGGCCCCGCCGGTGTTGTTGCCGTCACCGGACTTCTTATCGTCGCGGGAGCCGCAGGCGCTGAGGCTGAGAGCGCCGATCACGGCAATGCTCACGACAACTGCTGAACGATGACGCACGAGGGTCCCCTTCGGTTCAGGAAGGCGCCGCGCCTGAGTGGCGGGAGCCGGGGTGCGCGATGGGCCTGGCCCAATCCGGTGGCGCGGTGACTGGCCGTGACTCTAGATGCCTCTGGGCTACTCGGGCAGTGATGTGGCGAGGCTGTGATTCTCTTGTTATGAGCACACAGAGCAGCTGTCTCATTATGTGGTCGTTCTGGCTCGATCGACCCGGAACTGCCGGGGATCTACTCGACAGTAGCCGACTGTAAGGCCCAGAAATGCTTGTGACTACTGGCCTGTTCGATAATCGGACATGCCTGTCCGCCGCACTGGCGCCGAACGCAGGTGTCCGGATATCGGACAGTGGAGGGGCTGGAGAGGGGCTCCGAGGTGGCCGAGAGGCCCTGGAGCCGCCGAATGCTTGGATTTCCTACTTGTTACGTACTGTTACATCTTTGCAAGTGTGTGAACATGTCACCGCCCCCTTGTCTGTTCCAACGCCTGCCCAGGGCAGATGGAGGTCAAACAAGGGGGCGGACAAGGGATGTGACGATCAGTCGGAACCGGAAGCCCCGCGCTCGCGGCGAACGGCATCTTCTGCTGCGCCTGCGGCCTCCGCTGCTCCCCGAGGTGCCGTGACCGGCCGCCGCTCGACATTCCGGACGGCGCTGCGGGCCGACGCCTGCTGCCTGATGCATGGCGGCCCTCGCTCGGGTGAGCGAGGGCCGCCATGGGCTATCAGGCGGTGGAGTTGGCGTGGTGGTCGAACTCGCCGGCCTTGGCGCCCTGGAGGAACGTGGCGAACTTGACGGGGGTGGTGCGGACGATGACGTCACCCTCGTCGGACTCACGCAGCTCGACCAGCCCGTCGACGGTGCGGACCTCGACGCACTCGTCGTTCGAGGCGCAGTAGCTGGACTTCTGCCAGTCGGTGTTGGACATTTCAGCCCCGGGTCGTGAGGTGTGTTGCTGGTCGGTCTGGGTCAGGTGGTGGGGCTGGCGTGGTGGTCGAACTCGCCGGCCTTGGCGCCCTGGAGGAACGTGGCGAACTTGACGGGGGTGGTGCGGACGATGATGTCACCGCTGTCCGACTCGCGGAGTTCGACCAGCCCGTTGACGGTACGCACCTCGACACAGGCGTTGTTTGCGCCGCTGTAGCTGGACTTCTGCCATGCGGGGCTACCCATGTTTGCTCACTATCTCTTTCTTGATGGATTGGATGAAGTCTCGTGAGTCTTCTTCCGAGAGGGCTACGGATGCCATTCGGGCGAGGATCTCGCGGTAACTTGACAGTTGGGCGGGAGCGTCGAAGAGCTGGCAATCGAAGCTGGTGTCAATCTGCACCGTGTCCAGCTCGGGGACAGGGCCCTCGATGTAGGTGAAGTTCTCGCTGGGGCCAGGCAGCGACTCGATATCGAACGGCACAACTCGAACTGAGATGCCGGGGCTCTCGGAGTCCTGGATGAGAGCGCCGAGCTGCGCAGCGAGAACCCGTGGTCCGCTGAACTGCATGCGGAGTGCGGCCTCGTGGACGAATGCCGTGTAGGGCGTCGCGCCCGATCGGATGATGTGCTGCCTCTGAATGCGGAAGGCCATCCTGAGGTCGACATCGGAGCGCGGCAGGGGCGGGATCGCGCGGGTGAACACGGAGGTTGCGTATGCAGGGGTTTGGAGCAGCCCAGGAACGAAGGTGATCGTGTAGGTGAAGATTCTTTGGGCGTGGCCCTCAATCTCCGCCACGTCAAGCAGGTCGGTGGTCAAGCTGTGGCGGTACTCCTCCCACCAGCCCTTTCCTCGTTCCCCGATCATGTCGGCGAGTGCGTCGACCAGGGGTCCATTGGCGCACCTGCAGGCCGCGGTGATCGCGCGCAGACGCTCCACGCTGACGCCGGTCTTCCCGTTCTCCATCTGAGTCACCTGGGCAGGGGTCACACCGAGCGTGCGGGCGAGGTGGCTGCCTCCGAAGCCGGCCTGCTCTCGCATCCTCCGCAGTTCGGCGCCGAGGCGGCGCTGACGAAGGGTTGGGTTGGGGCGAAGGGCCATGGTGTCCTCTCTGCGGGTGCTGAGGCCAGTGTGCCGCGCTGCTCGCGAATGGGTCTATTTGGTGCCGGAGTGTCGCCTCGTATGGCCAGCATCCCCCCTGAGAGGGAACCTTCTCGCATCGGGCTTAAATTTAAGCGCTCGTGCGTTATGGTCTATCTCACGGTCGGTCCGACGGATCGTCAGTAACGCCTGTTTCCCGGGCAGTAGGCGCCTGCTGCCCCCGCACCGCAGAGCAGCCATGCGTGGCGTCAC
>NZ_JBIVMI010000023.1:0-89406 GCF_044753005.1 Kitasatospora sp. NPDC088548
CCGCCCCCCCGGGCCCCGCCGCCGTGGGCCGCCTACCCGGGCCAATTTGCGCCTGGGGGCCGGGCCCCCCCCCCCCGGGTGTCATATGGCGGCGGGGCCGACTTCTCACTCCGGGGCAGGAGGGTGGGGCAGGTGGTCTGGTGTGCCGTGCGGCGGAGGCGGGCTGGTCCAGCCTCCGCCGCACGGCGGCTTGGGGCCCGTGGCACGTCCGGTTCCGAGCGGACGGGCCACGGGCGGTCCGGTGGGGCGCACCCGGCGAGGGGCGCCCGGGCGCCAAGCCGAGCCGAGCGGAGCCGCCCCAGGGGGCTACTCCCCCAGGGCCGCCCGGGCGTCGATGAAGGCGGCGACGGCGCGCTCGACGTCCTCGGTGGAGTGGGCGGCGGACAGCTGCACCCGGATCCGGGCCTGGCCGTGCGGGACGACCGGGAACGAGAACCCGATCACGTACACGCCGCGCTCCAGCAGCAGCTCGGCGAGCCGGCCGGCCCTGGCGGCGTCGCCGATCATCACCGGGGCGATCGGGTGGTCGCCGGGCAGGATCTCGAAGCCGGCCTCGGTCATCCTGGACCGGAACAGCGCCGTGTTGGCGGCCAGCTGCTCGCGCAGCTCCGTCGAACGCTCGACCAGGTCGAGCACCTTCAGCGAGGCGGCGGCGATCACCGGGGCGAGCGAGTTCGAGAACAGGTACGGCCGCGAACGCTGGCGCAGCAGGGCGACGATCTCCCGGCGGGCGGCGACGTAGCCGCCGGAGGCACCGCCGAGGGCCTTGCCGAGGGTGCCGGTGATGATGTCGACGCGGTCCAGCACGCCGTGCAGCTCGGGGGTGCCGCGCCCGTTGGGGCCGACGAAGCCGACGGCGTGCGAGTCGTCCACCATGACCATGGCGTCGTAGCGCTCGGCCAGGTCGCAGATCTCGCGCAGCGGGGCGACGTAGCCGTCCATCGAGAAGACGCCGTCGGTGACGATCAGCCGGCGCCGGGCGTCGGCGGTCTCCTTGAGCTGCTGTTCGAGGTCGGCCAGGTCGCGGTTGGCGTAGCGGTGGCGGCGGGCCTTGCAGAGGCGGATGCCGTCGATGATGCTCGCGTGGTTGAGCGCGTCGGAGATGACGGCGTCCCGTTCGTCGAGCAGGGTCTCGAAGACGCCGCCGTTGGCGTCGAAGCAGGAGGAGTACAGGATGGTGTCCTCCTGGCCGAGGAAGGCCGAGAGGCGGTCCTCCAGCTCCTTGTGGACGTCCTGGGTGCCGCAGATGAAGCGCACCGAGGCCATGCCGTAGCCCCAGCGGTCCAGCGCCTCCTTGGCAGCGCCGATCACCTCGGGGTGGTCGGCCAGGCCGAGGTAGTTGTTGGCGCAGAAGTTGAGCACCTCCCCGGGGCGCCCGCCGGTGGTGACGGTGACGGCGGCGCTCTGCGGGCTGCCGATCACCCGCTCGGGCTTGAAGAGGCCGGCCTCGCGGATCTCGTCGAGGGTGGCGGCCAGGTCGTCGCGCACGTTGTCGAACACGGTGTCTCCCTACAGAGTGTCAGACGGTCCAGTCGAGGATGACCTTGCCGCAGCGGCCGCCGGCGGCGTCGTCGAAGGCGGCTTCGAAGTCGGTGGCGGCGTACCGGCCGGTGATCACGGGGTTGAGGTCGAGGCCGCCCTCCAGCAGGACGGACATCGCGTACCAGGTCTCGAACATCTCGCGGCCGTAGATGCCCTTGATGGTGATCATCGAGGTGACGATCGAGGCCCAGTCCACCGGGAACTGCTCGGCGGGCAGGCCGAGCATGGCGATCTTCCCGCCGTGCGTCATGTTGGCGATCATCGACTGCATCGCCTCGGGGCGGCCGGACATCTCCAGGCCGACGTCGAAGCCCTCGCGCAGGCCGAGCTGCCGCTGGCCCTCCTCGATGGTGTGCTCGGCGACGTTCAGCGCCAGCGTGACGCCGACCTTGCGGGCGAGGTCGAGGCGGTACGGGGAGACGTCGGTGATCATCACATTGCGGGCGCCGGCGTGCTTGGCAACGGCGGCGGCCATGATGCCGATCGGGCCCGCGCCGGTGATCAGCACGTCCTCGCCGACCAGCGGGAACGTCAGCGCGGTGTGCACGGCGTTGCCGAACGGGTCGAAGATCGCGGCGACGTCGAGGTCCACCGGCACCCGGTGCACCCAGACGTTGGCGGCGGGCAGGGCGACGTACTCGGCGAACGCGCCGTCCCGGCCGACGCCCAGGCCGACGGTGTTGCGGCACAGGTGGCGGCGGCCGGCCAGGCAGTTGCGGCACTTGCCGCAGACCAGGTGGCCCTCGCCGCTGACCAGGTCGCCGACGGCGATGTCCGCGACGGCCGCGCCGACCTCGGCGACCTCGCCGACGAACTCGTGGCCGAGGACGAGCGGGGTGGTGATGGTCTGCTGCGCCCAGCCGTCCCAGTTGCGGATGTGCAGATCGGTGCCGCAGATGCCGGTGCGCAGCACCTTGATCAGCACCTCGCCGGGGCCGATGGCAGGCGTGGGTACGTCCATCAGCCAGAGCCCGGGCTCGGCCTTCTGCTTGACGAGTGCCTTCACTGCGGCGGCTCCTGACGCACGAGGGGGCGGCCTGGTGTGGGCAGGCCGGCGGGGCCCGGCGGGGTGGCTGCTCCTGCCTCCGTCGCACCGGGCATGGAGCAATCTGCCTGGTGGGAGGGGGTGCGGTCCATCGAGGAATTCTTAAGGGCCGCCACAGCTGGGCTAAACGATCGTGCCCGAGCCCGGCCCGGTGGGCGGTGCGGCGTGCCGGGCGGCACCCGTTCGGCGGAGCGCCCGACGGCGCGCCCAAGGGAGCGCCCAATGGGCGAGCGACGAGTGGGCGGCGGGCGCCCGGAACCGTCCGGGGGCGAACTTCCTTGGCCGTGAAGATCCTTGACGATGTGTAGTGAGGTGTAGCGCACGGCTTCACGGCTCCGCTACGGTCTGGACCAGTCGGCGACCCGGGAGGCCCGCGGTCGCACCGCCCCGCAGCCGGCCATCCCGGGAGTCGTCATCAACGCCCAGAGCACCGCCCGCACCGCGCACCCGCCGCTCACCCTCCCCGATCTGCTGGACCACCGGGCAGCCCGGCATCCCGAGCGGGTGGCCCTGCTGGTGCCGGGCGGCGGCTCCCTCACCTACGGGCGGTGGCGGGAGCGGGCGGTACGGACGGCACACGGGCTGGCCCGGGCCGGGGTGCGGCCGGGCGACCGGATCGCCCTGCTGTTCGCCAACCGGGAGTGGGACGGGTACGCCGTCGCGTTCCTGGCCGCCCACTACGCCGGGGCGGCGGCGCTGGTGATCCGCGAGGACCTGTCGCAGGGCGACACCGACCGGCTGGTCGCGGCCGCCGGGGCGCGCTGGGCGATATCCGGCGACTCGCCCGGGGAGGGCCGCGGCGCCGCCGCCGGGCTCGCCTCGTTCCGGCTGGACGCGCTGACGGCCGCCGGTGGTCCCGGCGGGGAGCCGCCGCACCGGCCGGCGCCCGGGGACGTCGCCCAGGTGATCGGCACCTCCGGCACGACCGGCGCGCCCAAGGGCGTGCGTGCCGCGCACGCCAGCCTCACCGCCGGGCTGGTGGCCGACCCGCGGCCGCGCCCGTACGCCCACTCCCGGTTCGCGGTGCACGCCTTTCCGATCGGGACCAACGCCGCCCAGGTGGTGCTGGTGAACGCGCTCACCGCGCAGCCGGCCACGATCTGCCTGCCCCGCTTCGACGCGGAGGAGTTCGGACGGGTGGTGGAGGAGTACCGGGCGGGCACCGTCTTCCTGGTTCCGTCGATGGCCGTGGAGCTGCTGAACTCGGGTGTCGCCGGGCGGCGCGACCTGGGCGGCGTGCTGCTGGTCAGCTGTTCTGCCGCGGCGCTGCCGGGGGCGGTGGCCGCCGGGCTGGCCGCCGCGCTGCCGAAGGCCACCCTGGTCAACACCTACACCTCCGCCGAGGCCTCGCCCGCCCAGATCTCGGCCATCGTCGACACCCGCAGGCCCGGCTCGGTGGGCCGCCCGGCCGATCCGGCCGACCTGCGCGTCCTCGGCGCCGACGGCGAGCCGGTGCCACCGGGCGGCACCGGGGAGATCTGGCTGCGCCAGCCAGGACCGCCGCGCGGGTACGTGGGCGCGGCCGAGCGGTCGGAGGCGGTCTTCCGGGACGGCTGGGTGCGGATGGGCGATCTCGGCCGGCTGGACCAGGACGGTTTCCTGTACCTGGTGGACCGGGAGAGCGACATCATCAAGTCGGGTGCGCTGAAGGTCTCCACGCTGCGGATCGAGGAGGCGCTGCACGAGCACCCTCAGGTCGCGGACGCGGCGGCGCTGGGCGTACCGCACCCGGTGATGGGCAGTGTGCCGGTGGCCGCCGTGGTACCGGCGGCGGGCGGGCTGGACGTGGACGCGCTGCGGCTCTTCCTGGGGGCCCGGCTGGCCCGGCCCGAGCTGCCGGTGCGGATCCTGGTGACGGACGGGCTGCCGCGCAACCCCAGCGGCAAGGTGGTGAAGCACGAGCTGCGGGCCCGGTTCACGGAGCCCGCGGCGGACGACGGCGCCGGAACCGCGCCCGCGACGGACCGGGAGGTGGCGCTGGCCGCGCTCTGGCGGCGGGTGCTGGGGCGGCCGGTGCGCGCGGTCGAGGAGGAGTTCTTCGCGCTCGGCGGCGACTCCTTCCGGGCGGTGCAGCTGGCCGCCGCGATCTCCGCCGAGTTCGGCGTGACGGCCGGCACGGCGCTGGTCTTCGAGCGGCCCTCGCTGCGGGCCCAGGCCGCCTGGCTCGGCGAGGCGGGGGCGGCCGGACCGGTGGAGCCGGTACGGGAGCACACCGAGGTGTCACCGTTCCTGCGCGCGCTGCGGGCGCGGCCCCACGAGGTGCCGCTCACCGCGCAGCAGGAGAACTTCCTGCGCTGGATGGCCGAGGCGCAGGGCCGCAACGTCGGCTCGGTGGCCGTGGTGTTCCGGGTGACGGAGGCGCTGCGGACGGATGTGCTGGCCGAGGCGCTGCGCGAGGCGGTCCGGCGGCATCCGGCGCTGCGTACCCGGTTCGTGCCGGTGCCGGACGCCGGGGAGGGCGTGGTGCGGACGGTGGTGGACGAGGAGCCGCGGGCGGACGTGCTGCTGGTGGAGGCGCCCGGGGAGAGCGACGAGCAGGTCTCGGCGCGGCTGATCGCCGAGCGGGACCGGCTGACGGACCTGGCCGAGGGGGCGATGACCCGGCTGGCGGTGGTGAGCCGGGGACCGGAGGAGCACATCGTGCTCCTCGCGGTGCACCACATCGTCGCCGACGGCTGGTCGGTGGGGGTGCTGCTGCGCGAGCTGGGTGTGCTGTACTCGGCGCTGCGGCGGGGCCGTCCGGTGCCGGCGCCCCGGCCGGGCCCGGCGTACCGCGAGCTGGTGGAGTGGTCGAACGGGCACTGGCCGGTCTCGCGGGCGTACTTCGGGCGGACGCTGGCGGGGGCGCCGGAGGCGATCGACCCGTTCCCGGGCCGTCGGGTGACCGAGACGGTGCTCAGTGACGCGCACCGGTTCACGGTGCCGGCCGACCGGGCGGAGGCGCTGCGGGCGCGGGCGGCGGAGCTGGGCGCGACGCCGTTCCTGGCGGTGGCGGCGGTGTGGAGCGGGCTGCTGGCGGCGCGCAGCGGGCAGCCGGACCTGGTGCTGATGACGCCGGTGCCGGGGCGGCCGCGGCCGGAGGCCGAGCGGGCGGTGGGGTGCTTCGTGCAGTCGCTGCTGGTGCGGGTGGACGCGAGCGGTTCCCCCGGTTTCGCCGAGCTGCTGGACCGGGTGCGGGCGGCCTCGACGGGCGCGCTGGACCACCAGCTGTACCCGTTCGCCGAGTTCAGCCCGCGGGCCCCGTTCGCCGCCTGGCTGCGGTACGAGAGCTGGAACGCGCCGGCGCAGCTGCCGGGGGTGGCGTGCGAGGAGTGGGAGCTGCCGCGCAACACGACGGTGCCGTGGCCGCTGCCCGGCGGGGACCTGCACGTGCCGGAGCTGATGGCGGCCGAGCAGCCGGACGGGAGCCTGCGGTGCTGGCTGCGGTACAACGAGTACGCGTTCCCGGCGGCGGCGATCGCGGAGCTGGCCGGGGAGTTCGAGGCGGCGCTGGCCTCGGCGGCGGGCTGCTGACCGGCGGTCCGGGCGGGGTGCGGCGGGGCCCGCCCGGGGGTGGGACAGGGGACTCTGGGGGAGAACGGCGCGGGGCGCCAGCGGGGTTGGGGCACTCGGCTGAGCGGTGGGTCCGTTCGGGCCAGCGGGTCGGCGGCCGCCGCGCGGGGCGGTCGTGGCGCGCATACGGTGGCGATCGCTCCCCCACGGCCTCGTGGAGCGCCGCTCCGGGGCCGTCCGGCCAGAGAGGCGCCTCGAACATGACGACGAAGAAACGACGGCCGCACTCCGCCGCTCCCCGCCCCGGCGGGCGGGTGACCGCCGCCGCGCTGGCCCTGACCGGGCTGCTGGCGGGTGCCGGCTGCTCCGGTGACCCGCAGGCGGCCGCCCCGGGCGGGCCGGTGGTGACGGCCGTTCCGGCGGCGGTCAGCCCGACGGCGCCGAGTCCGACGGCGGTGAGCCCGTCGGTGTCGTACCCCGCCGGCTCCCCCGGTTCCCCCGGCAGCGGTTCCCCCGGTGGCACGGGCTCTCCCGGTGCCACCGGCTCCCCCAGTGCCACGGGTTCGGCGAGCCCGTCCGGTTCTGCCAGCCCGTCCGGCAGCGCCGGCCCGTCCGGTTCGGCCTCCGCGTCGGGCGGCGGCGTGGTGGCGCTCACCCCCGACGTCACCGCGAAACTGGACGACGCGGTCAAGCAGGTGCTCAGCCAGGCGTCCGTGCCCGGTGTGATCGTCGGTCTCACCACCCCCGGCGGCAGCTATCAGCGGGCCTTCGGGGTCTCCGACAAGGTCGCGGGCACGCCGATGGTCACCGGGCTGAACATGCGGATCGGCAGTGTGACCAAGACGTTCACGGTGACCGGCCTGCTGCGGCTGGTGGACGCGGGCAAGGCGGGGCTGGACGACCCGGTCTCCGCGTACGTCCCGGACGTGCCGAACGGGGACGCCATCACCCTGCGGCAGCTGGCCGGGATGCGCAGCGGCCTCTTCCCGTACACCTCGGACCCGGACTTCACGCAGGCCGTGATCGGCGATCCGAACCGGGTCTTCACGCCACAGCAGTTGCTGGCGTACAGCTTCAAGCACCCGGCGAACTTCGCGCCGGGCGCGCGGTTCGAGTACTCCAACACCAATACGGTGCTGCTCGGCCTGGTGGTGGAGAAGCTCAGCGGGCAGTCGCTCGGCGACTACCTGAAGCAGCAGGTGTTCGACCCGGCCGGGCTGAACCGGACGGTGTTCCCGACGGACGCGTCGTTCCCGCAGCCGCACGCGCGCGGCTACACCAACCAGACGCCGGACGGGTCGGTCACGGACGCCACGGACTGGAACCCGTCCTGGGCGTGGGCGGCGGGGGCGGTCATCTCCGACCTGTCCGATCTGCAGGCCTGGGCGAAGGAGTTGGCCACCGGTTCGCTGCTGAGCCCGGCGACGCAGGCCGAGCGGCTGAAGTCGCTGCCGACCTCGTCGGCGGACATCGGGTACGGCCTGGGCGTGTTCTCCAACCACGGGTGGATCGGGCACAACGGCTCGCTGCCGGGGTACCAGAGCCTGACGGTGTATCTGCCGCAGGCGCAGGCCACGCTGGTGGTCCTGCTGAACACCGACATCTCGTACCAGGGCGAGGAGCCGTCGACCCTGTTCGGGCAGGCGATCACGAAGATCGTCTCACCGGGGAACGTCTACTCCTTCCCGCCGGCCACCGCCTCCAACTCGCCGTCGCCCGAGGTGGATTGAGTCTGGTCGTGAAACTTCGGCCCGGCCCCCCGGTACCGAGGGGCCGGGCCGCAGTACGCCGGGCCGGCTACCCGGCGAGCCGGCCGGCCGCCTCGGCCTCGGTGAGGGCGTCGATCTCGGCGATCAGCAGGGCCTCGATCCGGGCGGCGAGGGCCGCCGCGACGGGGCTCTCGAAGACGTCGCGGATCGGCACGTCCAGGCCGACCCCGGCCCGGATGCGGGCGGCGACCCGGGTGACCAGCAGCGAGTCGCCGCCGAGTTCGAAGAAGTCGTCCAGCACGCCTACCCTGGGCACCCCGAGCACCTCCTGCCACAGCTCGGTGACCAGTTGCTCGGCGTCGGTGCGCGGTGCCAGGTACTCGCGGCCCGTCCCGGCGGCCGGGTCGGGCTCGGGCAGTGCGGCGGTGTCGAGTTTGCCGTTGGCGGTCAGCGGCAGCCGGTCGAGCGGGACGACGGTGTCGGGGACCATGTAGGCGGGCAGCCGCAGGGCGAGGTGCTCGCGCAGTTCGGCGGGCCGGAGCGCGGCACCCGGGCGGGGGACGGCGTAGCCGAGCAGCCGGCGCCCGTCGCGGACCACGACGGCGGCGCGGGCGACCGCCGGGTGGGCGGTCAGGGCGGCCTCGATCTCGGCGGGTTCGATCCGGTAGCCGCGGATCTTCAGCTGGTCGTCGGCGCGGCCGAGGTACTCCAGCTGCCCGTCGGCCCGCCAGCGGGCCCGGTCGCCGGTGCGGTACATGCGGGCGCCGGGCGCCGGGTCGGGGGCGTAGCGGTCCGGCGGGAACGAGGCCGCGGTCAGCTCGGGCCGGTTCAGGTAGCCGCGGGCGAGGCCGGTGCCGGCGATGTACAGCTCGCCCTCGGAGCCGGCCGGGAGCAGGGCGCCGCGCTCGTCGAGCACGTAAAGGCGGACGCCGGGCAGCGGGCGGCCGAGCGGGGGCCGGCGGGTCTCGTCGGGTGCGCCGAGTTCGGCGGCGGTGACGATGACGGTGGCCTCGGTGGGGCCGTAGGTGTTGACCAGCCGGACGGTGTCGCCGTGCCGGTCGCGCCAGCGGGCGACGGTGTCGGCGCGGGCCTCGGAGCCGCCGAGCACCAGCAGGCGCAGGGCGGCCGGCCAGGGTGCCTGGTCGTCGAGCGAGACCAGCTCCTGCCAGTAGGCGGTGGGCAGGTCGAGCACGGTGACGGAGGCGCCCTGGGGGCCGCGCAGCAGGTCGGGCAGGGTCCGGCCGCCGCCGGGGAGCAGCACGACGCAGGCGCCGGCGGAGAGGGCGGGCCAGAGTTCCTCGGCGTGGGTGTCGAAGCCGATGGAAGCGAACTGGACGATCCGGTCGGCGGGTTGGAGCGCGTAGCCGTCCGGGCCCGCCATCCAGTCGACGCGGGCGGCGAGCGCGGCGTGTTCGACGGCGACGCCCTTGGGGGTGCCGGTGGAGCCCGAGGTGTAGAGGACGTAGGCGAGGCCGGCCGGGTCGGACGGGGCGAACGGCGCGGGCGGCCCGGCGGTCCCGTGGGCGGTCCAGTCGGCGGGCGGCGCGAGGGTCGGCACGCCCAGGTCCGGCCGCGGTCCGCCGGTGGTGAGGAGGAGGGCGGCGTCCGCCTCGTGGAGCATCAGGCGCTGCCGCTCCTCGGGGTGGGCGGGGTCGAGCGGGAGGTAGCCGGCGCCGGCCTTCCAGATCGCCAGCAGCGCGGTGACCAAGTCGAAGGAGGGCGCCATCCGGACCGCCACCGCCCGGCCGGCCACCGGTCCGAGCAGGCCGGCCAGCACGGTGGAGCGGTGGTCGAGTTCGGCGTACGTAAGGTGCTCTCCCTCGCACTCCAGGGCGGGCGCCGAGGGCCGGGCCGCGACCTGCTCGGCGAACCGCGTCAGCACCGGCCGGGCCGCGTCGGGTGCCTCGGGCGCCGCCGGCACGGTGGGCCCGGCGCCGAGGGCGAGCAGGGTGGCACGCTCCTCCGAACCGATCAGCCAGTCGCCGTGCAGCGGGAGTTCCGGATCGCCGACGACCCGCGACAACAGGGTGCGGCAGCGCCGGCCGAGCGCCTCGACGGTGTCGCGTTCGAAGACCTCCCGGTCGAAGCAGAAGGAGAGCGCCATCCCGCCGTCGGCGGTGCGCCAGCTGTCCAGCAGCAGATCGGTCTTGGCCTGCTCGAAGCCCGAGTCCATGCTCGCCGTGCGGACGCCGGCGGGCAGCGACGGCTCGCCGCTGCCGTCGGCCAGTTCGTACTGGCTCTGGTGGACGAAGACGGCCTGGTAGAGCGGCCCGGCGCCGGCCTCGGCGGGCAGGCCGAGGTGGGCCGCGACCCGCTCGACGGGCACGTCCTGGTGGCCGAGCGCGGCGAGCGTGGCGGAGCGGACGCGGCGCAGGACGGTCCGGAAGTCCGGCTCGCCGGTGAGATCGGCGCGGATCACCGCGGTCCTGCTGAAGTAGCCGAGCAGCGGCTCGTACGCGGTCTCGTTGCGGCCGGCCAGCGGGGTGCCGACGACGAAGTCGTGGCTGCCGGTCCAGCGGGCCAGCACGCTCTGGTAGGCGGCGAGCAGCACCATGAACGGGGTGCAGCGCTGTTCGCGGGCCAGCCGGTCGAGTCCGGCGGTGAGCGCGGGGTCGAGGTCCACGGTGAGGAACCCGGCCGGGTGGGCCGGTTCGGCGGGCCTGGGGTGGTCGAGCGGCATCCGCAGGGTGCCGGTGCCGGCCAGCCGCTCGGTCCAGTAGCGGAACGCCTCCTCGGCGGCCCCGCCGTCCGCCCGGGCCCGTTCGGCGCGGGCGAAGTCGCCGTACTGGAGGTCGAGTGGCGGCAGGCCGGCGGGCGCCTCGCCGATCGCCTCGCGGTAGAGGGCGAGCAGCTCGCGCCACATGGTGCGGAAGGACCAGCCGTCGGAGACGATGTGGTGCAGGACCACGCAGAGGGCGTGCTGCCGCTCTCCGGCGCTGATCAGCGCGGCCCGCAGCGGCGGCCGGGCGGCGAGGTCGAACGGCGCGTTGACGAACGGGCGGCAGGCCTCGGTGAAGTCCTGCTCGGTGGCGCCGTCCGGGAGTTCGACCCGGACGAGGTCGATCTCGGCCGGGGGCTGGACGAGTTGGGCGGGCTCCTCACCGTCGAGCGCGAAGCGGGTACGCAGGATCTCGTGCCGGGTGGTCAGCCGGTGGAGCGCGGTACGCAGGGCGGCCGGGTCGATCGGGCCGGTCCAGCGCCGGTTGAGGTACATGTTGAACCCGGCGTCGTCCGGGTGGAGTTGCTGGAGGAACCAGAGTCGGCGCTGCTCGTCCGTCAGCGGGTGGGTGGCGACGGGGCTCGGCGCGCGGTCGGCGCCGTTGCGGTCAGGGCCGGTCATCGGGCGACCTCGTTCTCGGGGTGGTGCACGGCCGCGACGGTGGCGGCGGCCATGGCGACGGGCTCGGCGGCGGACCGGCCGACGGGCTGGACGGCAGGCTGGGTGGTGGGCTCGACGGTGGGCTGGAGAGTGGACCGGGCGGCGGACTGGGCGGCGGGCCGGGTGGTCTGCCGGACGCGGGCCTGGACGGCCTCCAGGCCCACCAGGTCGTCGGACTCGGCGTCCGGCACCTCCTGGTCGAACCGGGCGAGCACCGGGATGCAGAGGCAGATCAGCGCCAGGGCGGCCATGGCCAGGCCGAACACCAGGTAGAGCAGGCCGATGCCGCGGCCCTCGCCGGTACCGATGACCTGGCCGACGGTGGAGGCGAGCGCGCCGTCCTCGTCCATCAGCGGCTGGAGCAGCTTCGGCCCGAACGGCGCCACCAGCGCGAACCCGACCGGCAGGGTGGACCAGGCGACCATGGTGTTGACGGCGATCACGCGGCCGTGGAAGCGCAGCGGCACCTTGGTCTGGATGATCGTCGCGTAGACGCCGTTCACCAGCGCCAGCCCGTACGTCATGCCGAACGCCCCGAGGGCGACCACCAGGATCGACGGGTGCAGGCCGGTGACCAGGCAGGCGGCGGCCAGCGCGAGGGTGGAGAGGAGCACGCCGCGCAGCCGCAGGTGGCGCGGGCCGCCCCAGACCAGCAGGGTGATGCCGCCGAGCACGGCGCCGGCGCCGGCCGCCGTCGAGACCCAGCCGGCCGCCGAGAGCGGGGCGAAGGAGAGCACCAGCGGGGTGGTGAGCAGGAACAGCGGCGAGAGGAAGATGTTCAGCACCGCGAAGAAGAACAGCATCGCCCGGAAGTGGCGGCTGCCGAGGGCCCGGTGGAAGCCGGCCCGGATCTCGGCGCCCACGCTCTCCCGCCGGCTGAAGGCCATCACGTCCGGGAAGCGGACCGCGAGGGTGATGCCGGTGGCGACGACATAGCTGGTCACGTCGAGGGTGAGGATGCCGCCGAGGCCGATCGCGGAGAGCAGGCCGACGGCGAACAGCGGGACGAGGAACTGGGCGAAGCCGAACGCCATCTGGACCACGCCGTTGGCCCGGCCGAGGAAGCGCTTGGGGACGAGTTGCGGCACCGCCGAACCCCAGGCGAGGCGTTGGAAGGTCAGCGCGGTGGAGAGCACGCCGATCAGGACGTAGGAGTGCCAGACCTCCAGGCCTCCGGAGAGGTAGAGCGCGAGCATCACCGCCTGGGTGGCGCCGGCCGCGATGTCGCCGTAGAGCATGATCCGGCGGCGGTCGCCCCGGTCCACGATGGCGCCCGCGATCGGCGCGGCGAGGATGCCGGGGACCAGGCCGAAGGCGGCCAGCAGTCCGAACTGGGCGAGGGAGCCGGTCTTGAGGTAGATCCAGATCGGCAGGGCGAACTCGGTGAGCGCCGAGCCGATCATCGACACCTGCTGCCCGGAGGCGACGGTGAGGAAGCGCCGCATGGTCGGGCGGATCGGCGCGGCCTTCGGTTCGGCCTCGGTCTCGGCCTCGGGCGCCGGGGCCTCGGCGTCCCGCGAGACGCCGGCCAGCCACCAGGTGGAGTCGTCGGCGCGGCGGTGGGCGTCCTCGGTGCCGGCGGCGACGGAGCGGTGGACGGTCGTGATGATGTCGGCCAGCTCGGCCGCGCGGTACTTGAGGTAGAAGTGCCCGGCCTCGTCCAGCACCACCACGGCGGTGGTGCCGGTGATCCGGTGCCACTCGCGGAACCGCTCCTGGTAGAAGTCGGTCGCCGGGTCGCGGTCACCGCAGACGGCGATGACGGGCGCCTTGATGGTGCCGCCCTCGCTCTCGAACAGGCGGGTGAAGTACCGTTCCGCCTCCTTGGTCCCGACCCGGCGGTTGCGCACGATCAGCCGCAGCTGCTCGGCCTCCACCTCGTCGGTGTCCAGACCGGCGGCGGCCAGCGCGTTGATCATGCCCTGGTCGCTGCGCCACTTGTCGGCGAGTTCCGCGAACCACTCGCCCACGGCCGCGCCGCGCCCCTGGGGGCGGGCGAAGGGGAAGATCCCGCCCAGGTGGACGGCCTCGATCTCGCGCCCGGCCGCCTCCACCTGGCGCGCGATCTCCACCGCCAGCCGCACGCCGACGCCGCAGTGGCCGTAGAGGACGACCCTGCCCTCGACGTTCTCGATGATCTCCTGCGCGCAGAGGGCGGCGACCTCGTCGGTGTCCATCGCCTCCTCGCCCAGTTCGTGGCCGGGCACGGCGATCGAGTGCAGCGCCCAGTCCTCGGGCAGCGCGTCCGCCAGCGGCTTGTAGATCAGCGCGCTGCCACCGCCGTACGGTGCGCAGACGACGCTGCCCGCCGTGCGGCGGCGCTCCGGGGTGAGGCGGTGCAGGAGCCGGCGCGGGCCGCGGTCGGCCTGCGGATCGCTCACCAGTGCGGCGAGCTGACGGACCGTCGGGTACTTGAAGAGGTCCATCACGCCGACCGGTGTCGGCAGCTCCGGGAACGCCCGTCTCAGCCGCGCGACCACCTGGGTGGCGAGCAGGGAGTGGCCGCCCAGCTCGAAGAAGTCGTCCAGCGCGCCGACCCGTTCCACGTCCAGCAGGTCGGCCCACATGGCGGCGATCAGCGTCTCGGCCTCGCCGTCCGGCTCGACGAACGCGCCGCTCACCGGGCCGTCCTCGGGTTCGGGCAGCGCCTTGCGGTCCACCTTGCCGTGCGCCTGGAGCGGGAAGCCCTCCAGCGACACGTACCGGGCCGGGACCATGTAGTCCGGCAGCACGTCCAGCAGGCGGGCCCGCAGTTCGGCGGGCACCAGCGGCTCGGGGTCGCCGGGCCGCTCCAGGTAGGCGACCAGGTTCTGCTTGACGCCCTCGCCGCGGGCCAGGACGACGGCCTGGGTGACGCCGGGCAGTTCGGTCAGCGCCGCCTCGATCTCCCCGGGCTCGACCCGGTAGCCGCGCACCTTGATCTGGTCGTCGCTGCGGCCCAGGTAGTCCAGCGCGCCGTCCGCGCGCCAGCGCGCCAGGTCACCGGTGCGGTACATCCGCCCGCCGGGCGGGCCGAACGGGTCGTCGACGAAGCGCTCCCCGGTCAGCTCCGGGCGGCCCAGATACCCGCGCGCCAGCCGGTCACCGCCCAGGAACAGCTCCCCGGTCACCCCCGGCGGCACCGGCTGGAGCGCCTGGTCGAGGACGTAGCAGCGGGCGCCGGCGAGCGGCGTGCCGATCGGCGTGCTCCCGTGCCCGGCCGCCGCGCCGGCCACCACCTCGTGCACGGTGATCCCGACCGTCGCCTCGGTCGGACCGTAGTGGTTGAACACCGCGCACCGGCCGGGCTGCGCCAGTTCCGCGGCCCACGCCCAGGACGACGCCTCCCCGCCCAGCACCAGCGCCCGGCGCGGCAGCAGCCGCTCCACCGGCACGTCCGCCGTCAGCGCCGCCAGGTGCGAGGGCGTCATCTTGAGATAGTCGATCCCCAGCGTCTCGACGGCGTCGGCGAGTTCGACCCCGGCGATCCGGCGCGGCAGCAGATGCACCCGTCCTCCGGTGGACAGCGCCAGGTAGAGCATCGTGATGCTGAAGTCGAACGACAGGGACTGCAGCAGTCCGTAGGAGGCGTCCGGCTCGACCCGCAACCGCTCCCGCACACCCGCCAGGTAGTTCAGGATCTGCCGGTGCTGCACCGCCACGCCCTTGGGCGTCCCGGTCGAGCCCGAGGTGTAGATCACGTACGCCAGGTCGTCCGGCCCCGAGACCTCCGCCAGCGGCCCGTCGTCGCCGGTGAGGTCGTCGACGTCGGTCAGCACCTGGGCACCGGAGTGGTCGCCGAAGCGCTCACGCAGCACCGAGTCCGTGACCAGCACCCGCACACCCGCGTCCGCCACCAGGTGCGCCAGCCGGGCCGGCGGCTGCTCCGGGTCCAGGGGCAGATAGCCGCCACCGGCCTTCAGCACCGCGACCAGCGCCACCGCCAGCTCCGGCGACTGCTCCAGGCAGACCGCCACCCGGTCGTCCCGGCCCACCCCCAGCGACCGCAGCCGCCGGGCCAGCCCGTTGGCCCTGGCCTCCAGCTCCCCGTACGTCACCACCCGGTCCTCGAAGACCAGGGCCGGCGCCGCCGGTGTCCGCGCCGCCGTCCCGGCCAGCAGGGCCGTCAGCGTCGCCGGACCGCCCTCCGGCAGCTCCGGGCCGACGGCCCACCGCTCCAGCACGTCCCGCCGCTCCCCCGCCGTCAGCAGCGGGAGCCGGGAGACCGGCAGGTCGGGGTCGGCGACGGCGGCGGTGACCAGCAGCTCGAAGCGCTCGGCGAGCCGCTGGACGGTGACGTCGTCGAAGAGGTCGGTCCGGTAGGTGAGGAGGCCGTAGAGCCCGCCGTCCTTCTTCTCCCGCATGTAGAGGGCGAGGTCGCCGTGGGTGGTGGTGGCCTCGTACCCGAAGCCCTCGGAGTCGAGCGCCGGGGCGGCGCCTGCGGCCGCGCGGTCGCCGTAGTTCTGGAACGCGAACGTCACCTGGAAGACCGCCGAGCGGCTGACGTCCCGCTCGACCTCCAGGTCCGCCACCATCTGCTCGAACGGCACCTCCTGGTGCGCGTACGCGTTCAGCGTCGTCTCGCGCACCCGGCCGACCAGCCGTCCGAAGCCCAGCTCCTCGTCCAGCCGGGCCCGGATCGGCAGCATGTTGACGAAGGCCCCGACCACGCCTTCCAGTTCGCGGTGGAGCCGGCCGGCCACGGCCGAGCCGATCGCGAAGTCCCGCTGGCCGGAGTGTCTGCCGAGCAGGACCTGGAGCGCGGCCATCAGCACCATGTACGGGGAGGCCCCGTACGCGCGCGACAACTCCCGGACGCCGTTGGCCAGTTCCTCGCCCCAGTGGAACTCCAGCGCGGCGCCGTCGAAGGTGAGCAGCGGCGGGCGGGGCCGGTCGGTGGGCAGTTCCAGCGCGGGGACGCCGTCGAGTTCGGCCCGCCAGTAGTCCCGGGAGGCGGCGAGCGGGCCGTTCTCCAGCCGGTCCCGCTGCCAGCGGGCGTAGTCACCGAACTGGACCTCGAGGGCGGGGAGTTCCGCCAGGGTGCCGTGCGCGTGCTGGGCGTACAGGGCGTCGATCTCGCGGTTCAGGATGTCGATCGACCAGCCGTCGCAGATGATGTGGTGCATCACCAGGGCGAGGACGTGGTCCTCCTCGGCGATCCGCACCAGCAGGACGCGCAGCAGCGGCCCGGCGGCGAGGTCGAAGGGTTCGGTGACCAGGGCGCCGATCTCGTCGGCCGCGCGCCGTTCGGGGGCCGGGTCGGCGGAGGCGTCCAGGAAGCGGGCGGGGAAGGGCGCGGGGTCGGCGATGCGCACCTCGGCGGTGCCGTCCTCGGTGGTCGGGAAGGCCATCCGCAGGCCCTCGTGCCGGGCCGCCAGCCCGGTCAGCGCCGCGTCCAGCGCGGCCCGGTCGAGGGGGCCGCGCAGCCGCCGGGCCGGCGCCAGCGCGTACGCCGTGCTGCCGGGCGCGAACTGCTCCATGAACCAGAGCCGTTCCTGGCCGCTGGAGAGCGGCGGAACCGTCCCGGCGGGCCGGGGGTCGACCGCTCTGGCGGGCGCGGCGGAACCGCGCAGGCGCTGGGCGAGCAGGGCGCGCTTGGTCGCGGACCAGTCGGCAGGCAGGTCCTGGGTATCGGTCATCGGTATTCCATTCGGGCGCACGGCGGGGAAGCGGACCGTGTGAGGCGGGCGGAACGTGCGTCGGGCAGGGGCGGGCGCCCGGGTGGGCGACGGCGGGCCGCGGGGCCGGCCGTCGCCCACCCGGGCCGCCCCGGGATCAGAGGTGCTCGCGGACGGCGGCGGCGATGCCGGCCGGGGTCGGGACGTCGAAGAAGACGTCGAAGGCGAGCTCCACGCCGAGCGCGGCGCGGATCCGGGCGCTGATCTGGATGATCGTCAGTGAGTGGCCGCCGAGGTCGAACAGGTCCTCGTCCGGGCCGAGGTCGGGCAGGTCCAGCACCTCGGACCAGATCCGCAGGACGGTCGCGGTCACCTCGTCGAGGGCGTCGCCCGGGGCCTGCCCGGGGTCGGTGGCGGCCGGTGTCTCGCGGGGCGGGACGGGCAGGGCGCGGCGGTCGAGCTTGCCGTTGGGGGTGAGGGGCAGCCGTTCGAGGGTCAGGAAGCGCTGCGGGATCATGTAGCCGGGCAGGGTGCGGAGCAGGTGCTCGCGCAGTTCGGCGGGGGCCGGCGCGGCGGTGCCGGGGGCGGGGACGAGGTAGCCGGCGAGGAAGGGCTCGCCGGGGTTCTCCTCGTGCACGGCGGTGGCGGCCTCGGCGACGGCCGGGTGTTCCAGCAGCGCCGCCTCGATCTCGCCGAGTTCGATCCGGTGGCCGCGGATCTTCACCTGGTCGTCGATCCGCCCCAGGAAGGCGAGTTCACCCCCGGCCGTCCAGGCCGCCAGGTCGCCCGTCCGGTACAGCCGGTCCCCCGGCCCGCCGAACGGATCCGTCACGAAGCGCTCCGCGGTCAGCTCCGGGCGCCCGAGATAGCCCTCCGCGACGCCGTCACCGCCCAGATACAGCTCACCCGCCACGCCCACCGGCACCGGGCGGCGCCGCCCGTCCAGCACATACGCCCGGGTGTTGGCGATCGGCCGCCCGATCCCCACCGATTCCGGCTCCGCCGCGACCTCCGCGCACGTCGACCACACCGTCGTCTCGGTCGGCCCGTACACATTGAACAACCGGCCCACGGCCGCCCGCAGCTCCCGCGCCAGCGGCAACGGCAGCGCCTCGCCGCCCACCAGGGCCGTCACACCCCCCGGCACCGGCCCGCCCGCCAGCAGCACCCGCCAGCCCGACGGCGTCGCCTGCACATGCGTCACCCCCTCCCCGGCCACCAGCGCCCGCAGCCCCGCACCGTCCACCGCCAGCCCCCCGGCCGCCACCACCAGCCGGCCGCCCGTCACCAGCGGAAGCCACAGCTCCAGACCCGAGATGTCGAACGACAACGACGTCAGACCCAGCCACACGTCCCCCGCCCCCGACCCCAGCCGGTCCGCGAACGACGTCAGCAGGTTCACCAACGCCCGGTGCCCCACCGCCACCCCCTTCGGCCGCCCCGTCGACCCCGAGGTGTACAGCACATAGGCGACGTTCCCCGGCTCGGTGCGTACGGCCTCGCCGCCGCCCCGGGCGTCCGCGAGGCGCAGCACGGCCGGGGCGGCGGCGGCCACCTCGGGTGCGGGCTCGCCGTCGGTGAGCAGCAGGGCGGCGCCGGAGTCGGCGAGGACGAACGCCAGCCGCTCGGCGGGGTAGCCGGGGTCGAGCGGCAGGTAGGCGGCGCCCGCGGCGTGGACGGCGAGCAGCGCGGCCGGCAGGTCGGCGGTGCGGTCGAGGTGCAGGCCGACCAGGTCGCCGGGCCGGATCCCGGCGGCGGTCAGCGCCTGCGCCAGGTCGTCGGCGCGGGCGATCAGCCGGCGGTAGGTGAGGTGGGTCCCGCCGGCGGTGACGGCGACGGCCTCCGGGGTGGCGGCGGCCTGGGCGCGTACCAGGTCGAGGGCGGTGCGGTCGGCCGGGTAGGCCCGGGCGGTGTCGTTCCAGGCCTCGGTGACCAGGTGGTGCTCGGCGGCGTCCAGCAGCGGCAGCGCGTCGACCGCGGTGTCCGGGTCGGCGACGGCGGCGGCCAGCAGGGTGGTGTAGTGGCCGGCGATGCGCTGAGCGGTCTCGGGGGCGAGCACCGACGGGTCGTACTGGAGGGAGAAGTCGATGCCGTCGGTGGTTTCGACGGCCTGGAGGTGCAGGGTGTTGCGGGCGGTGCGGTTGTACACGGCCCAGTCGGTCCGCGCGTCGGTGCCGGCGAACCGGGGCTCCCGGTCGGTCCTTCTCCGGTAGCCGAGGGAGACGGGGGCCAGGCCGATCCGGGGGGTGAGCCCGCCTACGGCCGTACCGAACGGCACGGTGCGGAAGGGGTAGCCGCCGCGCAGTTCGGCGCGGACGGCCCGGGCGTGGTCGGCGAAGGGTGCTTCGGCGGGCAGGCCGGTCGGGGCGTGCACGGGCAGCTCGTTGACGAACGGCCCCAGCTCACCGGCCTGTTCGGGGGTGCGGGTGGAGAGCGGGACGGAGACCGGCACGGCCTCGCCGCCGTACCGGCGCAGCAGGGCGTGCAGGGCGGCGAGGACGAACTCGAAGACGGTGACGCCGGTTTCCCGGGCGGCCGCGTCCAGGGCCGCGCGCCCGGCGGCGTCCAGCCGGTGGCCGACGGCCTCGCCCGGGCCGGCGGCGGTGGTCGCGCGCGGGGCTCCGGGGAGCACGGGTTCGGTGGCGGCGGCCCAGCGCGGGCCGTACCGGTCGGCGGCGCGCCGGACGAGGTCCGGTGCGGCCGGTGCCGGTATCAGTGCTGGTGCCGGTGGGCCGGGGAGGGTGGGGGTGGCGCCGGACAGGGCCTCGCCGTAGGCGGTCGCGAGGTCGGCGACCAGGATGTCCTTGGAGTTGCCGTCGAAGACCGCGTGGTGGGCGACGACCAGCAACTCGGCGGCCCCGCCGGGCCCGTGGTAGAGGGTGAACCGCGCGAGCGGGCCGGTCTCCAGGCCGAAGGGGCGGGCGGTCTCCTCGGCCAGGCGCTTCTCCAGGCCGCCGATGGCGTCCGCGGAGGCGTCCACCAGCTCCAACCGGGCTTCCCGGTCGGCCGGTTCGAGCACGACCTGTCCATCGCGCTCCACCAGCCGGGCCGAAAGCGTCCGGTGACGTCGCGTCACGGCGTCGACCGCGCGGGCGAGCGCCTCGGCGTCGATCCGGTCGAAGGAGATCCGGACGGGCATGTGGAACGCCTCGCGGGCGAGGCCCAGCCGCTCGGTCAGCCAGATCCCCTGCTGGGCGGGCGAAGCCGGCACAGCGGGCGATACGGGCGGTGCCGGAGCGACAGGGTCGGACGCGGGGAGGAGTTCAGGCATCTGCGGCTCGCTTCGACAGTCGGAGAACGGTGCGGGGCGCGCACCCGGACGGCGACAACGATGGCGACCCCGGGCTTGTTGACGGCACGGCCGCCGGGTGGTGTCCGGCCCGCCCCCGGGACCGGCCGACAGGCCGCTGCGGCCCGGCCCGCCCGGCATCCCAGGATCACCCCCCTGATGCGCCGAAACGGATCCGGTCTTCCCCCCGTGAAAGACCAATGGCCCAGACCTGCCGAGAGATTCGCATAGACCCCATGCCCCGTCAAGGGTTGTCCACGCACCCGCCACAGGCCGTCATGTACGCGCCCAACCTGCGGGGATGCCCGTTCGGGCCACCCGAACGGGCGGCTTCACTGACAAGCCGTCAACTCCTCAGCACCTGGGCGAGATCGTAGGAAACCGGCTCCTCCAGCTGCTCGTAGGTGCAGCTCTCCGGCCGCCGGTCCGGGCGCCATCGGCGGAACTGCGCGGTATGCCGGAAACGTGCCCCCTCCATGTGGTCGTACGCCACCTCGACCACCCGCTCGGGCCGCAGCGCCACCCAGGAGAGGTCCTTGCCGCCGGTCCAGCGGCTCTGCGCACCCGGCAGCCGGGCGCCGGCGTGCGCCGCCTCCTCCGCCCAGGCTCCCCAGGGGTGGGCGGAGACATCGGTCATCCGCAGCGGTGCCAGCTCCTCGGCCAGCTCCCGGCGGCGCGCCATCGGGAACGCCGCACAGACGCCGACGTGCTGCAGGCGCCCCTGCGCGTCGTTGATGCCGAGCAGCAGCGAGCCGACCACCGGGCCGCTCTTGTGCTCTCGGTAACCGGCCACCACGCAGTCGGCGGTGCGCTCGTGCTTGATCTTGAACATGGTCCGCTCCCCCGGCCGGTACGGCTGGTCCAGCGGCTTGGCCACCACCCCGTCCAGCCCGGCCCCCTCGTACTGCGCGAACCAGGTCCGCGCCACCTCGCGGTCCAGGGAGGCGGGCGCGGTGAACACCGGGTCGGTGGCGCCGGCCAGCGCCGCCTCCAGCGCCGGACGCCGCCGCGACAACGGCTCGTCCAGCAGCGCGGCATCACCGAGCGCGAGCAGGTCGAAGGCGACGAAGGAGGCCGGCGTCCGCTCGGCCAGCAGCCGCACCCGGCTCGCCGCCGGGTGGATGCGCTCCAGCAGCTCCTCGAACCGCAACCGCCCCTCCCGGGCGATCACCACCTCGCCGTCCAGCACGCAGCGCGGCGGCAGCTCCCGCCGCAGCGCCTCCACCAGTTCGGGAAAGTACCTGGTCAGCGGCTTTCCGGTACGGCTGCCGAGCTCCACCTCGTCGCCGTCGCGGAACACGACGGTGCGGAAGCCGTCCCATTTGGCCTCGTACTGCATCCCCGGCGGGATCTCGGCCACGGACTTGGCGAGCATCGGCGCCACCGGCGGCATCACGGGCAGGTCCATGGCTCCGATCCTCGCGCGCACGGCCACCGGGCGCGCGTCGGGCGGACCCCGCCTAGCGTGAGAGGCATGGGCTCAGCCGTGGAACTGGATGTCGCCGGGCGCAGCGTCCGGCTGTCGAACCCGGACAAGGTGTACTACCCGGAGCGCGGGTTCACCAAGCTGGACGTCGCGGAGTACTACCTGGCGGTCGCCGACGGCGTGCTGCGCGGGCTGCGCGACCGGCCGACCACGCTGCAGCGGTTCCCGGACGGTGTGGAGGGCGAGTTCTTCTACCAGAAGCGCGCGCCCAAGAGCCTGCCCGAGTGGCTGCCGACGGCCCGGATCAGCTTCCCGAGCGGGCGGTCGGCCGACGAGATCTGCCCGACCGAGCCGGCCGCCGTCCTCTGGGCGGCCAACCTGGGCTGTCTCACCTTCCACCCCTGGCCGGTGCGGCGCTCCGACACCGACCACCCGGACGAGCTGCGGATCGACCTCGACCCGCAGCCCGGCACCGACTTCCGCGACGCCGTCCGGGCCGCGCACGAGCTGCGCGCGCTGCTGGAGGAGTACGGGCTGCGCGGCTGGCCGAAGACGTCCGGCGGCCGCGGCCTGCACGTGTACGTGCCGCTGGAGCCGCGGTGGACGTTCACCGACGGCCGGCACGCGGTGATCGCGCTCGGCCGGGTGCTGGAGCAGCGGATGCCGGGGCGGGTGACCACCGCGTGGTGGAAGGAGGAGCGCGGCGAGCGGATCTTCGTGGACTACAACCAGATGGCCCGGGACCGGACCATCGCGTCCGCGTACTCGCTGCGCGCCCGGCCGCGTGCGACGGCCTCCACGCCGTTGCGCTGGGAGGAGCTGGACGACGCCGTACCGGAGGACTTCGACCTGCGGACGGTGCCCGCCCGGTTCGCCGAGGCCGGCGATCCGCAGGCCGGGATGGACGGCGAGGCGTACCGGCTGGACGCGCTGCTGGAGCTTTACGAGCGGCAGCTGCGGGACGACGGCCTCGGCGAGCTGCCGTATCCGCCGGACCACCCCAAGGCGGCCGGGGAGCCGCCCCGGGTGCAGCCGAGCCGGGCCAGGAAGCGGTGAGCCCGGCGCCGGCCCGGCGGTGATCACGTAGGCTGACGCCCTTCGGGGGCCGGTGGTGGCGGAGGGGTGCGGGAATGGGCGGGCGCGGGCTGCGGGAGATCCTGGCCGACGCGGCGAACGGGGCGTTCCCGCCGCCGGACGGCGGGGTGACGGTGGTGCCGCAGCCGTCGCCGCGCGAGGCCGGGGTGCTGTCGTTCTCCGCCCATGCGGTGGTGTTCACCGACGAGGACCCGGCCTGGGTGCGGGGCGTGCTCGCCGCCGTGCCGGGCGATCCGCTGGCCGCCCCGCTCTGTCCGCCCTTTCTGACGGCGTTCACCGAGCGCACCGGCCGGGTGGCGGGCAGCATCGACCTGCTGACGGTGGCCGGCCGGCTGCCCGGTGTGCCGCCGCTGCCGCTGGAGCCGGTCACGGACCGGGAGCACCCCAGGGTGGTGCGCGCCCTGCGCTACCGGGAGGACGTGCGGGTGTTCACGGTGGACGGCGGGGTGCTGGTCCTGGGGCGCGGGGTGGCCGGGCGGTGGGAGGGCGCGATCGAGGTCGGGCCGCGGGCGCGCGGCCGGGGTCTCGGGCGGGCGCTGGCGCTGAGCGCCCGGCACCTGCTGCCGGAGGGCGAGTGGATCTGGGCGCAGCAGGCGCCCGGCAACGCGGCGAGCGTCCGGGCGTTCCAGGCGGCCGGCTACCGCCCGGTCGGCGCGGAGACGCTGCTGGTGGCGGGGCGCCCGTGAGCGCGGAGCGGTTGTCCGTGGTCCCGGACGGGGTGCGGGCCCGGCTGGCGGTCCGGTTCGGGCCGTCCGCCGAGGCGTGGTGCGAGGCGCTGCCGGCGCTGGTGGACGGGCTGGCCCGGCGCTGGGGCCTGACGGTCCGGGCGGCCGGCGGGGGCGGGACGGCCCGGGTCTTCCGCTGCGGGCGGGCGGCCGGGGACACCGTCTGGCTGAAGCTCACCCCCGACCCCTCGGTGGCCGCGCAGGAGGCCGCCGCGCTGCGGGCGTGGGCGGGGCTGCCCTCGGTGGTGCGGCTGCTGGAGTACGACGCGGCGTCGAGCGCGCTGCTGCTGGCGGACGTCAGGCCGGGTTCGACGCTGCGGGAGCGCGCCTGGCGGCCGGCGGAGGTCGCGCCGCTGCTGGCCGCGCTGCGGTCGGTTCCCGTGGCGGGACCGGCGGGCGGGTCGGTGCTGTCGCCGTTGGCCGGGCGGGTGGACTTCCTGTTCGACCTCACCGAGCGGCGGGCCCCGGGCGCGGTGCCGGCCCGGGCGCGGGCGTCGGCGCTGGACCTGGCGGCGGGCGGTCCGCTCGCGCTGGTCCACGGCGATCTGCACCCGGGCAACGTCCTGGACGGCCCGGCCGGCCCGGTGGCGATCGACCCGCGGCCGTCCCTCGGGGATCCGGACTTCGACCTGGTGGACTGGGTGATCGACGGTGTCACCGACCGGCCCGCCCTGGAGGAACGGATCACCGGCCTGACCGCCCTCGTCCCCGGCTCCGACCCGGAGCGGGTGCTCGCCTGGTGCCGCGCCACCGCCGTGCTCATCGCCGCTCCGCGGGCGGCGGCGGGCCGGCGCGACGCGGGGACGGCGTTCCTGCTGGAGCTGGCCGGGGTCTGACCGGGCCGGCGGGCTACCGGGTGGGTGCGGTGGCCGCGACGATCCGCACCGCGTCGGCGATCTGGGCGTCCGTCAGATCGCCCCGCGCGGTGAGGCGCAGCCGGGAGACGCCGTCCGGGACGGAGGGCGGGCGGAAGCACCCGACGGCGAGTCCGGCCCGGCGGCAGTCGGCGGCCCAGGTGACGGCGGCCTCGGGGCCGGGGGCGCGGACCGACACGACGGCGGCGTCCGGGGTGGAGGCGTGCAGGCCCGCGGCGGCGAGCCGGGTGGCGAGCGTGCGGGCGACCTCGCGGGCGCGGTCGGCCCGGTGCGGTTCGGCGCGCAGCAGGCGCAGCGCGCCGAGGGCGGCGCCGGCGGCGGCCGGGGCGAGGCCGGTGTCGAAGATGAAGGTGCGGGCCGTCTCGGTGAGATGGCGGATCACCCGGCGCGGGCCGAGCACCGCGCCGCCCTGCGCGCCGAGCGACTTGGAGAGGGTGACGGTGGCGACGGTGTCCGGCTCCCCCGCGAGGCCGGCGGCCGCCAGCGCCCCGGCGCCGCCGGGGCCGAGAACGCCGAGCCCGTGCGCGTCGTCCACCAGCAGCGCGGCGCCGTGCGCGCGGGCGGCGGCGGAGAGTTCGGGCAGCGGGGCGGCGTTGCCGTCCACGGAGAACACGGAGTCGGTGACCACCAGGGCCCGCCGCCGGGCGCGTCCGGCGAGGACGGCGCGGACGGCGTCCGGGTCGCTGTGCGGGGCGCGGTGGACGTCGCCGCGGGCGAGCCGGCAGCCGTCGATCAGCGAGGCGTGGTTGTAGGCGTCCGAGACGATCAGGGTGTCGGGGTCGGTGAGCGCGGTGAGCGCGGCGAGGTTGGCGGTGTAGCCGGAGGAGAACACCAGCGCGGCCTCCGCCCCGCAGAACTCGGCCAGCTCGGTTTCGAGTTCGGTGTGCAGGGCGGTGGTGCCGGTGACCAGCCGGGAGCCGGTGGCGCCGCCGCCCCAGCGCAGGGCGGCGTCGGCGGCGGCCCGGGTGACGGCCGGGTGGCGGGTCAGCCCGAGGTAGTCGTTGCCCGCGAGGTCGAGCACCCGGTCCTCGGCCGGCCGGCTGCGCAGGGTGCGGGTGAGGCCCGCCGCGGCGCGCAGGCCGGCCGCCTCGTCGAGCCAGTCGAAGACGGCGGCGGGGGCGGCGAGGTGCGGTTCGGACACGGTGCGGTGAGCCATGGCGGCACTCTGGCACGCGCGCCACGGGCCGGGCAACGTGCGCCGGGGTACACGCCGGACCGGCCGTTCCGTCCGCGGGTGGGGGGGTCCTGGCCGCCGTCGGCCGGCGGACCGTACGGAGGGCGATCGCCGGTGAGCGCCGCGAGGGCCTCGGTCCGGTGGACGCCCCGCCCGCCGTTCCCGCCCGGTGAGCGGCGCCGGGCTTTGCCGGGGACTACGGCGACCAGGCAAGATAGCGGGGTGACCCTCCTTGATCTGATGCCGAAGCCCGCCACACCCGACGCGCTGTACGAGACGTTCGCCGTCTGGGCGCAGGAGCGGGGGATCGCGCTGTACCCGGCCCAGGAGGAGGCGCTGATCGAGCTGGTGTCGGGGAACAACGTGATCCTCGCGACGCCGACCGGGTCGGGCAAGAGCCTGGTCGCGGCCGGGGCGCACTTCGCGGCGCTGGCCGAGGGCAAGCGGACCTTCTACACGGCGCCGATCAAGGCGCTGGTGTCGGAGAAGTTCTTCGACCTGTGCAAGATCTTCGGCACCGAGCAGGTCGGCATGATGACCGGCGACGCGAGCGTGAACCCGACCGCGCCGATCATCTGCTGCACGGCCGAGGTGCTGGCGCAGATCGCGCTGCGCGACGGGCGGCGGGCCGACGTCGGCCAGGTGGTCATGGACGAGTTCCACTTCTACGCCGAGCCGGACCGCGGCTGGGCCTGGCAGATCCCGATCCTCGAACTCCCGCAGGCGCAGTTCCTGCTGATGTCCGCGACGCTCGGTGACGTGCGCCGCTTCGAGGAGGACCTGACCCGCCGCACCGGCCGGCCGACCACCGTGGTCCGCTCCGTCACCCGGCCCGTCCCGCTGTTCTACGAGTACCGCCGCACCACCCTGCACGACACCCTGGAGGATTTGCTGAAGACCGGTCAGGCCCCGGTCTACGTCGTGCACTTCACCCAGAAGGAGGCCGTCGACCGGGCGCAGTCGCTGATGAGCATCAACATGTGCTCGAAGGCGGAGAAGGACGCCATCGCCTCCCTCATCGGCAACTTCCGCTTCACCACCAAGTTCGGCCGCAACCTGTCCCGGTTCGTGCGCCACGGCATCGGCGTGCACCACGCGGGGATGCTGCCCAAGTACCGCCGGCTGGTCGAACGGCTCGCGCAGGCGGGCCTGTTGAAGGTGATCTGCGGAACGGACACCCTCGGTGTGGGCGTCAACGTGCCGATCCGCACGGTGCTGTTCACCGCGCTCTCCAAGTACGACGGTGTGCGGGTCCGGATGCTGCGCGCCCGGGAGTTCCACCAGATCGCGGGCCGCGCCGGACGGGCCGGGTTCGACACCGTCGGACAGGTGGTCGCCCAGGCGCCGGAGCACGTGATCGAGAACGACAAGGCGATCGCCAAGGCGGGCGACGACCCCAAGAAGAAGCGCAAGGTCGTCCGGAAGAAGGCCCCCGAGGGCTTCGTCGGCTGGACCGAGGAGACCTTCGACCGGCTGATCGGCGCCGATCCCGAGCCGCTGGTCTCCCGCTTCAAGGTGAGCCACGCGATGCTGCTGTCGGTGATCGGCCGGCCCGGCAACGCCTTCGAGGCGATGCGCCACCTGCTCACCGACAACCACGAGGACCGCACCGCCCAGCGCCGACACATCCGCACCGCGATCGCCATCTACCGCTCGCTGCTGGAGGGCGGCGTGGTCGAGCGGCTGCCGGAGCCGGACGCCGAGGGCCGGATCGTCCGCCTCACCCTGGACCTCCAGGAGAACTTCGCGCTCAACCAGCCGCTCTCCACCTTCGCGCTGGCCGCCTTCGAACTGCTCGACCCGACCTCGCCCTCGTACGCGATGGACGTCGTCTCGGTCGTCGAGGCGACCCTCGACGACCCGCGCCAGATCCTCGCCTCGCAGCAGAACAAGGCGCGCGGCGAGGCCATCGGCGAGATGAAGCGCGACGGCATCGAGTACGAGGAGCGGATGGAGCGCCTCCAGGAGATCACCTACCCGAAGCCGCTGGAGGAGCTGCTCACCCACGCCTACGAGGTGTACCGGCGGGCGCACCCGTGGATCGGCGACCACCAGCTCCAGCCGAAGTCGGTGGTCCGCGACCTGTACGAGCGGGCGATGACCTTCACCGACTACGTCGGCCACTACGAGCTGGCCCGTACCGAGGGCATCGTGCTGCGCTACCTCGCCGGCGCGTACAAGGCGCTGGAGCAGACCGTCCCCGACGACCTCAAGACGGACGACCTCAAGGACGTCATCGCCTGGCTCGGCGAGCTGGTCCGCCAGGTCGACTCCAGCCTGCTGGACGAGTGGGAGCAGCTGGCCAACCCGACCGAGCCGCAGGCGGCGGAGGTCACCCTGGACGACAAGCCGGCGCCGGTGACGGCGAACGCGCGGGCGTTCCGGGTGCTGGTGCGCAACGAGATGTTCCGCCGGGTGGAGCTGGCGGCGCTGGAGCACTACGACGCGCTCGGCGAGCTGGACGGCGAGAACGGCTGGGACGGGGACCGCTGGGCGGACGCCATGGACGGGTACTGGGAGGAGTACGACGACCTCGGCACCGGACCGGACGCGCGTGGCCCGAAGATGCTGCTGATCGAGGAGGAGGACTCCGCCTGGCGGGTCCGGCAGATCTTCGACGACCCGGAGGACGACCACGACTGGGGCATCAGCGCCGAGGTCGACCTGTACGGCTCGGACGAGGAGGGCCGGGCGGTGGTCCGGATCACCGCCGTGGACCGGCTGGGCGGCTGACGCCCGGAGGACGGAACGGAAGCGGGGGCTCGCGCACAGGCGCGGCCCCCGCTGTTGTCGGATCATCAGCCCTGTTCATCGGCGCCGCTCATCGGCGCTGCCCGGATCACGGCCCCAGGACGCGGCCACCGTCACATCCAGATGAACGGCAGGCCCACCGAGTAGGAGATCGCCCGGGTCGCCTCTTCCAGCGCCTGCTCCGAGCCGGCCGCGGCGGTGGACGCCGCACCGGACGGGGTGGCGCCGCCGGAGGCGGTGGCCGTCGCGGTGCGGCCCTCGCCGGGGCGCGAACTGGTGACGGTCACGTAGTGCCCGACGGCCTCGACGCGGGGCTCCGAGCCGGGCTTGGCGGTACCGGCCGGCTGCGCGGGGGCGGTGGTGGCGTCCTGCAGGATGAAGGCGAGCGCGCCCGGCTTGGCCCGCAGGGCCTCGGTGGCCCTGGTGGCGGTGGCCTGGTCGGGGAAGCGCAGCACGGTGACGCTGCTGAGCACCGCCTTCTCCTGGCCGACGAAGCTGACGGTGAGATAGCCCTGGCAGCCGCTGTCGCGCAGCGGGTCCTGGGTCCGGTCCTGGAGCGCCTCGGCGCAGTCGACACCCTGCCGGACGCCGGAGCGCTTGCCCTTGTAGGCGCCGACCTCGACCAGCCGCTGGGCGGGGAAGTAGGTGTCGACGTTGAGGCCCTCGGGGTCGGTCACGGTGCGCGGCGGCGGTGCGCCGACCACCCGCGGCGTCTTGCTCGCGTCCTTGCTGGACGGGCCGAGGCCGGGTATGAAGTCGCCGGGCGTCGGGCGGGTGATGATCCAGCCGCCGGCCGCCACCACACCGACCACGACGATCCAGCCCACGGCCCGGCGGGCACTGATCCTTCTCCCCCGGTACGCTCCGGCCGGCGTGCCGGATCCGTGCTCTTCCTGCTCTCCCGATGACGGGGTGCGCTCCCCCTGCGTGGTCATGGCGCAGATTCTAAGCAGTGCGCGGGTGGCGCAGATCACGGGGGCGGCCGTTGACGATCATCATCCGCTACCGACGGGTAACGGGCCGCACCGGCCGCGGCTCGCCGACGTGACCAGCGCCACTACCGTGAGCTGCGACACTGTGACAACTCGCACATCCTCCCCTGGATCTTCTGGTGGGTTTGCTCTGGCGTCGCTCACGGACCAGCAGGCAGGATCAGGCCCATGGATCTGCTCGATACCCTCACCGCCAAGGGCCTGCGCGGCGAAACCCCCACCCGGGAAGAGGCCCTGGCCGTCCTCGCCACCACCGACGACGAGCTGCTCGACGTGGTCGCGGCCGCCGGCCGGGTGCGCCGGCGGTGGTTCGGCCGCCGGGTGAAGCTCAACTACCTGGTGAACCTGAAGAGCGGGCTCTGCCCGGAGGACTGCTCGTACTGTTCCCAGCGTCTGGGCTCCAAGGCCGAGATCCTCAAGTACACCTGGCTGAAGCCGGACCAGGCCGCCGACGCGGCCAGGGCCGGGGTCTCCGGCGGCGCCAAGCGGGTCTGCCTGGTGGCCAGCGGCCGCGGCCCGACGGACCGTGACATCGACCGGGTCACCGACACCATCGCCGCCATCAAGGGCGCCGACCCGGCGGTCGAGATCTGCGCCTGCCTGGGCCTGCTCTCCGACAACCAGGCCGAGCGGCTCAAGGCGGCCGGCGCCGACGCCTACAACCACAACCTCAACACCTCCGAGGGCACCTACGGCGACATCGCCACCACCCACACCTACGCGGACCGGGTGGACACCGTGCGGAAGGCGCACGGCGCGGGCCTGTCCGCCTGCTCCGGCCTGATCGCGGGCATGGGCGAGACGGACGCGGACCTGGTGGACGTGGTCTTCGCGCTGCGCGAGCTGGGCTCGGACTCGGTGCCGGTCAACTTCCTGATCCCGTTCGAGGGCACCCCGCTGGCCAAGGAGTGGAACCTCACCCCGCAGCGCTGCCTGCGCATCCTGGCGATGGTCCGCTTCGTCTGCCCGGACGTCGAGGTCCGGATCGCCGGCGGGCGCGAGGTGCACCTGCGCTCGATGCAGCCGCTGGGCCTGCACATCGCCAACTCGATCTTCCTCGGCGACTACCTGACCAGCGAGGGCCAGGCCGGGCAGGCCGACCTCGACATGATCAAGGACGCGGGCTTCGAGGTCGAGGGCGCCGGCGAGGCCACCCTGCCCCGGCACCGCGCGGACGTCACGGCCCCGGCCGGCTCCTGCGGCACCGCCCCCGGCGCCGCCGTCTCCCCCTGCGGCACCGGCGGCGGCTGCGGGCCCTGCGGCGGCCACGGCGACGAGCCCGCCGCCGAGGAGGACCAGAACGACGAGCCGCGCAACGGCCTCGTCCGGGTCCGCCGACGCGGCGCCGGCACCGAACTCGCGCCCAACGCCTGACGATCCGGGGGAACCCTCATCATGACCCAGCTGTCCGCGGACACCCTCCTCGCGCTCGACCGGGCGCACGTCTGGCACCCGTACGGGCCGATGCCAGGCACCGCCACCCCGTACGTGGTCGAGTCCGCGTCCGGCGTCCGGCTGCGGCTCGCCGAGCCCGTCGCGGGCGGCCGGCGCGAGCTGATCGACGGGATGTCGTCCTGGTGGGCGGCGATCCACGGCTACGGACACCCGGTGCTGGACGAGGCGGTGCGCGAGCAGCTGGGCCGGATGAGCCATGTGATGTTCGGCGGGCTCACCCACGAGCCCGCCGTCCGGCTGGCCGCCCGGCTGGTGGAGATCACGCCGGAGCCGCTGCGGCACGTCTTCCTGGCCGACTCCGGGTCGGTGGCCGTCGAGGTCGCGATGAAGATGTGCCTGCAGTACTGGCAGTCCGTCGGCCGCCCGGAGAAGCGGCGGCTGCTCACCTGGCGCGGCGGCTACCACGGGGACACCTTCCACCCGATGTCGGTCTGCGACCCGCAGGGCGGCATGCACCACCTGTGGGGCGGCGTACTGCCCGACCAGCTCTTCGCGCCGCAGCCGCCGGCCGGCTTCGACGCCCCGCTGGACACCGAATACGCCGACCGGTTCGACGAACTGATGGAGCGTCACGCCGGTGAGCTGGCCGCGGTGATCGTCGAACCGGTGGTGCAGGGCGCCGGCGGGATGCGGTTCCACTCCCCGGCCTATCTGCGGATGCTCCGCGAACTCTGCGACCGCCACGGCGTGCTGCTCGTCTTCGACGAGATCGCCACCGGGTTCGGGCGCAGCGGCGCCCTGTTCGCCGCCGACCACGCGGGCGTCTCGCCGGACGTGATGTGCCTGGGCAAGGCGCTGACCGGCGGCTATCTGACCATGGCCGCGGCTCTGTGCACGAGCGAGGTCGCGGACGGGATCAGCCGGGGCGAGATGCCGGTGCTGGCGCACGGCCCGACGTTCATGGGCAATCCGCTGGCCGCCGCCGTCGCCAACGCGTCGATCGACCTGCTGCTCGGGCAGGACTGGCAGCTGGAGGTGAAGCGGATCGAAGTCGCCCTGCGGGACGGCCTGGCGGGCGCGGCGGACGCGCCCGGGGTGCGGGACGTCCGGGTGCGGGGGGCGATCGGCGTCGTACAGCTGGACCACCCGGTGGACGTGGCGGCGGCCACCGAGGCGGCGGCGCGGGAGGGCGTCTGGCTGCGCCCCTTCCGGGACCTGATCTACACCATGCCGCCCTATGTGACGGGGGACGAGGACGTGGCGCGGATCTGCGCCGCCGTGACGGCCGCGGCGGTGGCCGGATGAGCGCCCGGATCCTGTTCGTCACGGGCACCAACACCGAGGTCGGCAAGACGGTGGCCACGGCCGCCGTCGCCTCCGCCGCCCTCCAGGCGGGCCTGCGGGTCGCGGTGCTCAAGCCCGGGCAGACCGGCGTCGGCCCGGGCGAGCCCGGGGACGCCGAGGAGGTGGCCCGGCTGGCCGGCCGGCTGACCACCCGCGAACTCGGCCGCTACCCGGAGCCGTTGGCCCCGGACACGGCGGCCCGCCGGGCCGGGCTGCCCCGCGTCTCGCCCGAGCGGGTGGCGGCCACCGTCGCGGAGCTCGCCGAGGGCCACGACCTCGTCCTGGTCGAGGGCGCGGGCGGCCTGCTGGTCCGCTACGACGACGAGGGCCGCACCCTGGCCGACCAGGCCCGGGCCACCCGCGACCGCGGCCTGCCGGTGGCGGTGCTGCTGGTGGCCACGGCCGGTCTGGGCACGCTCAACATCGTCGCCCTCTCGGCCGAGGCGCTGGCCGCCCGCGGCCTCGACCTGCTCGGGGTGGTCATCGGCGCCTGGCCGGACGCGCCCGGCCTCGCCGACCGGTGCAACCTCGCCGACCTGCCGCGCTCGGCGGGCGCGCCCCTGCTCGGCGCGCTGCCCGAACGGGCCGCCGGCGCCGGGGACTTCGCCGCCCTGGCGCTCGCCTCGCTGGCCCCGGAGCTGGGCGGCCGGTGGGACGCCGAGGAGTTCGGCCGGGCGCACCGGCCGGCCTAGGGCTTGTCCGACAGTTCCCGCCGCGCGGGCCACCGGCGGCGCGCGGCAGCCTTCGGGGTTCGAGTGCGCTCGAACCCCGAGGCTTCTCACCTGCGATGCAACTGCCTCCGTACGCCCGGGAGATGATCCTTCGTCAGCGCGCAGGAGGACGCCGGGCTCCCCCTGTGAGGCGATGCCGGGCCCGGTCCGGCCGCCTAGCGTGATCGTCATGACCAGAATCCGCCGTACCGCCCTGGCCGTCGTCGTCGCGCTCGCCCTCCCCCTGCCGCTGATCGGCGCGAGCGCCGCCTTCGCCGCCCCCGCGCCCGCCGCCCCGGTCACGTCCGCCACCGTGTCCGCTGCCTCGGAGGTGTCCGGCCCCTCCGCCGCGCAGGCCCGGCTGCCCCGCCCGACAGGCCCGCACGCCGTCGGCCGCGGCACCCTGCACCTCGTCGACGAGCAGCGCCAGGACCCGTGGGTGCCCGCGGCCGGGGCCCGGGAGCTGATGGTGTCGATGTACTACCCGGCCCGGCCCGGCACCGGCGGGCCGCCCGCCCCCTATCTGACCACCGAGGAGGCGCGGCTCCTGCTCCAGGAGAAGGTCCCCGGCTCGGCCTTCCCGCCCGAGCGGCTCGCCGCCGTCCGCACCTGGGCGCACCCCGACGCCCGCCCGGCGCCGGGCAGGTTCCCGCTGGTGGTGCTCTCCCCCGGCTTCACCCTGCCCCGGGCCACGCTCACCGGCCTCGCCGAGGATCTGGCCAGCCGCGGGTACGTCGTGGCGCTGGTCGACCACACCTACGAGGCCGCCGGCATCAGCTTCCCGGACGGGCGGACGCTCACCTGCGCGATCTGCGAACAGCCGCCGGCCGGCGGAGAGGCCGCCATCACCGGGAGCCGGGCCAAGGACGTCTCCTTCGTGCTCGACCGGCTCACCGGCCGCCACCCGGGCTGGCAGTACGCGCGGATGATCGACACCACCCGGATCGGCATGGCCGGCCACTCGGCCGGCGGGGCCGCCACGCTCACCACCATGGCGGCCGACAACCGGGTGCGGGCCGGGGTGAACATGGACGGCACCTTCTGGGACGAGGTCCCCGCCCAGGGCCTGAACGGCCGCCCCTTCCTGATGCTCGGCGAGGAGACCAGCGGCCAGGACCAGTCCTGGCAGCACACCTGGACGAGCCTGGACGGCTGGCGGCGCTGGCTCTCCGTCAACGGCACCAACCACGGCAGCTTCACCGACCTGCCGGTCCTCGCCGCGCTGGTGGGCGTGGGCGACCCGGACGAGATCTCCCCGGAGCGTGCGGAGCAGCTCACCCGGACCTGTGTCGCGGCCTTCTTCGACCAGTCCCTGAAGGGCATCGCCCAGCCGCTCCTCGACGGCCCGTCCCCGGCCAACCCGGAGGTCGTCGTCCGGCTGCCCTGACCGCCCCCGTGGAGGCGGGGCCCCGCCGCGAGCCGCCGCCGCGCGGCGGGGCCCGCACACAACATCATGTCCGTCCGTGAACAGTTGATTTCATCGGTTGCCCCGCCCCTCCCCCGCTTGCAGGATTGGCGAGTCCTCACAGCCCTGCTGACAGGAGGCGCTCAACCGTCATGCCCGGCAAGCAGATTCACCTCGCCGCGTTCTTTCCCGGGATCGGCACCACCACCGTCTGGTCCGATCCACGCTCGCGGAGCCAGATCGAGTTCGACTCCTTCCTGCACCTGGCACGCACCGCCGAGCGGGGGAAGTTCGACTTCTTCTTCCTCGCCGAGGGGCTGCGGCTGCGCGAGCACAAGGGCGCGATCTACGACCTCGACGTGGCCGGCCGGCCGGAGTCGCTGACCGTGCTGAGCGCGCTGGCGGCCGTCACCACCCGGCTCGGGCTCGCCGCGACCGTCAACTCCACCTTCAACGAGCCGTACGAGGTGGCGCGGCGGCTGGCCAGCCTGGACCACCTCAGCGACGGGCGGGCCGCGTGGAACGTGGTGACCAGCTTCGACACCTTCACCGGCGAGAACTTCCGCCGGGGCGGCTTCCTCGCGGAGTCGGACCGGTACACCCGGGCCGCGGAGTTCCTGCACACCGCACGCGAGTTGTGGGACAGCTGGGCGGCGGACGACCTCCGGGCGGACGCCGCGGCCGGCCGGTTCGTCGTTCCGGGCGCCGGCGAATTCTCCCACCGGGGAAAGCACTTCGACATCGCCGGGCGGTTCAACACGCCGCGCCCGCCACAGGGCCACCCGGTGATCATCCAGGCCGGCGACTCCCCGGAGGGCCGGGAGTTCGCCGCCGCCGACGCCGACGTCATCTTCAGCCGGTACAGCAGGCCCGAGGAGTCCCGCGCCTTCTACCGGGACGTCAAGGGCCGGCTCGCCGCTCACGGCCGCGCACCGGAGGACCTGACGATCCTGCCCGCCGTGACGTACGTGCTCGGCGACACCACGGAGGAGGCGCACGAGCGCGCCGCCGAACTGCGCCGGGCCCAGATCGGCCCGCAGACGGCGCTGGCCTATCTGGAGGCGGTCTGGGGCCGCGATCTCTCCTCCTACGATCCGGACGGGCCGCTGCCCGCCGTCGAGCCCGACCCGGAGAGCCTCCTCCTCAAGGGCCACGCGCTGTTCCGCACCGACCGCGTCGCGACCGCCAGGCAGTGGCGGGAGCTGGCCGAGTCCCGCGGGCTGAGCATCCGGGAGCTGGTCACCGAGGTCACCGGGCGTCAGACGTTCATCGGCACGGCCCGCGAAGTCGCCGACGCGATGGACGAGTTCGTACAGAACGACGGCTCCGACGGCTTCGTCTTCACCCCGCACCTCACCCCGGGCGGGCTGGACGAACTCGTCGACCGGGTCGTCCCGCTGCTCCAGGAGAAGGGCGTGTACCGCACCGACTACACCGGCACCACGCTCCGCGACCACCTCGGGCTGAAGCCGCCGCGCACCGCCGACACCCGGGAGACGACCTCGTGACCCCGCCCCCGCACCTCGCCGTGGCCCTGGACGGCGCCGGCTGGCACCCGGCCGCGTGGCGCGCACCGGACGCCGACCCGGGCGGGCTGTTCACCGCCCGGTACTGGGCCGGTCTGGCCGCCGAGGCCGAGCACGGCCTGCTCGACTTCGTCACCTTCGAGGACACCCTCGCCCTGCAGTCCGGCAGCCCGATCGGCCCGGACGACCGGACCGACCAGGTCCGGGGCCGGCTGGACGCCGTGCTCGTGGCGGCCCGGGTCGCCCCGCTCACCTCGCGGATCGGGCTGGTCCCGACCACCAACGTCACCCACACCGAGCCGTTCCACCTCTCCGCCGGCATCGCCACCCTCGACTTCGCCAGCCGGGGCCGGGCCGGGTGGCGGCCGCAGCTCTCCTCCCGCGCGGACGACGCCGCGCACTTCGGCCGCCGGACCCTGCCGCAGCTCACCGCCGACGACGTCCGTGACCCGGAGCTGATCGCGGCACGCCTGCGCCCGCTGTTCGACGAGGCGGCGGACGTGGTCGAGGTGGTACGGCGGCTCTGGGACAGCTGGGAGGACGACGCGGAGATCCGGTCCGCCGCCACCGGCCGGTTCCTCGACCGCGACAGGCTGCACTACATCGACTTCACCGGCGAGCACTTCGACGTCCGCGGCCCGTCCGTCACCCCGCGCCCGCCGCAGGGCCAGCCCGTGGTCGCCGTCCTCGCGCACGCGGGGGTGCCGTACCGGCTGGCGGCGACCGGCGCCGACGTCGTCTTCGTCACGCCGCACTCGCGGGCGGGCACGGCGGCGGTCCTCGGCGAGGTCGAGGCGGCGAAGGCCGCCGTCCGGCGGCCCGCCGACCTGCCCCTCAAGGTCTTCGCCGACCTCGTCGTGTTCCTGGACGAGCGGCCGGGCGCCGCCGCCCTGCGCAAGGAGCGGCTGGACGACCTGGACGGCGCGCCGTTCACCTCCGACGCCGAGGTCTTCACCGGCACCCCGTCCGAACTCGCCGACCTGCTCCTCGACCGGCACGAGGCCGGGCTGGACGGCTTCCGGCTCCGCCCGGGCGCGCTCCCCCACGACCTCACCGGCGTCACCCGCGCCCTCGTCCCGGAACTCCGCCGCCGCCGGGCCTTCCGCACCGCCTACGGGACCGACACCCTCCGCGCCCACCTCGGCCTCCCCCGCCCCACCAGCCGCTACGCGAAGCGGGGGTAGGGGGTGCCGGGAGGACGGGCGCCGACCGCACCCCGGTCCTGGCGGCGGGCGGCGGGGGCGGCCGGGGCGTACGCCGACGGCCCGGTCAGCGCTTGACGGCCACTCCGCCGTACATCGCGATGTCCTGGTCCCGCACCGGCGGGGCGTCCTGGTCGGGCCGCCAGTGGTGGACCAGCGTCACCCCGGGGTCGAGCAGGTCGTACCCGTCGAAGAAGGCGAGGGCCTCCTTCTTGTCGCGGATCTGCAGGGGGATGCCGCGCGCGTTGTACTCACGGCCGACGCCGCCGACGCCCACCGGGTCGGTGTCACCGGTGAAGACGGTCAGCGCCAGGACGCTGCCGGGGGCCAGTTGGTCCATGAACCGCCGCACGATGCCCTGCGGGTCGTCCTCGTCGAGCACGAAGTGCACGATCGCGATCAGGGAGAGCGCCACCGGCTGCGTCAGGTCCAGCACCTCGCGCAGCCGAGGCGAGCCGATGATCGAGTCGACGTCGCGGAGGTCGGCGTCGATGTAACAGGTCCTGCCCTGGGGGTTGCTCGACATCAGGGCCCGCGCGTGGGTCAGCACGATCGGGTCGTTGTCGACGTAGGCGACCCGCGACTCGGGGGCGATGCCCTGGGCGATCTCGTGCACGTTGGGCGAGGTGGGGATGCCGGTGCCGATGTCCAGGAACTGGCGGATCCCGTGCTGCTCGGTGAGGTGGCGGACCACGCGCTGCATGAAGGTGCGGGTGGTCCGCATCGAGACCGGGAGGGCCGGCCACGCCTGCACGGAGGCGTGGGCGGCCACCCGGTCCGCCTCGAAGTTGGTCTTGCCGCCGATGAGGTAGTCGTAGACCCGGGCCGAGTGCGGAACATCCATCCGCAGATCGACGGCCGGCCAGTGGTCGTCCTTCGGCGGCTGTGCTGTCGAGCCCGTGTCCGGCATCTTCACGCTCCTGTGTTCCCGGTTGATCCCACAACCAACTGCCGCATCGGCAAGCCGTGCTGGGCATGCTAACGGTCCTTCGGAAACGGTGGTGGAACCACCCCCGACCCAGGACCGAACCAAGGCCGAACCGGGGCGGAACCAGGGCCGGACCGGAGCCGGGACCGGGCTACCGCCCCTTGGCCTCGAACCGCGCGAAGTCCCGCCCGGCGGGCCCCGCCTGGGCGAACAGCGACTGCCCGACCACCGTCTCCGGCGCCCCGACCAGCGCGCAGAGCCGACGCAGAACGTCCTCGGTGCTGGGCCGGGTGCCGTCCGGGCCCGGGTCGTTGCGGACCTCGGCGAGCACGCCGGGCTCGGCCAGACCGGCCTTGCGGGCGATCTTGTCGCACTCCTTGGTCCAGGCGTCCCGGTGGGCGGCGAGCTCCGCCGGGTCGGTGGGCGGGGTCCAGTCGGCGGCCCAGCCGATCTGCTCGAAGCCCCCGCCGGGGAAGCACACCGTGGCGCAGGCGCCCCAGTCGGTCCCTTCCAGCAACCAGACCGCGGTCTTCGTGTCGACCGCGAGCGCCCAGGGGGCGTCGCGCAGACGTCCGCGCGAGATCCGGCCGAACCGGGGCTTCGGCGGGTCGAACAGGACGGCGGTACCCGGGGTACCGGCGTAGAGGTAGCCGCCGGACTTGGAGCGCTTCAGCGCGGTCAGGACCTGGTCGGCGGGAGCGGAGGTGATGGCTGCGTACGTGGGCATGGAGGTTCTCTCGACAAGGGATGCGCGGGCCGCGCGGTAAAGGCCGGCCGGTCGGTCAGTCAGTCGGCGGGACGGAACGCGGACGCGGCGTAGATCAGGTGCGCGGGGACCCGGGCGTCGATGGCCCGGACGGCCGGGCCGAGGTTCGCGAACAGCTCCGGCACCACGGGGACGAAGCAGGTGCTGCGCCCGAAGACCACCCGGCCCGGGCCCCGCATCTCCACCCCCACGACCTCGTCGAACGGCACATGGTGGACCTCACCGTCCGGCTGACGCACCCAGACCCCGGCGTCGTCGACCACCAGCCGGGCCTTGCGCGCCCCGGAGTACCGCAGCCGGTCGGCCAGCGGCGGCCTGAACACCTGGCCGCCGGCGGGGAGTTCGACACCCTGCCCGCAGAGGTACCGCGGCAGCCCGGTGCCGTCCGGCTGCACCAGGTCCACCTCGGTGTCGCACGGGACCACCAGCAGCGCCGTACGCAGCGCGTCCGCCAGCGCCTGCCGCACCTGTCCCGGGGTCACCCCGGCCAGGGTGTCGAGCCTGGCCGCGGCGTCCTGGTAGTCGTCGCCGAGCAGGAGGTCGGCGGCGGCCTCACCGAGTTCGTACGCGGTGGAGCGGGGGTCGTTCCAGGCCTCGCGCGCGCCTTCCAGCTCCTCCGCGAGCTCGTCCTCGGTCACGCCGTCACGGGCGAGGCGCAGCGCCTCCCGCCAGAGCAGTTCGGTGACCCGCTGCTCCTGGCCCTCGCGGGCGTCGAGGCAGATGGTGCGCTCGCCGTGGCCGGGGCCGGCGAAGACGGCGGAGCTGTCGACGTCGTAGGAGAGGCCGTGCTGGTGACGGACGGTCTCCCGCAGGCGGTGGGCGAGGACCTTGACGGCCAGCAGCAGCGCGGGGTCGTTGAGGTCCCCGTGCAGGGCGAGTCCGGGGCCGGGGACGTCCTCCTGACGCCACGAGGGGCCGGTGTGCAGCGCGGTCTGGGCGGGGCCGCGGTCGGGGCGCTCCCCGGCGGGCAGCGGCAGCCTGAGCCCGGCCGGCGGGGGGCCGGTGAGTACGAGGGCCGCGTTTCCGGCGTGGAAGTAGCGGGTGACGGTCTCCCGGACGGCGTCGAGGGGGATCCGGTCGGCACCGGGGCCGCGGTAGGCGGCCAGGCCCAGGCCCTGCACGCCGTAGCGGTGGGAGAGCAGTTCGCCGGTCTGCGGGTCGGCGACCCGGCCGTCCTCGGCCGCCAGGACGCCGGACTCCTGCTCGATCCGTTCCACCGGCAGGGCGGTGAGCGCCTCGCAGACCCGGGCCAGGAACTCGACCACCTGTTCCGGCCGTCCGGAGCAGGTGAACTGGGTGAGCGCCAGGTCGACCGAGGCGTTGTGGTCGTGGTGCAGTCTGGGCAGGGTGCTCATCGCGAGGTGCTCGACCAGGTGGGTCACACCGAGGGTGCGCATGGTCTCGTCCCGCGCGCCGCAGCCGAACATCAGGATGGCCTCGAGCGGCCCGGGGGCTTCCGTCCAGAAGACGGGAATGGTGTCAATGACCTCGCGATTCACCGGTCGATCATATGCGCGATTCAGGCCATTCCCGCCAAGGTTTTCCGCCACGGGCCGGCCCGCTTCCTCCCTCGCCCGCGGAGGCCGCTCCCGGAGGAGAGGTCCACGTCTGACGGGTGTCGGCCGCGCTCCCCTGTTCCGTGCTGCGCACCGCCTGGGCGAGGAAGGCCTCGGTGGCGGGGTGTGTCGGGGTGCGGGGCCGGACCAGGTAGACCGTCACGGGATCCGCGTCGGTGAGCGGGAGATAGCGGATGCCGGGGTGCGGATGGCTGTGCCCGGTGCCCTCCGCGGTGACTCCGACGGCCTCGCCCGTGGCAATGGCGGTGAGCCATTCGGCGACGCCCGGGACCGCGAAGGTGTACGGGCGCCGGGCGGTGGGCCACAGATCCGCGCCGGTGGTCGCGGCCGTGGCGCACAGCACCACCGGCTGGTCCGCGAGGTCGGCCAGCCGCACGCCGTCCCGGCCGGCGAGCGGGTGTCCGTCGTGCACCGCGGCCAGGCGGGCCTCGCGCACCAGCGCCAGAACGGCCAGCCCGGTGTCGGCCGCCGGTTTCGTCCGGAGGAAGGCCGCGTCGGCCTCTCCCCGGCGCAGGGCGGCCTCGGGATCGTCGTGGCTCAGGACCTGGACGGGGGTGTCGGGGTGCTGCTCGCGCCAGGCGCGCAGCAGGGGGACGGTGTGGCGGCCGAGCGCCGCCCAGGCGAACGCGACCCGCAGCGGGCGCGGCCGCGCGGTGGCCTCGGCCAGCGCGTCGTCCAGCTGGTTGAGGATGCGGTGGGCGTGTTCCCACAGGCGCGTTCCGGCCTCGGTGAGAGCCAGCCGGCGGGTGGTGCGTTCGACCAGGCGGGTGCCGAGGCGCCGCTCCAGCTGGTCCAGGGTGCGGGACAGCGCGGGCTGACTGATCCCCAGGGCGATCGCGGCGTCGGTGATGGTCCCCTCGTCACCGATCGCGGCGAGGGCCCGCAGATGGCGCAGCTCCACGTTCGCCACCGCCGCGCCCTTCACCTCCGGCAAGCCGTTCATAACCGCCAAGCATAAGTACCGCGCGGCGGGTATTTCCCTCCCGGGACCGGTGGGACCTAGCGTCACGGGCATGAAGATTCTGCTCATCGGCGCCACCGGAAAGCTCGGCACGGCCGTCCGCGAGACCCTGTCCGGCCGCGGCCACGAGGTCGTCACCGTCGGCCGCACCGGCGGCGATCTGCGCCACGACATCACCGACCCGGCGCAGGTCACGGCCCTGTACCAGGCGGTCGGCCGGGTGGACGCGGTGGTCAGCGCCGCCGGCGAGGTCCCCTACAAGCCCGTCACCGAGATGACGCCCGCCGACTACCAGGCCGCGTTCCGGGGCAAGGTGCTCAGCCAGATCGAGCTGGTCCGCCAGGGCACCTCCCGGATCGCCGAACGGGGCTCCTTCACCCTGATCGCCGGGGTGCTGTCCCGCGAGCCCGTCCCCACGGCGAGCGCCGCATCGATGGCCAACGGCGCGGTGGAGGCGTTCGTCCGGGCGGCCGCCATCGAGATCGCCCCGCAGCGCGTCAACGCCGTCAGCCCGACGGTCTTCACCGAGAGCCTCGCGGACTACGAGTCCTTCTTCCCCGGCATGCCGTCGGTCGATCTCGCCCTGGTCGCCCAGGCGTACGTCCGCTCCGTCGAGGGCGCCCAGACCGGCCAGGTCTACACCCTGCCGTAGCGGGCGGCCCCCGGACACGGCCCCCGGGGTGCGGGCGCGGCGGTGGGGACGTCGCCGTCCGCCCGCCTCCCGGGATCAGCCGGTGAAGGGGGCGATGACGGCCAGGATCTCGGCGAGCCGTTCCCGCAGGGCCTCCCGGTGCGGCAGGGTCACCACCGCCGCCTCCCGGTCCGCGCCGGGTCCACCTCGGCGCACAGCCCGAACGCGCCGAGCGGGTCCGCACCGTGCGCGACGGCGTGCAGCCGGCCGAGAGCCGGTCGGGCAGGCTCGGAACCCACTCGGGCAGCACGGTGAACGCCTTCCCGTCACGCACGAGTCGATCGGGCGACCGCGGCATCCCGGCCAGTTCCCGGCCGAGCCCCTCGACCGCCGGCCCGTCCGCGCCGCCCGGAACCGGGCATCCGTCGTCGGCCATCATCCGCTGCCGGTTCGTCATGGCCGGTCGCGTGGCGCACGCCCGGGCCCGTCCCGTCACCGGTTCGACGGGCCAACCCCCGGGAGGCGTACCGGCGATGGCGGCCGCCGTTATCCTGCGGCCGTGACCGGTTCCACGCGCTCTTCGCAGCCGCTGCTCTTCCTCGATGTCGACGGCCCCCTCATCCCCTTCGGCGCGACGCCGGAGCAACTGCCGGACGGGTACCCCACCTGGCCGACGGAGCCCGACACGCCGCAGCCCAATCCACTGCTGGCCCGGATCAATCCCGCCCACGGCCCCCGGCTCGCGGCGCTGCCCTGCCGATTGATCTGGGCAACGACCTGGCTCGACGACGCGAACGAGTGCGTCGCACCGCGGCTCGGTCTGCCCCGGCTGCCGGTGGTGGAGTGGCCGGAGCCGTCCGCAGCCGACGACCTGGACGAACGGACCGGGCTGCACTGGAAGACCCGCGCCCTCGTCACCCGGGCCGCGGGGCGCCCCTTCGCCTGGGTCGACGACGAGATCACCGACACCGACCGCGCCTGGGTCCGCGCCCACCACCGGGGAGACGCCCTGCTCCACCGCGTCGACCCCCACCGGGGCCTCACCGACGCCGACTTCACCGCTCTCGCCGAGTGGTTGCGCCCCCACGCGGTCCCGATCGGCACCTCGCTCTGACCGCTCCGGACGGAGCCGGGATCCAGCCGACCCGATCCGGGTCGACGACGTGGACTTCCGCGTCGCCCGTTCCCTCCTGCCCTGAGCCCGGACCCTCACCCCGTGAGGGCGTCAGGCGCGAGGGCATCACGCCGGGGCGAGCTGCCAGACGGTCGTGGTCTTGAGGTCGGTGTCCTCCAGATCCGCGACGACCGGTACGTCGTAGGCGGCCAGGGCGGTGAAGCGGTCGCGCGGGAAGCCAGCGGGGGTGCGAGGTGGTCAGTGGCGGTCGAACACACGGATGTCGAGGGTCAGCCGGCGCCGCCAGACCTCGAACCCGGTCGATTCCGGGCTGTAGATGCGTTGGAGGGCGGTGGCGTCGTCCGGGGTCAGCTCCCGCAGTTCGATCACGCGTCCACCGCTTGAACGAGGTCGGCCAGTTGGGCGGCGGTCGGCCTGTCGTCGGGCTCGGCCAGCAGGACGTACCGCAGCCGGGCCTGGAGGGCGGGCCAGGGCATCACGGCGGACATCGGGACGGCTCTGGTGGCGATGGCCTTGCGCATCTCCTCCACCGGCGCCCTCTGGCCGAGTCCGGCGGCCTCGTAGTCCAGCGGCCACTTGCCCGTGACACACGTCCACAGGGTGCCGGCGAGGGCGTACACGTCGGCGGCCTGTGTCGTGTCGACCGGCTGGGGGCCGGTGATGATCCGGGCGGCCAGCTCGGGGGCGGTGAGGTGGACCATCGTCCCGTCGAACGTCGTCCACGGAGTGATGCCGACCCGCCGGGACCAGGCGAAGTCGAGGAGGCGCACCGTCCCGTCCTCGCTGTGGATGCCGTGCTGGGGCTGGAGGTCGCCGTGCACCCACCCCTCGGCGTGGAGGGCGGCCACGGCTCGGCAAAGCCCTACCGCAGCGGCAAGGGCCTCGGGCCGCCCGCCATCGCCCTTGCGCATGGGGCGGAAGACGTCCCAGGTGGACGGCCCGGCCAGCCACGGGGTGACGTACCAGACGCCGTTGTCGAAGCGACCGGCGGTCACGGTGTAACCGGGAAGCCGGTCCAGCACGGAGGCTTCGCGCGCCGTGACCTCGGCGGCCTCGCCAGTGCCGAGCTTGATGCTCGCCACGCCCTGCGGACCGGTCGCCTTCCAGACCGCTGAGCCCCGCCGGTTGCTGATCTCCTCCAACTCCAGCGGCCCGTAGACGGCCTCCGCGGCCTTCAGCGCTTCAGCGGCCTCGGAAGTGAACTCGCCCATTCTCTCACTGCCTTCCAATCGCAAGGGATGTGCTCGAACACGTCGCGGCCATCGTCCACGGGCCCCGGCCACCGCCGCCGCGAGGTCGGGTGTGTTCGTCAGGAACTTCGGGTCCAGGGGCCGGACGGCCGCTCGTACGGGGAGAAACGAGAACGGGGCCGCCGGGATGTCGTGCCCGACACGGCTGGTCTCGACAGCCCCCTTGACGAACTTGCCGAACATCACGCCGACCGGCCCGTAGAGGTTCTTCAACGCCCAATGGGGCCACGCCGGCAACTCGCGGTGGTCGGCGTCCGCGCACTGCCCGAGCAGCACCACGTTCTCGCACGGAGCCGGGATCCAGCCGACCCGATAGGATCACCTGCTCATGAGCGCGCGCGCAGAAGCCGAGATGATCTCCGTCCCACCGGGGCGGGTGACACTGTCCGACCGGCGGACGGAACGCAGTTGGAGCGTCGACCTCGCACCCTACGAGCTCTCGGCGGTCCAGGTCACCCAGGCCCGGTACGCCGAGATCACCGGCCTGCGGCCGGGCACCGCCCGGGGCGACCGGCTGCCCGTCGAGGGTGTCTCCTGGTGGGACGCGCTCCGGTTCTGCAACGCCCTGTCCCGGCGCGACGCGCTGACGCCCGCCTACCTCCTGGGCCCCGACGGCGGGGGCGGCGAGAGCGACGGCAGCGGTGACGTTGTCGAATGGGACGCGTCCGCCGACGGCTACCGGCTGCCGACCGAGGCCGAATGGGAGCACGCCTGCCGCGCCGGTACGGCGGGACCGCGCTACGGGCCGCTCGACGACATCGCCTGGTACCGCGGCAACTCGGACGAGCGGATCCACGACGTGGGCGGCAAGCGGCCCAACCCGTGGGGCTTCCACGACATGCTCGGCAACGCCTGGGACTGGTGCTGGGACGTCTACGACGCCGAGGTCTACGGCGCCTACCGGGTGCTGCGCGGCGGCGGCTGGTTCGACGAGCACTGGAGCTGCCGGGCCTCCGTGCGGCGCCGCAGCCACCCCACCTTCCGGGTCGACGACGTGGGATTCCGCGTCGCCCGTTCCCTCCTGCCCTGAGCCCGGCCCTCACCCCCGCGAGGGCGTCAGGCGCGCGGGCATCACACCGGGGCGAGCTGCCAGACGGTCGTGGTCTTGAGGTCGGCGTCCTCCAGGTCCGCGACGACCGGTACGTCGTAGGCGGCCAGGGCGGTGAAGCGGTCGCGCGGGAGGTACGCCCGGCCCGGGTCGCCGACGATGACGCGGGCGCCCCTGGCCCGGGCCCGTTCCAGGAACGGAAGGAAGCGCGCGGCCATCGCCCGCTCGTAGAAGACGTCCCCCGCGAGGACCACCTCGGCCGGGCCGCCGTCACCGTCGAGGAGGTCCTCGACCGCCGCGTCGATCCGGACGCCGTTCGCCTCGGCGTTGATCCCGATGGCGGCCACCGCGTAGGCGTCGATCTCGGCGGCCCGGACGGCCGTCGCGCCGCGCATCGCGGCCGCGATGCCGACCAGACCGGACCCCGCCGCCAGGTCGAGCACCGTCTTCCCGGCCACCGATTCGGGATGGTCCAGGACATACCGGGCGACGGCCACGCCGCCGGCCCACGCGAACGCCCAGAACGGCGGCGGCAGGCCGATCTCACCTCGCGCAGCCTCCGTCGTCTCCCAGAGGGCGATGGCGTCGTCGGCCATGTGCAGACGGACCTCGGGAACGAAGGGAACGGCCGTCAGACCGGTCTCCCGTCGCACGAAGCCGCTGTCCGACTCCAGGGTCGTGCCTGGCTGGAGGGTGCGGATCTCGTTCGGCATGCCCGCAGCATAGGACCTCGCCGGGCCACCCGAGGTGACGGAGTGCCAGCTCCCGGAGCCCGCCTCCCGCTCGGGCACCCGGCGGGAATCGTCAGACACGCCCTAGGATCGACCCCATGCCGCAACTCCCCAAGCTCTCCGAGCTCTCCGCGTTCTCCGCCTGCTCCGGAACCTCGTCGGCGCCGTGCGCCACGGACTCCTTGCTGTCGATCGGTTCGATCGGCTCGGCCCTCTCGATCGGTTCGGTCGGCTCGACCCTCTCGATCGGATCGGTCGGGTCCGTCCTGTCGGTGGGCTCGGTCGGCAGCGTGCTGTCGGTCGGCTCCGTCGGTTCGGCGCTCTCCCTGCTGTCGGCCGGGTCCTGGCTCAGCCTCGGCTCGCTGCTGTCCGCCCGGTCCCGGTGGTCGGTGCTGTCCTGCGGCTCCCGGCGCGGCGTGCTGGCCGGCGGTGTGCTGACGGCGGTGGCCGCCGCCGCTCTGCTCGGCGGGGCCGGCCGCAGCACCCGGTAGCCGTCCCGCCGGGCCTCAGCCCCCCGGGGCCAGCAGACGCGGGTCGGTGATCCCGCCCGGGCAGGCCAGGGCGGCGACGTCCCAGCCCGCGCGGCGGGCCCCGGCCTGGTACGCGCTCTCGTAGAAGGCGAGCACCGCCGCCCTCGGATCGCGTTCGGCGCGGGCGTCCTCGTAGCTCAGGACGGCCAGATGGCTGCCGTTGCGCGGTACCCAGCGGGCGGCCGGGGGGCTGAGCGGCTCGGCGTCCAGCCCGGGCGGCTCGGGCGCGGTGTACGCGTAGAAGGCGGGCTCGGCGAAGCTGTCGTCCCCGAACCAGAACCCGAAGCTGATCACCTCCCGCGAGTACGCCTCGCGGGTCACCGGGTCGGCCTGCGGCGGCGGCTCGACGTGGCGCTCGGAGAACCGGGTGTGGGCGACGTCGAAGGTGTGCCAGAAGTGGTGCACCGGGCTGGACTTCCCGGAGAAGCCCGCCGCGAACTCCTCCAGGACCAGCGCCACCTGACTGAGCACCCGCCAGTAGCGGTTGGCGTGCGTCGGGTCGTACGTCGCGTGCTCGGTGTCCTCGGCGAACGGCCGGCCCGCGTCGGGCAGGCCGAAGGGCCGGGGCCGCGCGATCTCCACCCGGGCGCCCAGCGCGTCGAGGGCCGCCAGCGTGTTCCGGTGGAACGAGGCCACGGACTGGCCCGGCAGCGGGAAGGACACCTCCCGCCCGTCCGGCGCGGTGGCCACCAGCCGGTGGCCGACGAAGTCGAAGTCGAGCGTGAAGACCGGGCCGCCGTCGGCCCGCCCGGTCGGCCGGGTGGTGAGCCCCCGGCCGGTCAGATGGAACGGTACGTTCCACCAGTGGTTGCGGCGCACACTGGCGGCCAGCCGGATCTTGCCCACCACTTGCGCGAAGCGGTGCAAGGTCTCCTTGGTGTCCTGCCACTCGGCCAGCGGAATCGGCGGGAACAGCTCCATCGCACAGCCCTTTCCTGTCCGCCCCGTCCCATGATGGCCCCGGCGTCCCGCCCACGCGCCGCGGGGCTCACCCGCCCGGGTCCTGCCCGGGTGCCGCCCGCCTCCCGGTGGGCCTGGTCCTGGTTGAAAGCTGGATTACGCGCTGCCACCCGATGCGTACCATTTCGATACCGAAGCCCGGGTGAGCTGCGAAGATGCTCGCCCACCCGGCCCGGGCCCGGGTAGCATCCGGCACATGCCCTCCGGCCCTGGCGCAGGCGGCCCAGCGCTGTCGTGCCCGCGTTCCGGGCGGCGGACTCACGCGGGCCATCAGGGTGGTCACCGCGCACTCGACAACGCGCGCCAGGGCTGTCGCGCGCACGGCGAAGGGCATCGTCTTGGCGGATCGGCTCACCGGAGGAGACTCCTCACTGCTGCGACGGATCAACGCGGCGGTCACGCTCCGGGCGTTGCGGACCGGCCACGCGGTGACCCTCACTCAGCTGGTCGGGGACACCGGACTGTCCCGGCCGACGGTGGAGGGAGTGATCGAGGGACTGGTCGAGACCGGCCTGGTGGCCGAGGTCGACCAGCCGCAGAACGGCGGCCAGCCCGGCGGCGGCCGCCGGGGGCGGCCGGCCCGCTGGTTCCGGTTCCGCGCCGAGGCCGGGCACATCCTCGGCATCGAGATCGGTGTCCACGACATCCGCGTCATCCTCGCCGACCTCACCGGCGAGGTGGTGGGCAGCCATTTCAGACCCGTCGACGAGACCCTGGAGGCGGAGGACCGGCTGACCGCCGTCCGCAGCGTGGTCGCCGAGGTGCTGCGCAAGGCCGGGATCTCCCGGGACAACCTGTGGGCCGTCGGTGTCGGCACCCCGGGCATCCTCGACCGGGACGGCACCGTCCGGCTGGGCACCGCGATGCCGGGCTGGACCGGCCTGGACCTGGGCGCGCGGCTGCGCCGCTCGTTCCGCTGCCCGGTCCTCATCGAGAACGACGCCAACCTGGCCGCCATCGCCGAGCACTGGCAGGGCGCCGCGGTCGGCATGGGTGACGTCGTCTTCGTGATGGCCGGGCTGAGCCCGGGCGCCGGCTCGCTGATCAACGGCAAGCTGCACCGCGGTTTCGGCGGCGCCGCGGGCGAGATCGGCGCGCTGCACCTGCTCGGACAGGAGGTCACGCCCGAACGGCTGCTCTCCACCACCGGCAAGCCGCTCAACCCGCTGGACGAGGCGGCCGTCGCCCGGGTGCTGCGGCTGGCCCGGGAGGGCGACGAGGTCGCGCAGGTCGCGATGGACCGCTTCCTGACCAGGCTGGTGCAGAGCGTCGCGGCCCTGGTGCTGGCGATCGACCCGCAGCTGGTGGTGGTCGGCGGCTGGGCCGCCGGTCTGGACGGCGTCCTGGAGCCCCTGCGCGAACGCCTCGCCCAGTTCACCCTGCGCGCCCCCGAGGTGGCCCTGGCCGCCCTGGGCTCCGAGGTGGTCGCCATGGGCGCCCTCCGGGTGGGCCTGGACCACGTCGAGGAACAGCTCTTCGCCGTGGACCCGCCCAGCAGCGGCGGCGGCCGGAGCTGATCAGCGGCCCACCGCATGGTCGGGGCCGGTGAGGTCGATGGTGATCGAGTTGCCCAGATTGTTGGTGAAGCTCGCCACCGGCCAGTCGACGGTGATCCGGACGAACTCGTTGGACTCGCCGAGGTGCAGCAGCCAGACCAGCTTCTGGTCCACATCGAACCGGGCGAAGAGGCCCTCCGACCCGTGCGACCCCCCTCCACCGCAGAGGGAGCCCGAGCCGTCCGGCAACACAGCCTCGACGAAGACACTGACCGAGGTCAGGGCTTCGGGGTCTTCCTCCATCAGCTCCTCCAGGTCGACCTCCTCGCCGAGTTGGAAGCCGTCCAGGTCCGGGCCTGCGACGTCGGCGTCCCTCGACCGCCCGTCCGCCCGGAACAACCCCTCCCAGGCCGGTGCCCAACCCTCGGCCCACAGGTCGTCAAGTCGGCTCATCGCCACCCCCTCTCCCCGCGGCCATTGTCGTCCCGGCGCCTTCGCCCGCACAAACGGCCCAGGCCCGGGCGCTCGAGGAGCGTCCGGGCCTGGGCCTGAGGGTGTTCGGAAAAGTGGTTCAGGAAGCGGTGCGGACCTCGGCGGTCGCACCGACGGGGGTGACCTCGACGAGGCCGGTCTCGCCGAAGGTCAGCTTGCAGGTGTCTGCGCGGTAGGTGGAGACCGCGAGCGCCACCAGCCGGCCGGCCGAGGCGTACTGGGTGGTCATCACCAGGACCGGCGAGCCCGGCGGGCGCTCCAGCAGGGCGGCCTGCTCGGCCTCGGCGACGCCGAGCTCGACCGAGCGGGACTCGCCGTCCACCTCCAGGCGCTCCAGCTGGCGCAGCACCGAGCGGGCGCGGTCGCTCTCGGCACGGAAACCGGGCAGGTGCGGCAGCACGGCGGCGGGGACGTGCAGCGACTCGGTGGCCATGTTCTGGCCCTGGACGATGCGCACCCGGCGGACGGTGTGCACGGTGGCGCCCTCGGCGATACCCAGGCTCCTGGCGAGCTGGGCGGAGGCGGGGGCGGTGGTGCAGTCCACGCTGCGCCAGGCCTGGCTGCGGGCGGTGCCGGGCCAGCCCTCCTCGTGCCGGTTGACCGGGACGCCGACCCGGGGGGCGGCGATCAGGGTGCCGATGCCGCGGCGGCGGACCAGCCGGCCCTCCAGCTCCAGCTGGTCGAGCGCCTGGCGCAGGGTGGCCCGGGCCACGCCGAAGCGGGCGGAGAGCTCACGCTCGTTGGGAAGGACCTGGCCGGTGGAGAACTCCGTGCCGATGGCGCGGAGCAGCACCGTGCGCAGGTGCCAGTACTTCGGTTCCGGAACTGCCGTGAGCTGCCCTGTCGTCCCCACCGTGTCCTCCACCCTGATTCTTTCGCCCTGCCGCAGGAGGGCGGACCCGACCCGCTGTCCGCTGTTGCGGCAGGTGGGAGAGCGGGCTTTATCCGTCCTTCTTTATTAAAGGTCCTTGCAGTAAGCGACCCTAGGGGCTGCGTCCGGAGATGGTCAAGACCAATGGCCGGGTTGGTGCCGTTGTCGCGCAGATTCATGCCGCGTTCACGACAGCTCCACATCCGACGCGTCGGTCGTCGGACGGGGCCGTGGCGCTCGATAGGCTGCTCGGGTGATCGTGGTGACGAGTGTGAATGTGAACGGAATCCGGGCGGCGGCCAAGAAGGGCTTCACCGAGTGGCTGTCGGCCACCGAGGCGGACGTGGTCTGCCTGCAGGAAGTGCGCTCCGAGCCCGGGCAGCTGCCCGCCGAACTGCGCGACCTGGACGGCTGGCACGCGCTGTGGGCGCCGGCCGCCGCCAAGGGCCGGGCCGGAGTGGCGGTGCTGTCACGGCGGGAGCCGGAGCGTACGGCGATCGGCTTCGAGTCGGCGGAATTCGACAATTCGGGCAGGTATGCCGAAATCGACCTGCCAGGGCTGACCGTCGCCAGCCTCTACCTCCCCTCCGGCGAGGTCGGCACCGAACGCCAGGAGGAGAAGGAACGCTTCATGGCGGAGTTCCTGGTCCACCTCGGCAAGCTGCGCACCCGGGCGGCCGCAGCCGGCCGCGAGGTCGTGGTCTGCGGCGACTGGAACATCGCCCACCGCCCCGAGGACCTGAAGAACTGGAAGGCCAACCAGAAGTCGGCCGGCTTCCTCCCCGAGGAACGCGCCTGGCTCAGCCGGGTCTACGACGAGGCCGGCTACGTCGACGTGGTCCGCGCCCTGCACCCCGACCGCACCGGCCCGTACTCCTGGTGGTCCTACCGCGGCCGTGCCTTCGACAACGACTCCGGCTGGAGAATTGACCTAGTTGTCTCTACTAGAAACCTCGCTGAGAAATGCGTCGAGGCCTACGTCGAACGAGCAGCCTCCCATGCCGAACGCTGGTCCGACCACGCACCCGTCACAGCGGTATTCAAGCTGAACAACTACTAGAACTTGAATGGGTGATGTCGGTCAGCCGTCCATGATCAGGCCGGTGCCGGCGAGGCACCCGTCGACCAGGTCCGGGCGGTACTGGATCTGCTTGAGGCGGTGTTTCACGGCCCTGGTGATCTGGCCGAGGTCGGCGGCGGCGAGGTTGCCGATGTCGCGCTTGACCAGCGACCAGATGCCCTCCTGCGGGTTCAGGTCCGGTGCGTAGGTGGGCAGCTGGAACACGGTGAGCCACTCGGCGTTCGCCTCGATGAAGTCCCGCAGCGGCTTGGTCAGGTGGAGGCGGGCGTTGTCCCGCACGAGGACGATCGGGCCGCCAAGCTGGGTGCGGGCGCGGATGATCAGGTCGCGGAAGTCGCGCCAGCCGAGGCCCTTCGGCTGGCCCTTGCGGCCCCGGTACTCGCGGATCGCGTAGATCAGCCGGGACCGCTCGCCCGGCTTGTAGCAGGTCATGCCCGCCATCGAGACCCGGCCCGAGCCCCGGCCGCGAACCCGCACCGCGGGCGTCTGCCCGATCCGGCCCCATGTCCTGGCGCGCGGCGGCGTCATCGACTGCCCGGCTTCGTCCTCGAAGACCAGCCAGGCTCCGAGCTCCGCCGCAATGCTCTTACCCGCGGCCAGGTCTCCTTCTTCCACACCTCGACCGCCGCATCGTCACGCTCGATCGCCCGACGGGCGGGCTAGGACGCGCCCGGCGCCCCGGCCGCACTGGCCACCGATCAGCAGGTCACGGCGGTGTCCCAGCAGGGCCACCTGCTGGCCGAGAGCGTCGAACCGGCCTGGGTCAACCGGGTTGCCGCGCACGGCGAACCGCTCGACGCGGCCGCGCAGCAGATCAGGGCGAGCGTGCGCGCGGTGCACAGCGGCGCCCGGTCCGACGGGACCGTGACCACCGACCCCGCCGCACCGACCCTGCTGACCGGCGACGCCGCCGGCACGACGGCGAGCACCGAGGGGCAGGCCGCACCGGAGGACAGGACGGTCGGCGGCGCTCCCGGGAGCGTCGCCGCGCTCACCTCGGAGGACGGCTCCACCTGGGGTGACGTCACCGGCGGCCTGGTGAGCACGGATCCGGCCACCGAGGCCAAGTGGGCCACCCCCAAGTGTGCCGTGAAGCGGAACGACCCGAACGCCCAGGCCATGCAGCCGACCCCGGCCATGGTCCAGTGGGCGGTCGACCGGGCCGTCACCAACAGCCTGAACGTCCAGCGGCCGGCGAACTACCTGGGCGCCGGCCAGCCGGCGTACACACCCCAGGGGATGTTCCCCGAGCCCGGCCTGGGCCCGCAGAAGGAGAAGGGCCTGGTCCCCGCGCAGGTGCTGCTCGGCCTGATCGCGCAGGAGAGCAACCTGTCCCAGGCGACCTTTCACGCGGTGGCCGGCGACGCGGGGAACCCAGCGACCGGCGTTTACTACGGCAACGACAACCTGCTTCGGAGCAGCGCCGACGCCGCCGCGGGCCGGACCGTCCCGGTCGCCATCAACTACAGCAAAGCGGACTGCGGCTACGGCATCGGCCAGATCACCACCGGCATGACCGCCACCGACACGACGACCTGGAGCCCGGCGCAGAAGTCCGCGATCGTGACGGACTACGCCGCCAACATCGCGGCGGCCCTGCAGATGCTCGAGGGCAAGTGGGAGCAGGTGCGCACGGCCGGCCTGGGCACAGGCGACAACTACTCCCACGCCGCCTACCTGGCCCAGATCGACCTCCACCAGTTCGGCGCCGGCTACGGCGGCCGGATGTACTTCACCCACACCTACGACAACGGGACCGTCACGCAGCCGCAGTACGCGAACTACGGCTGGTACAAGTCGCCGCCCCAGATCCCGAAGAACATCTCGCACAAGGTCGTGGCGACCTGGACTCCCGAGCTGACGCTGCCCGCCTACAAGATCTTCATCCACCTCCCCACCCACGGGGCCCAGGCGACCAACGTGCCGTACTACATCTACTCGGGCTGCGGCACGATGGGACAGGGCCTCATCCCGAGCACCTACTACCTGGACCAGTCGCAGACCAAGACGGCGGGGCAGGGCTGGTACCAACTCGGCACCGGAAACATGCTGTTGTGCTCCGGCGCTCGAGTCCAGATGAGCAACCTGGTCGACACGGGCGGCTTCAGCGGGCCGGACATCGCGATCGACGCGGTCGCCTTCACCCCCTGACCCGACACGTCCCGACCGGACACGAGGGCTCCGCCCTCGCCGACCGGCAACCCCGCCGCCGGATCGATGCCCTTCCCGGCCAGCATCCGAAAGGCTGATCACGTGACGTACCGAAGGCGCCGGTCCCCGGTGGCGCTGTCAACCCTGCTCCTGGTGGTGGCGCTCCCGATCGCCGGGTGCTCCTCCGGCCCGAAGCCGCCGAACGCGGCGACCGGGGAATCCCGACAGGCGTCAGGCACAGTGTCGTCACCGGCGCACGGCGCCTCCGGTCCGGCCTCGTCGGCGGCCAGTCCGGCGGCCGGCTCGGCGGCCGATCCGGGAGCCGCGCCGACCGCACCGGCCGGCGAGCGGCCGACCGCCGTTCCCACCCCGTCCGTGCCCCTGCCGGGGACCGGGGCCCAGCCGACGGCTGTCCAGCCGCCGGAAGCGGTGCCGATGGCTGAGCAGACGCCGTACTGGCGGGGTTCGGCCCTCCCGGGCCCCAAGGCCGACACCGTGGCCGAACGGCTGAAGCAGCGGTGGGGGCTGGAGTTCCACGTCCAGCAGATCCGAGCCGTCAGCGCCGGGCTGCCCGGCCACGTCCGGTACGAGGCGCTGAAGGAGTTCCCCGAGGCGTACAGCCTGATCGTCATGATCCAGGCCGACGGGGACGGCCGGCCCAGGAACATCGTCCTCGCCGGTGACGAGCGGAAGTCCTGGGTCCAGAGCCAGTTCGCGGCGTACGGGCAGTCCGCCCAGGTCTCGCCCATGGTCCCGCGCCGGACGGACGGGGAGGTGACCACCTCCCTGAGTGTGGCGTCCGACCACACGACCCTCCAGCTCAGCGGCTCACTCGCCCCGTAGCGGATCCGGGCCCGGATGCCATGGGCCCGGCACGCGAGGGCGGCCGCGTACCGTACGCTCCATCCGCGCCCTGCTCCTGCGCCTGGCCGCAGAGAATCCGGGGTGGGGGTACCGCCGCCTTCACGGCGAGCTTCTCGTCCTCGGCGTGAAGGTGGCCGCGTCCACAGTGTGGGAGATCCTCCAGAAGGCCCGGATCCCGCCGTCACCCGAGCGGACCTCCACCACGTGCGCGGACTTTCTGCGCTCCCAGGCCGACGCGCTCCTCGCATGCGACTTCTTCGAGACAGTCACCCTGTCCGGGGCCCGGTTGTACGTGTTCGCGGTGATCGAACACGCCAGCCGCCGTATCCGGGTCCTGGGCGTGACCGCGCATCCGACCGCAGCCTGGGTGGCCCAGACGGCGAGGAATCTCGCCATGGATCTTGAGGACGCCGGCTGCCGGGCCCGCTTTCTGATCCGGGACCGGGACGGGAAGCTCCCGCAGCTGTTCGACGAGGTACTCGAGGACGCGGGCATCGAGGTGGTACTCGGCGGCGTCCGGATGCCGAGAATGAACTCCATCATGGAGCGCCGGGTACAAACCTGCAGGCGAGAACTACTGGACCGGACACTGATCTGGGACCAGCGCCATCTCCCGCACTCCCTGCGCGAGTTCGAGACGTTCTACAACGGGCACCGGCCACACCAGGGCATCGCCAACGCCCGCTCACCCCACCCACTCCCCCAACCGATCACCGATCCAGGGCAAATCGCCCGCCTCGACATACGCCGACGCGACCGACTCGGCGGCCTCCTCCATGAGTACCAACATGCTGCCTGATCAGAGCGGATGACGTTTTCGGCAAGGGCAGCGTTCTGGCCGGTCCGTGCGGCGGCGGCCCTTCGCGCTCCAGGCCGGCGGCCCTTGCCGGCCGCCGATGGCCGTCACCCCCGCTGGGTGACGGCCACCGAACAGGGCTCACACCGTGGTCACTAGCACGACCACGGCGTGGTGACGTGGCCCGTCACGGTGTCCACCGCCACCGTCCTGCCCTCGCTGGGAATGCAGAAGTAGTAGGTGGGATGCGGGTTCTGCACGACCGGCTCATTGAGGTACAGGGGCTTGAACGCGCCGGTGTGCCCGGCCTTGACGGCCAGATCGTGGGCCTGGACCTCCGTCATGGTGAACGGGGAGATGGCCTGGATCCCGATCGGGACGCTCCACGGCTGCGTGCTCTGGTACTGACCGGTGGTCGAGTACTTGTACTGGAAGGACGGCTCCGAGCCCTTGGCCCGGAAGCGGATCCACCAGGCCTGGACGTCATTGGGGTTGGTCGTGGGTGTCAGCAGGACGGCGTCCGCGTCGTAGAACTGCGAGCCGGGGTGCTCCTGCTGCGCCTTCACCTTGGCCTCCCGCACGATCTGTGTGAGCGGGAGGTGGGGTGCCGCGCTGGCGGTGGACGGGGCGATCGGCAGCAGCGACAGGGCCGTGGCGGTCGCGGCGAGCCCGATCCGTGCCCGAAGGCGGCGGCGTGATGTCCGGCACCCGTTCAGTGCGGGTGTCGCGGGCGTGCGGGCGGTGCGCGTGGTGTTCATGTCCTTCATCTCCTTCGACCCGGACCCTGCGTGGTCACGGTGGAAGTCGACTGCCGGGTTCGGCGTGAGCGGTGGCCGACGGGCGAGAGGTCCTCGGCCGGGCTCCGCGGGGGATGCAGCCTCCCGGGGTCCAACGTTAGGAAGGTCTCCGGGCGCCGTCTCCTGGCCGTCATCCTCGCTGAGCCGAACGGGCGAACCTCTCACACGGAGCGATGTCCGTCCGGGGTTTCGCCGCGCGGTCCCGGCCGGTGGGCCCGATCCTGTGCCGCTCCTTGACCATCGCCGACTGTTATGCGGTGGTGACAATCCGCGCACAACCGATACGCGAACCAACCACCGCCCGAACCGGCGCCGAAACCGTCATGATGCCCATGGGCCTCCCCCTACCTCCAAGGCCAGCAGGCACCCTCGAACAAGCTGCACTCGAACGGGTGGACCTTTTTCGAAAAGGTGTCGTTCCGCTGGCCCATCGACCTCCAGGTCGCCACCCCCGGCCTCGCCGCCAAGGCGGTCGAGGCCTACGTCGAGCGCGCCGACACGCACGCCGAACGCTGGTCCGACCACGCCCCCGTCACCGTGGCCTACGACCTCAAGTCCTGACCACAATCAGGAAGCCGGGCTGCCCGTCCTTGATCAGCAGCCCGGCCGGGACCGACGCGCGCAGCGGCAATCCGGCGGCCCGTCAGCATCCGTTGCAGTCGGCGACCACAGTCGGCGACCACAGCCGGGGCCGCAGGCCTCTGGCCGCCCAGATCGCCGCAGGCTGATCGAGGCCGCCTACTCACCACCCGCGAAGCGTGCTCTGAAAGCGGCGTGCCGTCTTGAACATGTCTTCCCCGGTCGACCTCGTCGATGGTGAGCCGCGGGGTGTATGAAGTCAGTCGTACCCCCGTGACGAGTTGCCTGCGGGAGTGGCTGGCGGCGAAGAAGAAGGTGCTCGCGCCGAACGCCTGTGCCAGGTACGAGGACTGTGTCGAGCGGGACCTGATCCCGGCCTTCGGCCGCTGCCGACTCCTGGACCTGCGCCCGAGGCAGATCGACGACTGGGTCACCGTCCAGCAGAAAACCAGCCGGGGCGCGTCACCGTCTACCGGGTCGTGGCCACCCCGCGCAACGCGCTGAACGCCGCGGTCCGCTCCTGGCAGATGCGCCACAACCCGGCCAAGCACTCGGTCCCGCCCAAGCCGCGCGCCCAGGCCAGTGAGCCGAGTACGCGACCACAACACCGTGCTGGCCGGCGCCTTCTATCGGGCCTCGTTCGCCGCAGCCCCAGCAGGGAGTCGGTTGCGCCGATACAGCGATGGGCAACCGGCGCAACTCACCAACTTCCCTTGCATGGTTGGCTATTGTCTTGGGGCATGACGCGACAGTTGCCACCCGGCTCCCACAGCGCATCCGACGAGCTGTGGGCGGCGGTTCCGCCCGTCGGCCGCGACACGAGCCAGGATGCCGTGATCGTGGTTCCCGGGATCATGGGCAGCACGCTGCAGGACACGGTGACAGGTGCTCGGATTTGGGGCTTGGGCGTCAAGTCAATGGCGGATACCTGGCTAGGACCCGATGGGATGCTCCCCCTGCACCTCACGCCCGACGAACAGGACGGCCGGTTCGGCCGGGTGCGGGCTACTGGGCTGCTGGAGCGGGTTGGTTGGGCACCGTTTCTGCAGGGTTTCGAGCCGTATACCGATCTGGTGCGCGGTGTGGGTGAGGTCGTCGCACATCCCAAGGCGGTACTGGCGTTCGCCTACGACTGGAGACTGCCGGTCGGCGTCAACGCGGCGCTCCTCGCCGAGGCCGCCCGCCGCCACCTCAGCGCATGGCGTGCGCATCCGGCCCACGACCGGATCCGGCGGCTTCGGGCCGACGAACGCCCGGCCCAGCTGGTCTTCGTCGCTCACTCCATGGGCGGCCTGGTGACCCGTGCTGCGTTGACTCACACCCCTGATCTTGAACCGGACACCCGCGCGGTCATCACCCTCGGCACTCCCTTCCACGGCGCGGTCAAAGCTGCCGTGATACTCAACGGTCACCGCGGCAAAGGCGGTCGCGCCGCGCGGGGGCCTGGCGCGCTTCTCCGACGCCGCATGCAGGCACTGGCAACCACGCTGCCCGGTATACATGACCTGCTCCCGGGCTTCCGGTGCGTCGACGACAGCCGGGAGGTACGCCGCCTCACCCCGAGCGATATCGAGGCACTCGGCGGCGACAGGGAGCTCGCCGCCCGGTCACAGGAGTTCCAGCAGTGGATGCGCCTCAACGGACGCTCGCTGCCCGGTCACCGGGCCGTCGTCGGAGTGGCTCAGCCGACCGTGCAGAGCATGAGGTTGAAGGAGGGGGTGGTCCACGCGCAGTACGTTACTTTCCGGACGCACTCCGACGGTCAACTGGTTCGTGACGCCGTTGGTGTGCCGCAACGCGTTGACCTAGCGGGGGACGGGACCGTGTATCGCGACTCCGGTTCCCTCGGCGGCCCCGCGGTCACCCATCTCCCGCTGCAGCACGGTCCGATGTCCAGGGACAGTGACGTCATCCGTCACGTGCGGAATGTGATCACCTCTCCGGACGAGCCTCTCGGTCCGCCCATGGGCGAGAGTCAGATCGGTCTCGATGTGCCGGATGCCGTAGAAGCCGGGGCCGGCTGGAACGTGCGGCTGACGGGTACGGACACGCACGCGGGCGTCACCTGTAGCGTCCACGACGCCGAGACCGACCGGCGGATTGCCACGCCCCGTTTCGGCTGGCAGGACGATACGATCGGCGCTCGGGTGACCCTGCCCGCGCCGGGGCTGTACCGGCTGCGGGTCGAGAGCGGAGGCAATGCCCCGGTCACCCAGCTCGTCCTGGCGGCCGAGCCGGACGACAGCTGACGCGCACCGTGGAACACCGCAGCATGAATGCCGCCATCGGCGGGAACGCCGAAAGACCGCTGCAATTCTTCCCGGTCGCCATCGGCCAGTACCGCGATCACCCCCCGCTCGACACCAAGACCGAGGTCGCCGGCATCGCTGAACTGCTCGCACCGTTCGGCGCCGAGACCCGTGACTGGGAAGTCGAGGAGATCGACCGGGGCTTGGACGCGGTCGACGGGCGGCTGCGGGAGTGGTCCGAGCCGCAGAACGCCGGGGACACCATCCTGTACTGGACCGGGCACGGGGAGAGCGACGGGGACCAAAGGGCACTGCTCGCTCATGCCCTCAGCCCCCGCCCCCTCGCCACGAGCGGCATCACCCCGCAACAGCTGGTGAGCTACCTGACCGCCCGCGAGGCGCATCGTAAGGGAAAGACGGATGGGCGATCGTCATCATCGACGCCTGCAAATCCGCCCGATTCGTCGAGCTGATGAGTGCGGACGTGAACCGGGACCCCGCCGGCGCGCGCAACTTCCTGCTGGTGGCCACGTCCGGGCAAGGTACCGCGAACCTGGGTACGTTCCGCAAGGTCCTGTCCACGGTCCTCACCGTGACCTTCCGTGCCGACGACAGCATCGACCTGTGGCACCTTGCCACAGAGCTCCGCCGGAATCTCGACGGATGTCCGGTGGAGGTGAAAACCGTTCCGGGCCGTGCCATGCTCCACCGCAGAGTGCCCGTGCTCACTCAGACGTCGCTGGACCAGCTGGCCGAGATCGAAACCGTCCTGGACAAGCTTTCCGACGACGAACGACGCCACTTCGTCCCCAAAGCCAGCGGTGCCGAACTCGGCGAACAAACCTGGTACTTCGAGGGTCGGCAAGAAGAACGCCACCAGATTCTTACCTGGCTCGACACTGTGCACAGGGGCCTGCTCGTGATCACCGGAGCAGCGGGCTCGGGCAAGTCCGCACTGCTCGGACACATTCTCGTACACACCCAGCCCGAACTGCGGCGAGTCCTTGAAGCGGCCGGCCAGCTGACCCCGCTCCCGGCCGCCTCGCCCCAGCCGTGCGACCCGTTCCACGCCGTTGTCCACCTCACCGGCGCCACTCCTCGGGACCTGGTGGCACGGATCGCCCGAGCGGCCGGACTTGAGACCCCGCCCGCCAGTGAGGAACTGAACGTTCAGAGCGACTGGTTGATCAACGGCATGCGCGGACGCGGCCAGCCGTTCACGCTGCTGGTGGACGCCCTCGACGAAGCGTACTCACCTCTGGCGACAGCAGACCGGATCCTGCGCCGGCTCGCCGCACTGCCGATGACCCGCGTCATCGTGGGGACCCGCCGGTCACCGCATGAAGGCCCTGACCCGTCGCAGCCCGACGACCGGTATCTCCTGGACGCTCTGGGCGCCGTAGCGGACACGGCCACCGTCGTCCGCGTAGGACGTGACAGCGACGCGATGACCCGATACGTACGTCGACGCCTGACCGCCGCCGCACGCCACGGAGTTCTTCAGGCGGAGCAGCGGCAGATCGACCACGCGGCGCACGCCATCGGCGCGCTCGACCGGGAATAACCCCAAGCGCACCGCCTCCTCATCAGGTATCGGGACAGCTCGCCCGGCCGTGATCGGAACGATCCGATTTCTACGCTGCAGACGTCTGTCGGCAACGGCTCAGAACGGGTTCTGGATCATTTTCCGTGCCGGAGCCACGGAGCGTCACCGGAACCGCGATCATGAACGGTCGTGACTGACGCTCTCCACGGGCGCTGATGGGGTGCTGCGTCCTACCCTGTGCCCGAGTCACCGCAGGTAGGTGCGGATCTTGCGGGAGCTGTAGCCCCCCCTGCACGCGAGCCGATCCGCGCATTGCCCTCGGTCGCCGCGCACCACCGATGCGCGGACCGCATCCTCGGACCCCGCCCGGCGAGCCCTGCCGAAGTCCGTGCGAGGGCAGGGGCGCTTGCCCGATCGGGCAGTGTCGGCGTGCGCCGCCCGATCCCTGAAAGCATCCCGTTGACACCAAAGTTGGTCTAGTCCACCTTGGTGAAGCAAGGTCGTCCACATGAGTCCGGCGGAGCCGCGCGACCCGGCACTGACACCGCTCGGGACTCATCGACTCCCTTGACTCAACTACTTCACCGCGGCCTTGAGTGAGCCATGTGGCATTGCCGTGCCTTGGTCCCCGGACGGGCACATGGATCTGACGATCGATTGGAGACGCCCGCATGCGCAGAACCTGCTTGGCCCTGCCGACCAGCCGGGCCCGTCCCGCCTCGATCGCGGCCATGGGCAAGGAGGCCGTATACGCGGCGGGGAACTTCGGCGTGGAGGTCCGCCTCCTGCCCCTGGACTCCTCGGACGACACCACCTTCACCGACCACGCCAAGACCGTCGGCGAGCTTCTCCCCGCACCGAACGTGTACGAGCGCGTGCCGCCGCCACCGGCCACCGAGACCGTCGGCAGCGACCACTTCCTCCCGTACGTCGTCCTCGATGCCGCCCTGACCGGCGTCGCGCACAATCGACCTATCGTCAACTACTGCACGCCGAGGCGCTGTTCAGGTAGCGGCTTCATCGCCCACCAGGTGCGGTTGACGAGGCTCCCGTTCTCGATGCTCTACTTCCACCCCGTCTACGGCGAGACGACGGGCATCGGCGGCGACCGGGCGCGGAACGTCCGCCGACTCGACGCCCTCGACGCGTCTACCGCAAACCGGGCGGCAAGTACGCCGGGTTCGCCGGCCATCCGGCGCCGCCGCGGGAGCGCCTGCCCGACGAGGCCCAGGCCGACGCCGAAGAATGCGCCCACCCGATCCAGGCCCGGGGACCTCTGGCGGAGGCGGCCTGCCCCGACCTCGGCGAGGGTGGAAGAGTCTGCGGCCGATCGTGCGGAGGGGGCGCATTCCACCCCTGCCGGGCCCCGCTGTGGATCTCTGACATCACAAGCGGCCTGGTCCATGGTGGCACGACGGGCCGGCCAGAGCCGCCGTCCAGTGCGCCATCCTGCACTCAACTAGCAACTGCTGTAACGAATCTGACGATCAGACGGAGAATCCCACACCATGCAACGAGTCTGCCTCGCCCTGCCCACCATGCGTTCCTGCCCCGGCACCATCGTGGACCTCGCCGAGGAGGCGGCCTACGCCGTCGCGAACTTCGGGGTCGAGGTGCACCTCCTCGTCCTCGACACCACCGACGCCGCCGAATTCGCGAAGAACGCGGACGCCGTGGCCTCACTGGCCCCCACTCCCGGCGTGTTCGTCCACCACCTCGGCGAGGCGCAGCAGCGGGAGTTCCTGCGCCGGGTGGCCGAGCGCTCCGGCGCCGCCGACCCCGAGCTGCTGCTCGACCTGATGCTCCCGCAGGCCGTCGCGTACGGTTCCTGCGTCAACCGGCTCTTCCTGGGCGCGGCCGCCCTGGGGTGCACCTCGGCGCACCTGCGCAACGACGACGCCGACTTCCAGGTCGTCGACGGTCAGAAGATCTTCCCGATCCACCACGAGCTGCTCTCGATCGGCCGGCCGGCCGGCGACGCGGTGGCCGGCGTGTCCCGCTCCGAGCTCGACCCGGCCGACGCGGACAAGCCGGTGATGCTGGTCAGCGGCTCCTTCATCGGCGAACTCAACGTGGACATAGGCGAGATCCACGAGATGGACCCGGCCGTCTACCGCGACTTGGTGCGCCTGTGGACCCCGCCGGTGTGGTCGGAGGAGGAGAGGGACGCGATGGTGGACGTCTCCTTCAAGGGAACCGGCTCCGAGCCGTTCAGCACCGACGAATCCGTCCTCGGCGTGCCCGACATCTGGGACGTCTACATGTGCAATATCGCCCTGGACCACCGGGCCTACGAGGTGCTGCCGCTGCTGCCCTCGATCGAGACCATCGGCTGCGACTACGCCCTGCTGCACGCCATGGTCCACGCCCGGCTGCCCGGCGTCGTCCACAACCGCCACATCGTCAACTACTACACGCCCGAGCGCCGCATCGGCGCCGGCTTCATCTCCTACCAGATGCGGTTCGTCAAGTTCCTGCTCTCGATGCTGTACCTCTACCCGGTCTACGGCGGAATGATCGACCTCGGCCGCGGGCTGCTGGACGAGCGGCACGGGCTGAAGGTCGAGCCGATCCTCGACCTGGTGCGGGGCAGCGTCGACTGGGACCGGGCCGGAAACGAGCACTGCCTGGACGTCCTGGACCGCTCCTACCGCAAGCTGGGCGGCAAGTACGCCGAGCTCGCGGACGTGGTGGCCGGACAGCGGCAGCAACTCCTGGACGAGGCCCAGGAGGACGCCGAGCGCTGGGCGGTGCTGATCGACGCCTGGGCGGGGATGGCGGCCGCCGCCCGCGCCGAGGGACTCCGCCCCGGCGTGGACGGGGCGGCCGGGTGAACGAGGACATCCTGATACGGCAGCTGACCGACAACGACTGGGACGCCGTGGTCGCGCTGGAACACGACGCCTACGCGGCCGACGGCCTGTCGGAGGGCCGGGAGGCACTGCAGTCCCGCGCCCTCGGCTCGCCGGAGACCTGCTTCGTGCTGGAGCAACGCGGCACGGTCCGCGGCTACCTGCTGAGCCTGCCGTACCCGCCGCTGCGCTGCCCGGACCTCGCCCAGGCGGAGGACGCCGTGTTCGAGTCGGGCAACCTGCACGTGCACGACCTGGTGATCGCCGAGGACCTGCGCGGCCGGGACGTCGCGCTGGGGTTCATGCGGTACTTCCGGGCGCGGGCGGAGGAGCTGGGCTTCGAGCGGATCTCGATGGTCGCGGTGCGCGGGGCGGACATCCTGCTGCGGCTCATCGGCTACCGCGCGCACCGGGAGGTGGCCGTCCCCGCGTCCTACGGGCGGCGTGCGGTCTACATGTCGATGCCGGTGCACTGACCTGCGGGTCGCCGCCCCCGGCCTCGCCGCCAAGGCGGTCGAGGCCCACGTCGAGCGCGCCAGTACGCACGCTGAACGCTGGTCCGACCACGCCCCCGTCACAGTCGCCTACGACCAAACCGTCTGATGTGGTGGGGCGACCGGGCCGCCTTGAGTCAGTCGGCTGCTCCCACTGTTCGTCGAGTTGATCTTGAGGGGCCGGACCGGTCGCCGGGGGTAGTTCTGCGACGACACCCCTGGAAGGTGCGGGCCTCCCGGAGGCCCCGCCCGGCACGAGCCGGGCGAGGGCGTCCGGGAGGCAGCACAACGCCGATCGCGGCGTGATCCAGCTCTCCGGCGATGTTTCGGCCTCACGGGTCGGCGGCGCCCGGGCCGACTCCGACGAAGTGGACGGTCACGAGGATTCAGACCACCGTATCGCGACGCTGGACCAGGCTCTTGCCGCTCACGGAGAAAGGTCTGGACCGAGCGAGTTCCCGACCCATCGGGGAATCCGAGGGCTGCGATTCAGGCCTTCTGAAGAAAGCCTGGATCAGTAGTCCTCGTAGCCGCCTTCGTAGCCGCCCTCGTAGCCGCCCTCGCGGCCACGCTCGCGGCCGCCCTCGTGGCCCCGGACGACCCGGAAGCTGGCCACCACTCCGTTCTCGACGAAGACGCCCTCGGCGCAACGCGGGTCCACACCGTCGTTGGAGCTGCGGGGCCCAACGGTGGCGATGGGAGCGCCTCCGTCACAGACCGCCCCGCGGAAGACCTCGACGGTCCTGTGGCTTTCGTTGCGGATGTTCAGGCTCCTGGCACCCAGGCCACTGACCACAGTGATGCAGCCGTCCCAGCGAGCGGAGTACGTCCGCTCGTTGATGTGGATCCGGCCCTCCTCACGGTGCCCCCGGTGCCCCCTGCCCTCGCCACCCCTGCCTTCCCCACCCCTGCCTTCCCCGCCCCTGCCCTCGCCGCCCCTGCCTTCCCCGCCCCTGCCCTCGCCGCCCTTCCCCTCGCCGCCCCTGCCCTCGCCGCTCTTCCCCTCGTCGACGAAGGACGCCTGTGCGGGAGCGGCCTCCCGCTGGACGGCCGGGACTGCCTGCTGGACAGCCGGGACTGCCTGCTGGACGGCCGGGGCCGCCTGCTGGACGGCCGGGGCCGCCTGGGTCGTCGACTGGGGGGCGCCCGAGGCGTAAGTGAGGCCGGTCACGGCCAGGGCCGCGGCGGAGCTTACGGCCGCGGTGATGACGGTGGTGCGGGTGATCTGCATGGAACTTCTCCTGGTCCTTGAGCGGCCGGTTGAGCCGCCGACGCGTGATTTGAACGTACGGACGGCGGTCATATCGGGCATATGGAAGGGTCGCCACTGGGGGGCCGAACGGGTGGCAGAGCAAGGATTTGGAGAACTGACAGATAGTCATATTATTTACAAGACACGAGAATTGACTTGCGGTTGATCCTTCTGAGTGATACGTGGCGCCTACTCACTCCTCCGGCGGCGGGGCGCCTGAAACTGCCGACGCGATGAGGTGAGTGGCCTCCGGGGAATGGGACGCCTCAAGGAGATCGGACCCGCGTCGTGCTCGCCGGCCCACTCCACCCGCAGGTCAACCCGTCGGGCATGGCGGTGGGCTCGCTCGCGCCCGTTCCCTTTTCGGCGCGCGCGATCGGGTCGAAGCTGATCTGCTGGATTGAGGGGGCCGTCGCGCTCTTCCGGGAGAGAGCCAGATGAGTACATACCGAGTTGCACAGGTCGCCACCGCCGGCGGGCCATTCGAGATCGTTGAGCGCGAGGTACCGGAGCCGGGCCCCGGCCACGTACGGGTTGCCGTGGATGCCTGCGGGATCTGCCACAGCGACGTCCTTTTCGTGGAGGCCGGGTTACCTGGCGTCCGATTTCCGCTGGTACCCGGCCATGAGATCGCCGGGCGCATCGAGGCGCTGGGCGAACTGAGACACCACCCCGACTGGAAGGTCGGCGACCGAGTGGCCGTTGGCTGGTTCGGCGGCAGCTGCCACCACTGCACACCCTGCAGACAGGGCGACTTCATCGTGTGCGAGAACCTCAAGGTCCCCGGATGGGCATACGACGGGGGCTTCGCCGAGACGGTGATCGCACCGGTCGATGCCCTGGCTCGGATCCCCGACGCGCTGGCGGCGACCGATGCGGCGCCCATGGCGTGCGCGGGGGTGACCACGTACAACGGGCTGCGGCGCAGCTCCGCCCGGCCGGGCGACCTGGTCGCCGTCCTCGGCATCGGCGGCCTCGGCCACCTGGGGGTGCAGTACGCGGCCGCGATGGGTTTCGAGACCGTGGCCATCGCCCGCGGAGCCGACAAGGCCGACTTCGCCAAGCGGCTCGGCGCTCACCACTACATCGACAGCACGGCGGACACCACCGTCGCCGACGCGCTGCAGTCCCTCGGTGGCGCCAAAGTCGTCCTGGCCACCGCTGCCAACTCCAGCGCCATCACCGCGACCGTGGACGGGCTGTCACACCGGGGCGAGCTGGTGGTGATCGGCGCGGACCCCGACCCGCTGGGAATCAGCCCGGTCCAGCTGCTCATGAGCGGCAAGATCGTGCGCGGCCATCCGTCCGGCACCGCGCAGGATGTGCAGGACACCATGGCGTTCAGCGCTCTGCACGGCATCCGCCCGACGGTCGAGGTCGTGCCGCTGGACCAGGCCGCTGCGGCGTACCAGAAGATGCTCTCGGGCGCCGCCCGTTTCCGGATGGTGCTCGCCACCCGCTGACCTCGCCACCCGCTGACGCATCCGCCCCTTCGGGTGTCACCGGCCGGCCGTTGCTCGTCGGGGAACGCGCGCACCGGCCGTGGCCGGGGAACGGCATGCGGGCCGGGTGCGCGCGGTGGGGCGAGTCACCGATGACGGCGCTCGCCACGCCGCGCCACTCGGGCTCGGAGCATCGTGGCTCCCACTCCCCCTGCCCGAGTGGCTCCCGTTCACCGTTCACCCTGTCGAAAACACCCTGGCACGGTTCAGGAGTACTGCGTCTTCCGTCCCTGGAAACCCGCCCGGGCAAGGGCCGGTACCGGCTACCTACCGGTGCGCGGTCAACTGCGCCGCTCCGCACCCCACCAGGTCCGATCGTCGGTGCCCGCGGTTGTCTCCGAGTCGCTGAGGCCCAGCCTGTGCCCGAGGCTGACTCCCTGGCTGTGGATGGCGGTTCCCTCTGCGAGGCGGAGCCGTTCCCATGCCTGCAGGGCGGTGTCCGCGGACGGCGCCTGCTGCAGGGCGTGGAGGAGGGTGATGGCCTCGGCGGCGGCTTTCTCCGTACTGGCGGCGGTGTGGGGCCGGACCACGAAGGCGGCGTCCCCGGTCAGCAGGATCCGGTGGTTGCGCATCCTGGTGGCGCGTGCGTCGAGGATCGCCTGCAGGAAGGGCTCCGTGGTGTGTTCCACCAGCTGGCGCAGGGGCTGTGGCAGTGTCGAGCGTGCGCGGGCCAGGAGGTCCGTGCGGACCTGGGGTGCGAGCAGTCCCGGCGGCAGTGACAGTCCGTGGCGGGTGCCGTTTCGGTCGGTGGTGATGCGTGCGAGTTCGGGCGGGTCCGCCCGTGTGTACCAGACCCAGTTCATCCGGCGGTGGCCCGTTGCGGTCGTGCCGAAGTCACCCGGGATGAAGTAGCACAGGAACTGGCCGCGCTCCCCGTCCCAGAAGCTGAACCGGTCGCCGAAGCGCGTCACCAGCTCCTGGGGGAGGTCGGCTTCGTCGATGACACCGCGGTAGGCGACGTAGCCGGCGTAGCGCGGCGCACCGTCCGGTGCGACGAGTCCACGATGCCGGGAGGCGGATCCGTCCGCGATGATCGCCAGGTCGACCGCCCGTGCCGCCTCGCCGACGTGGACGGTGGCCCCTGCGGGGCCGGGCACGAGGGCGGTCACCGGCTGCCCGTCGTGGTAGCGCTCGGCGGGCAGCGTGTCCCGTAGGGCCTTGTAGATCGTTCCCCAGGAGATCATCTGCTGCCGCATGGGCACGATCCGGACGTTCCCGTCCCCGGTGAAGAACTGTCTGTGGGTGACGGGGACGCTGACGCGGTCGGGGTCGACGCCGCAGAACCCGCGCAGCAACCAGGCGACGCCCGGTTGCAGCACGATGCCGGCGCCGCGGTCGTCGGGGCGGCCCGTGGAGCGTTCCCAGACGTCGACGTCCAGGCCGAGCTCCGTGAGCGCGACCGCGTGGAACAGGCCTGCGAGCGACCCGCCCTCGATACCGACCGACGTGATGTCGGGCGTCGCGGTCACTGCGAGCACGCCCCCTCATCGCACACGGCTCCGGCCTGTGGCCTGGTCGCCCGCCGTTCCAGGGCTTCGATGAGTCGCTCGATCTCGACCGCGCCGTTGATCGCACGCTCGCCCAGGATGAACAGCGGCACGCCTCGCAACCCCAGCTGCTCGGCGATTTCCTCGTCCGCACGCACGGCCCTCTCCAGTGCCGGGTCGTCCAGGCGCTGCGCCACGCCGACGGCGAGGCCGTCGTCTTCGCCCAGCCGGGCCAGCACGGCCGGGTCGCCGATGTCCCGTCCCTCGGCGAAGTAGGCGGCGAACAACCGGTCCGCCATCACGGCACCCAGCCCTGCCTCTCGCTGCGCCAGGGCGATCAGGCGGTGTCCGGCCCGGGTGTTCGGTGTCCTGGTGATCTTCTCGTAGTCGAAGGCGGTGCCTTCGCTGCGGCCGGCCAGGACGGTGCCCTGGTCGAGTTGCCGCGACCGTTCCCAGCTGCCGAACTTCGCGCTCCGGTAGGCGCGCCGGTCCATCCCTGCCAGGGGCATGGTCGGGTTCAGCTCGAACGCGCGGTGGTGGATCCGGAACTCGGCGCCGGTGCGTCCTTCGACGATGTCGACCGCCCGCTTCAAGCGGCGTCCGCCGATGTAGCACCAGGGGCAGATCAGATCGCTGAACACGTCGATCGTGAACATGTGCCCTCCTCATCGAACCGACTAGTCTGTTCGATCCGAACAGCAGTCGAGCTGTACCCATTCCCGCGCCCGTCGGAGGCAACCGATGACCACTCCTGAAACGACACGTGCCAGGATCGTCGAGGCCGCTGCCGATCTGTTCACCCGCTGCGGAGTGCGTGCGGTGGGGATCAACGAGATCTGGCGTGCGGCAGAGGTCGCCAAGTCGACGCTCTACCAGCACTTCCGGTCGAAGGACGAGTTGGTGGCGGCGGTCTTGCGCCGGCGCAACGACGCGTGGTGCGCGCGGCTGCGCGCGCTCGCCGAGAGCCGCGAGGCGCCGGCCGACCGGCTCCTCGCCATCCTCGACCTGCTCGGCGAGGAGTTCGCCGATCCCGCCTACCGAGGCAACGACCTGGTGAACGTCGCCGCCGAGTACCCCGACCCCGACCACCCCGTGCGGGTCGCCATCCGGGACCACAAGCGGGAGATCCTCCGCTACCTCACCGGCCTCGCCGCCGCCGCGGGAACGGACGCACCTGAGGGTGCCGCCGCCTTGGTACTCATGCTCGCCGATGGAGCCGTATGCGCCCGGGTCGGTCTCGGTGACACCGACGCCGCCCGCACCGCGCGCGGGGCAGCGGCACGACTGTTGTCGGCCGGCCCGGCGGGCACCACCGCCCCGTGACGAGGGGTCAGGCGCAGGCCCGGGCTTCACCCCTGTTTGTGGACACTTCCGAGAAGCGGATCTTCGGGTCCGCGGAGAGGATGTCCTCATGAGTGCTGCGAGGCACTCGGGGGAGTTCAAGCGGGACGCGGTGGCGCCGGTGGAGTCTCGGCAGGAGCAGGTCCGGAGCCGCCCGGTCTGACAACGTTTCGGTTGCGGCGGACGGCAATCCCGCCCTGGGCCTTCCCGACGCTATGCGACATGTGCCATTTTACATGTCACACATCGAGAGGCCGCGTCCCCAACACGCGGTCACAACGGCCCCGGAGGCCCCCACAGATGACGCGTCCCTCCCGGATATCAAAGGTCAATGCGCGTAGACTCCCCGCGCTCGGCGCGGCCTTCTTCATCGCGCTCGGCCTGTTCACGCCGCAGAGCCAGGCCGCCCCCGTCGGCGCCACGGCCCCGGCCGGCGCGAACGCCGCCGGACCCGCCGCGCAGGCGCCGCGGTCGATCCCGGTCCCCAAGTCACCCGACGCCAGGAACAACAGCCCCTTCAAGCTCTTCGCCCAGGACCACGCCGAGGAGGCCACCGCGCCGGGCGCCCAGGTCAGCGAGCCCGCCAAGGCGGCCAAGCAGTTCTCGGCCACCGCCGGGGAGCCCTGTCCGAACCTGTCCGGAGTGATCAACGCCACGGGCAGCGCGTTGGTCCAGCAGCTCAAGGCACTGCCGAACGTCCCCTGCGCCTACCCGCTGTTCAACCTCACCGGCGCCGACGCCGGGAAGGCCTTCAGCGAGTCCCAGATGGTGACCGTCGCCAACGCGCTGCGCGACACCTCCGCCACCTACCCGGGCGACAACAGCACGTCCATCGGGCAGCTGGTGATGTTCCTGCGCGCCGGCTACTACGTGCAGGAGACCCGCCCGAACGAGGTCGGCAGCTACGGCGCCACCCTGGACACCGCGGCCCGCGGCGCGCTGGACGCCTTCTTCGCCGCCCCGCACAGCAAGGACGTCACCGACGCCAACGGCGAGACCCTCAACGAGGTCGTCACGGTGATCGGCCAGACCCACACGCTCGGCCGGTACGCCGGCGTCGCCAAGTGGGTGCTCGCCAACTACAACGGCACCTGGCCCCAGTTGATGACCCTCTCCCTGGACCACTTCGAGTGGGTCATCAAGGACGGCTTCGACTCCAAGACCGACAGCCAGGGCTGGAAGGCCGCCCTCAAGGCCGATCCCGGCATCCTCGACACCTGGGCCGGCTTCATCACCCGCAACGACTCCCAGCTGAACCGCCTGGACATCGTCAGCAACATCGGCCGCTACCTCGGTTACGCCCTCGACGTCCCCGAGCTCAAGGACCGGCTGCGGCCCCTGCTCAAGGACCTGATCAACCGCTACCCGAACGTCGGCCCCACCGCCCCGATCACCATGAACCTGGGCTGGGCCACCCGCCAGTTCGACAAGGGCAACTGCGCGGCCTACGCCATCTGCGACCTGAACGACCGTCTGCTCCCCGTGGTCCTGCCGATCCAGCAGACCTGCAACCCGGGGCTGAAGATCCGCGCCCAGGACATGTCCCCCGGGCAGCTGGCCACCACCTGCACCAGCCTGATCAACCAGGACGCCTACTTCCACAAGGTGATCGGCGACAAGGGCGCGATCCCCGGTGACGTGAACACCAACCTGGAGGTCGTCGTCTTCGACGACTACACCCAGTACGCGCTGTACGCCTGGGCCTTCTACGACATCGACGTGGACAACGGCGGCATGTACGAGGAGGGCGACCCGGCCAAGCCCGGCAACCAGGCCCGCTTCATCGCCCACGAGGCCAGCTGGCTGCGCCCCGACTTCCAGATCTGGAACCTCAACCACGAGTACACCCACTACCTCGACGGCCGCTACAACATGTACGGCGACTTCGACGCCGGCATGGTGACCCCGACCATCTGGTGGGTCGAGGGCATCGCCGAGAACATCTCGTACGGCTACCGCAACGAGCGCAACACCGCCGCGATCAACGAGGCCAGTAAGAACACCTACAAGCTCAGCGAGCTGTTCGACACCGTCTACGGCCAGGAGGCTGACGCCGACGTCAACTCGAACCGGGTCTACCGGTGGGGCTGGCTGGCGGTCCGCTACATGCTCCAGGAGCACCGCGCGGACATCGAGACCGTGCTCACCAAGTACCGCGCCGGCGACTGGAACGGTGCCCGCACCTTCCTGAAGCAGACCATCGGCACCAGCTACGACGCCGGCTTCGCCACCTGGCTGAAGACCACCTGCGCGACCAACGAGTGCGGCCCCCTGCCGGAGGCCCCGGCCCCGGCCGCACCGCTCTGCACCATCGCCGACCCGCGCCAGTTCGACAAGAACTGCCGCCGCGACAACCTCGCGGCCACCACCGGCAACTACAGCTTCCACTTCCTGTACCTGCCGGCCGGCGTCAAGCAGCTGACCATCACCAGCAGCGGCGGCACCGGCAACGCCGACCTGTACTACGGCGGCAGCAGCTGGGCCACCACCAGCAGCTACCAGGCGAAGTCCACCAACGCCGGCAACAACGAGACCCTGACCATCAACAACCCGCCGTCCGGCTGGGTCTACTTCAGCCTCGCCGCCCAGCAGGACTTCACCGGCGCCAGCGTCACCACGCAGTACCAGTAACCGCACACCCACGACCTCGGGCGAGCGGTGAAGGGCCCGGGCGTGTAAGGGTTCCTGTACAAGTAGCCGTTGTCGTACCGATCAAGGGGCCTGCCGATCGAACGGAAGTCTCGATCGGGTGATCGCGGTCGGTAGCGGTATGGAAGCAGGGCCTCCTGGTAGCTCGGAGGGCGTCTACGCCAACGAGCGATCCAGGAGGCCCTGCTTCCGCGGTTTCTCGCAGTCGCGGCCGCGGAGCCCGGCCCGGTCACCCTCGTGTGTGACTGCCTGGCACACCCGGTTCGGAAACGCCGGCGACGACGAGGCCCGCGGGCGGCGACCCGCAAGCACATCGCCCGGGCACGCCGCCGGGTGAGGGAGACGGACGCGGAGGCCCCCGGCAGCGGCGGGTTCAGCCCACGCTGAAGGTCTCGGCGCGGGTCGGGACGACGGACACCTGCGCCGTGACCGGGCCGCCGTTGCGTGAGAGCTCGGCCAGCAGGCAGACCGTCTCCTCGGCGGAGCTCCACCCGCCCGGGTACAGCACGTCCGCCATCACACCGACCTGGACGGAGACTTCCTTCCTGGCCGCGGTGACGACGTGCACCGCCGTGCCCTTGGCGAGCGCCTCCAGCGAATCGACGGTCTGCGGCCCGGATTCGAAGGCCGGGGCGAGCCTGGCCGCGTACGTCCGGGCACTCGCCTCCGCCCCGGCCGCCGCCCGTACCCGGCGCTCCTCGGTCTCGACCCGGTCGCGGTGGACGATCACCACAACGGCCGCGATCGCCAGCGCCACGAGGACGGCGAGCCCGGCCAAGGGCGGGAAGCCCGTGCCCAGCGCACCGGCCACGGACGGGCTGCAGCCGCCCGGCTGGCGAAGCGCTGCGATCACCTCGGTCAAGGACACCGACCTGCTCCAGCGGTTCAAGGACCACTGGGGCCTCGACTTCATCACCCAGCAGATCGAGGGCGTCCCCGGCACCCTGCCCGACCACGTCTGCTACCAGGCGCTCAAGAAGCTCCCCGACGGCCACACCCTCGCCATCGAGATACGCGCCGACCACGAGGGCAACCCGCGCATGATCCTCGCCCTCTCCCGGGGGCAGGCCGACGACGCGTCGGCGGCGGATCTGACGGAGACCCTGGACATCGCCCTCAAGGGTCAGGCGACGGAGGATCAGAAGTCGTGGATGCAAGCCCAGTTCGCAAGCCAGCGGCCCGGCGCCGACCCGGCCCAGCCCCCCGTCCCCCGGCTGATCGCCGGAGGGCTGAACGCCGGCCTCAGCATCACGGCGGAGTACGCGTCGCTGGATATATTCTCCGACGCACCCTGGCCGTGAACCCGCCGCCCGCCGCGCCGGGAGGGAGCGCGACCCCTCTCCCGGCACCGCCGGCCGGCGGTCAGAGGCAGCGCCGCCGCCCCTCGCCGTCCGGCGGCGACCGCCACTGGTCGTAGTTGGTGGCGCCGTCGCCGAAGAAGCCGGCCCGGACCGCAGAGCGCGGCCGGCGGGTGAGCGCGGCAGCACCCGCCTTTCCCGCGCACGCCCGCAACGCCCGCTCCCCCGTCCGGGACCGCCGGCGGGGCGGCCGTGTCAGGTGCGGCGGGGCGGGCCCGAGTCGGCGTTCCCGGCGGCACCGGCGGTGTCGACGCTCCCGGCCGCCCGGCTCGGGGGCGTGGCGTCCTCGGACAGCATCGTGATCCGGACCTGCCGCACGTACCGGTCCACCAGGTGGCACAGCACGCTGACCGTGGCGGCGACGTCCGGCGCCGGAATACCGTCCAGCGCGCCGGTCAGGCTGGCGATGTTGGCCTGTTTCAGACGGTTGAGCATCGCCCGCCCTTCGGCCGTGAGCGCCACCTGGCGGGCTCGGCGGTCCAGCGTGTCCGGGGTGCGTTCCACCAGTTGCTGGCTCTGCAGCCGGTCGATCTGCCGGGTGACGTGGGAGGGCTTGACCATCAGCCGGGCGGCCAGGTCGCCCACCCGGCTGGCCTCCTCGGCCTCGGCGAGCGCGCGCAGCAGGTAGACGTCCGAACGCGCCGCCTTGATGCCGGCCCGCGCCATCTGGCGCTCGTGCTCCTGCGAACGAGTCAGCAGGTAGGCCAGCGAGGCCAGCACCGCCTCCAGCTCAGAGGTGGCGGTCGGATTGTCTGTCGCGTCCGGCATGGGGGAACTGTAGCGACCCCGTTCGGGGCGTGGCTCCCGTGTCGGCCCCCGCCCGGTTTTCGGACAGATTCGGCCGTCACCGGATGGGCTCTTTCGCCGCCACGGAACGCGAGTTAGCGTGACGGTGAGTTAGTTGCTTAGGGCATGTAATGGTCCTGGGCGCTACTCCACGGCACCGCAGGCCCATCCGCTCGGCGCCACCGGCAGATCCCGCTCCGAGAAGGGAGCCCATGATGGCCACCACCGCTCAAACCCCCCGGTTCACCCACCCCGCCGCCCGTGGCGGCTGCCCGTTCGACCCGCCGTCGGCCTACCAGCAGGCCCGGCAGGAGGAACCGATCAGCCGGATCGCGCTCTGGGACGGCGCCCCCAGCTGGCTGGTCACCCGCCACGACGACATCAAGGCGGTGCTCAGCGACGCCCGCTTCAGCTCGGACGCCGACCGGCCCGGCTTCCCGTTCATCAGCGCCGGAGCCCGCCAGTTGAGCACGGGTCAGCGGACCCTCATCCGGATGGACGACCCGGAGCACGCCCAGCTGCGCCGGATGCTCACCAGCGAATTCATGATCAAGAAGGTCGAGGCGCTGCGTCCCGAGGTCCAGCGCATCGCCGACGAGCTCCTCGACGAGATGACCGCCGACCGCTCCTCCGGCGACCTGGTCCGCGGATTCGCACTGCCGCTGCCCTCTCTGGTCATCTGCCTGCTGCTCGGCGTCCCCTACCAGGACCACGGCTTCTTCCAGGAGTGCAGCCGGGTCCTGCTGCGCCACGACTCCTCGGCCGAGGAGGTGCGGATCGCCCAGAAGAACCTGGCCGACTACCTGACCAAACTCACCGACTCCAAGCGCACCGAGCCCGACGACGGCATCCTCAGCCGGCTGGTGGCCCGCGGCGAGCTGAGCACCGAGGAGATCGGCGCCATGGGCCGGCTGCTGCTGGTCGCCGGGCACGAGACCACGGCGAACATGACCGCGCTCTCCGTCCTGGCCCTGCTGCGGAACCCCGACCAGCTCGCCCGCCTGCGCGAGCACCCGGAGTCGGTCACCGGCGCGGTCGAGGAACTGCTGCGCTACCTGACCATCGTGCACTCCGGCCTGACCCGGGTCGCCACCGAGGACGTCACCGTCGGCGGCGTCCGGATCCGGGCGGGCGAGGGCGTGATCTGCATGATCAGCACCGCGAACCGGGACGAGCGGCGGTTCCCGGGCGGCGACGAGCTCGACCTCTCCCGCGACTCGCGCCTGCACCTGGCCTTCGGCTTCGGCGTCCACCAGTGCCTGGGACAGCCGCTGGCCCGGCTGGAACTGCAGATCGCACTGAACACCATCCTGCGCCGACTGCCCGAACTGCGCCTGGCCGTACCGTTCGAGGAGATCCGGTTCCGGGGCGACATGCTCATCTACGGCGTCCACGAGCTGCCGCTCGCCTGGTGACGCGGCATCACCGCGGCCGACCCTGCTGACCGGCCGCCACCCTGCCCCACCGCCCCACCGCCCCGCCGCCCCGGGCCGGTCACCCCGGGCCGGTCGCACACGTCGGCGGGACCAGCCCGGCACCACCGTTCGCACCTACGAGATCCACCCCACCACGGTTCGCCCTCCACGAGGTCCGAACCATTCATGTTCCGAAGGGAAAGCCATGCTCGTCCACATCGACCAGGAAAAGTGCTGCGGCGCCGGACACTGCGTGCTCGCCGCCCCCGAGGTCTTCGACCAGCGGGACGAGGACGGCATCGTCGTCCTGCTCGATGCCGAGCCGCCCACCGACTTCCACCAGGCCGTCCGGGACGCCGCCGCGGTCTGCCCGGCCGCGGCGATCCGGCTGGAACAGCTGTGACCGCTCTGCGGGAGGTGGCCGTCGTCGGGGCCGGCGCGGCCGGGCTGCACGCCGCCGAGGCGCTGCGCCGGGCCGGCTACGACGGCCGCCTCACCCTGATCGGGGCCGAGGACGAGCCGCCCTACGACCGGCCGCCGCTCTCCAAGCACCTGCTCAGCGGGAAGTGGCAGCCGGACCGCCTGGTGCTGCGCGGCCCGGAGGCGCTGCACCAGCTCGCCGTCGATCTGCGCCTGGGGGTGCGGGCCGAGCGCCTGGACCGCCGGGACCGGACCGTGCGGCTGGCCGACGGCGGTCGGGTGCGCTGCGAGGCCGTCATCCTGGCCACCGGGGTCCGCCCGCGTCGGCTGCCCGGCGCCGAAGCGCCGCTGGCCGGGGCCCACGTGCTGCGCACCCTCGCGGACGCCCTCGCCCTGCGCGAGGAACTACGCGCGGGCGTACGGCTGCTGGTGGTCGGCGGCGGGCTGCTCGGGGCCGAGGCCGCGGCCACCGCCGTCGAACTCGGCGCCGAGGTGACCTGGCTGGTCTCCACCGCCACACCACTGGCCGGGGTACTGGGCAGAGAGACGGCCGCGCTGCTGGCAGGCCTGCACCGCGAGCACGGGGTACGGATCCGCCGGGGCGTGGCCGCCGCGGTCACCGAACGGCACGGCCGGGCCTCCGGCGTGCGGCTGGCGGACGGATCCCAACTGGCCGCCGACGCCGTGCTGATGGCCGTCGGATCCGAGCCGGCCACCGAGTGGCTGGCCGGCAGCGGCGTCCTGCTGGACGACGGCGTGGTCTGCGACGCCTACTGCGCCGCCGGCCCCGGCGTCTGGGCGGCCGGTGACGCCGCCTCCTGGCCCGACCCGCGCACCGGCCGTCACCGGCGCCTCGAACAGCGCACCAACGCCAGCGAGCAGGCGCTGTACGCCGCCCGGAACCTGCTGGCCGGTCCGGACGGCGCCCGGCAGGCCTACGAGCCGGTCCCGTACCTGTGGACCGACCAGTACGGCCTGCGGGTCCAGGCCTTCGGCAGGCCGGGCGGCGCCGAGCGGTTCGAGGTGGTCGACGGCAGCCTCGCGGAGCGGCGGTTCGCCACCGTCTGCGTGCGGGACGGGCTGGTCTGCGGGGCGGTGGGCATCGCCTCCGCCAGGGCGATGCGCGGGCTGCGCGCGCGGGTGGCGGCGCACAGCCCGTGGCCGACGGGGCCGGCGTGAGCCGAGCCCGGGGCGATCCGGCCGCGGTGAGCCGACGGTCTGCGGTTTTCGGCCGCCGGACCCTACCGCTGCCGTTCCGTCGCACTGCCGGGGACGATGTCCAGAACCGCCATCATGCCGTTGTCCTCGTGGTTGAGGATGTGGCAGTGCAGCACGGTCCTGCCGGTGAAGTCGGCGAAGCGGATGCGCAGCACGGCGTTTCCCCCGGCCGGGACGTTGATGGTGTCGTACCACCGGTGCCCGCTCCCGGTGGGCCGGCCGTTGACGCTCATCAGCTGGAACTGGTTGGTGTGGACGTGGAAGGAGTGATCTTCGCCGGTGTTGTTGACGACGGTCCACTCCTCGACGGTGTTCAGCCCGGAGGTGATGTCCACCCTGTTCGGGTCGAACTTCTGGCCGTTGATGTAGAACTCGGTGCCTGCCGCGTTCTCCGTGTAGACGATGTCGTGGCGGGCGGCGACGACGGCACCGCTGAGGTCCTCGTTCGGTGCGAAGCGGTCGGGCAGCCGCTCCGGCTGCACCGGACTGCCCTCCGTGACCACGGTCGCCAGATCCACCTGGGGGAACTGGTTCCCGGCGGGCCCGGTGTCGTAGGCCAGCGTCTGCAGCGGGGCCTGGCCGGGCGACCCGCCCTGCACCAGCACGTCGAAGCGGGCACCGGCCGGGACGACCAGGGAGTCCGCGGAGTAGACGTGCTCGACGGGGTAGCCGTCCTGGGCGATCACATGGAACTGCCGGCCCGGCAGGTGCAGCTCGTAGTAGATGTTGGCGCCGATGTTGGCCAGCCGCCACAGTTGGGTCTCGCCCGGCCCGATGCTGATGACGGGTTTCTGCTGACCGTTGATCGTGCGGTTGGTGGGCGCGCCGATGCTCAGGTTCTCGATCTTGACGGAGTCACCCTCGGTCTGGTCGTCCTTGAGCGCGATGACGCGCTCGGTGATGTCCTTCAGGGGGTGGGGCAGGTATTCCCTCAGCCCGTCGACGATGATGATGCCCGACTCGCCGCCGGCCACCTGCGAGGCGGAACGCATGTCGGCGTGGGAGTGGTACCAGTAGGTCCCCGGAGTGATGTCGTGAGGGATCCGGTACGAGTAGTGGAAGGTCCCACCGGGTTTGATCTCGATGAAGATGTCGTCGGACGGGCTCTCGGGTGAGACATGGAGCCCGTGGACGTGGAGGTTGGTGTCCTCGGTCCACTCGTTGACCATGTCCAGCTCCACCCGGTCGCCCGGACGGATGCGGAGGGTGGGCGGCATGTAGGAGCCGTTGTAGGTGAGGGCGAACAGCTCGCTGTCCCCCACGGCCACCTTCCGCCTGGAGACGGTGATCCGCGCCTTGAGGACGCCGTCATGGCTCACCAGCTGCGGAGGGTCCTGCAGCGGTCGGCCGGTACCGGCGGGGGACGCCGCGGGTGAGTGCGGCGGGTCCGCGGACGGCGGCGCCGCGGGTCTGACCGACTGCACGGCCCAGGACGTGCCGGCACCGCCGGTGGCGGCCGCCGTGATGAACACCAGACCGGCGGCGAGCAAGGACAGGGACGCACGGGGCCGCATGGGTTGTCTCCCGTCAGAGCTGGACGCCGGGCCGGTGCTGCGGGCCGCGGGGGCCGTAGTCGACCTCCGCCATACCGTGACCGGAGTCGATGACGAGCTGCGGGGCGTCGTACTTGTCCATGACCGCCTCGATGAAGATCATGCTGTCGTGCGGGGCGGCCAGCGCCTCCTTGAGTTCGGCCGGCGTCTTCACGACGAACGTCCGGGCGGTCGTTCCCGGGTGCAGGACCTTCGGCAGTTCGGCGTAGGCCCAGTTGGCGATGTCGTTGAAGTGCCCCTGCTTGCCGCAGATGGCGCGCTCGACGGTGTAACCGCCGTTGTTGATCAGAAAGATGACGGGCTTGAGGTCGTGCCGGAGGATCGTCGACACCTCCTGCGCCGTGAGCTGGAAGGACCCGTCGCCCACGAAGAGCAGGTGCCGCCGCTTCGGCGCGGCGAGGAGCGTGCCGAGGACCGATCCCACGCTGTAGCCGATCGAGCCCCAGACGGCCTGGGTGACGATGGAGCACTTCGGCGGCAGCCGCAGCCCCCAGCAGCCCGCCTCGGAGGTGCCGTCCTCGGCGATCAGCACGTCGCCCTCGCGGATGAAGTCCTGGACCATGCTCCAGTACGCCGCCTGGGTGAGCGGATCGGACATCACGACCGCGCTCGCCTCCTGCGGCGTCCCGGCCCGCCGGAAGTATCCCGAGGTCCTGGCCGGGGCCTTGTCGGCGACCCGGCGGAGCAGTTCCTTGAGGTAGACGGCCTGGTAGTTGTCCGGGCCGATGTCCACGGCGTCACCGCGGGCGTCGATCCGTCCGGCGGGGAGCGCGTCGCTGAACCCCCCGGACGTCGTGTCCACGCGCCGTACGCCGATCGCCAGCAGGCAGTCGCTGTTCTCCACCGTCTCGCGGATCTCGGGCTTACTGCCCGCTCCCGCGTAGAGGCCGAGGAAGTACGGGCTGGTCTCGTCGATGAGCCCCTTGACAGTGTTGACGGCGGCGATCGGCAGCCGCATCCTGCCTACCAGTTCCAGCAGTTCGCCGGTCACGTCGAAGCGGTCCGCGTCGATGTCGACGAGGATCACGGGCGAGCGCGCGTTGGTGAGCCGGGCGACGATCGCGTCGGCGCACGTGCTCAGCCGTTCGGGATCGCTCGGTGGCATGGCGAGCTCCAGCGGCTCCGGCGGGACCTCGACGTCCAGGTAGGCGATGTCGGAGGGCAGTTCCAGGTAGACGGGGAGCTTGCGCTGCCAGGCGGTGAGGATGAGCCGGTCGATCTCCGTCACGGCGTTCCGCGGCGTCAGCCTGGTCTGTGCCGCCGTGACCTGGGCGTAGCCGCGCATGACGTCGTCGTGGTCGGTGTCGCCCGAGGTGTGGTGCATCAGCAGCTTCCGGTCCAGCGCCTTCAGCGGAAGCGACCCGCAGACGCAGACGACGGGAACGCGCTCGCTGTAGGCGCCGGCGACACCGTTGATGGCGCTCCAGGCGCCGACGCCGTGGGTCACCACGAGCCCCGAGATGCCCTTGAGCCGCGCGTACCCGTCGGCCGCGTAGGCGGCGTTCAGCTCGTTGCAGTTGCCGACCCACGTGAACTCGTCGCGGTCCTCCATCTGCAGGAGGAACTCGAGGTTGTAGTCGCCGGCCACTCCGAACAGGTGCGAGATGCCCGCCTCCCGCAGGCGGCGCAGCAGGAAGTCGCCGATGGTCATGGTCGAACGTGCGGTCGTGATCGTCATGTGGTTCCCTGTCTCGCGGCTTCCCGAGCCCCCTCCTGCCCCTCCCAGGCAAACCCGCCCGGAGCACCCCCGCGACCGGGAGGCAGCCGCCGGAGTGACCAGGTGGGGCGGACGTGGTCCCATCACCGCTTCGAGCCGGGAGGGGCTCTGCGGGACGGACAGGCCGGGACGGGCCGGGACGGTCGGTGTCAGGCACGCCCGGCCACGCGAGGTGCCGAGCACCCGGACAGGTCGGCGGTCGATCGCACCGGACGCACGGGAAGGCGAACAGCCGACCGTGCTTCGGATGCGTGACGGAGCGGCGAGGCCCGCCGCCCGCCCGATCGAGCCGTCTCCGCCCGCGACACGGAGCGGTGCCGGGACAACGACGGGTCGGGTACTGAACGCTGAGACCACCCGGCCCGGGGCCTCACCGCGAGGCTGCCACGGCCGGAGCGACCCGAGACCGGGATGGTGGCATGACCGTTCAGGACACCCCGACCACCGGGACCACCCGGCGCGGCGACTTCGCCGAGTTGTACCGGCGCGTCTCGGAGGCCGGTCTGCTGCGCAGGCGCCCGCTGCACTACGCGTGCCGGAGCGCCGCGCTGTTCACGGCCCTGGCGCTGCTCCTGGCCTGGTTCGTCGTGCTCGGCGCGAGCTGGTGGCAGCTGTGCCTCGCGCCCCTGTTCGCCTTCTTGCTCGGCCAGTTGGCACTGCTCGGCCACGACGTCGCCCACCGCGCGGTGTTCGCCGGCCGCCGGGCGACCGACCTGGCCGGCATCCTGCTGGGAAACCTCGTGGTCGGCATGAGCTACGGGTGGTGGGTGAGCGACCACAACCGGCATCACGCGCATCCGAACCGCGCGGGGTACGACCCGGCCGCCGACTCCATCCTCTTCGTCCGGACCGCCGAACAGGCCGGCCGGGCCAGGGGGTTGAGGCGGCTCGTCGCCAGGTACCAGGCAGAGCTGTTCTTCCCGCTGCTCTCCCTCCAGGCGCTCGGCCTCCTCGTCGCCACCTGGCTGACCCTGACCCGGGGCCCGGTCCGGTACCCGGCCCTGGAACGCACCCTCGCCGCGCTGCACTACATCCTGTCGGCGGCCCTGCTGGCCGTCGTCCTCTCACCGCTCCAGGCCCTGGCCTTCGCCGCGGTGTGCGGATCCGTGCTCGGCGTGTACCTGGGGTGCGTCTTCGCGCCCAACCACAAGGGCATGCCGATGACGGGCCCGGACGCGGAGCGGACGGACTTCCTCCGGCGGCAGGTACTGCCCTCCCGCAATCTGCGGGCCGGCCGGTTCGTCCACCTCGTGTTCGGCGGTCTCGGCTACCAGATCGAGCACCATCTCTTCCCCGCCATGCCGGTGGTGGCGCTGCGCCCCGCCTCGCGCATCGTGCGCGACTACTGCGCGGAGATCGGCGTGGAGTACTGCGAGGCGGGCCTCTCCGACTCGTTCCTGGAGATCCTCCGGGACCTGCGCGCGGTCGGCCGGTCCCTCCCGGCGGGCCCGGCCCGCCCGGCCGTACCGGGAACCGGCGGTGCCGGGTGAGCCGGGTCCTGCGCGGGCCTGCGGCGCGCCCCGCGGACGTCCCGGCTCCCGGTGGTGACCGGCTCCGCGTCGTGATCGTCGCCGAGTCCTTCGCGCCGCAGCTCAACGGTGTCGCCCACAGCGTGCTCAGGGCCGCGGAGCACCTCGTGGCCCGGGGGCACACTCCGGTCGTGGTGGCACCGGCGCCGGGGGCCGCTCGGCGGTACGGGGGCGACGGCCCCGAGCGGGCGTACGGCTACGAGGTGGTCCGCGTCCCTTCCGTGCCGCTGCCCGGCTACCCGGAGGTACGGATCGCGCTCCCGGGGCGGCAGGTGGCCGACGCCATCGCCCGGCACCGCCCCCATCTGGTGCACCTGGCCGGTCCGTTCATGCTCGGGGCGGCCGGAGGGGCCGCTGCCGGGCGGGCGGGGATCCCGGTCGTGGCGGTGTTCCAGACGGACATGGCCGCCTATGCCAGGGCCTATCTGCCGGTGGCGGGAGCTGCCGGCGCCAGGCTGGCCTGGCGGCACCTCCGGCACATCCACGCCCCGGCCGCACGCACGCTGGCGCCGTCCCGGGCGTCGCTCCGCGCCCTGGTGGCGCAGGGCGTTCCCCGGGTCCACCTGTGGCCGCGCGGCGTGGACTGCCTGCGGTTCCACCCCCGCCACCGCGACGAGGCCCTGCGCCGGCACCTCGGCTCCCCCGAGGAGGTCCTGGTGGGATACGTCGGGCGCCTGGCGGCGGAGAAGCAGGTCGACCGGCTGGCGGAGGTGTCCCGGCTCCCGGGCGTACGGCTGGTGGTCGTCGGCGACGGTCCCCTCCGGTCCCGGCTGGAGGCCGCACTGCCGGACGCGGTCTTCCTGGGCCGCCGGACCGGGCACGAACTCGCCCGGCTCTACGCCTCGTTCGACGTGTTCGTCCATGCGGGGCCGTTCGAGACGTTCGGCCAGACCCTCCAGGAGGCCATGGCGAGCGGCCTGCCCGTCGTCGCCCCGGCGGCCGGCGGACCGCTGGACCTCGTACGTCCGGGGCGGACCGGATTCCTCGTCCCGCCCGATGCGCGGAGGGGGTTCCGGGAAGCCGTGGAAAGGCTCGCCCGGAGCAGGGAGCTGCGGGTGGCGCTCGGGCGGGCCGGCCGTGCCGCCGTGGCGGAACGCAGCTGGGAAGCGGTCGGTGACCGGCTCATCGGGCACTACCGGCTCGCCATCGCGGAGACGGCCGGGCCCCTGCGGGAGTGAGCCGGCCGGCAGGAGACGAGGACGGGTTGGGACCATTCCGGAGGAACAGACCATCATGCAGCAGACTCTCGCCGTCGAGTACGTCCGCAGCGCCGCCCCGGCCACCGACACCGCCGTGTTCCTGCACGGGCTGGGCGGGTGGACCCACAACTGGGCCGGCCTGATCGACCTGTTGCGGACCTCGGCGCACTGCCTGGCCCTCGACCTCCCGGGCTTCGGGAGGTCGGCGCCCCCACCCGACGGCGATGTCACCGTCGAACGCCAGGCCGCGGCCGTGGCCGACCACCTCGACCGGACCGGACACCGCCGCGTACACCTGGTCGGCAACTCCCTCGGCGGCCTGATCGCACTCCACCTCGCCACCCGACGACCCGATCTGGTCGGCACGTTGACGCTCATCTCGCCCGTACTGCCGACATTCCCGCCGGCGCAGGCCCTCCGGGTGGCCCTGCTCGGACTGCCGGGCGCCCCGCGACTGTACTCCCGGCTCCTGGCCGCCCAGAGCCCCGACCGCCGGCTGGACGACCTCTACCGCCTCATCTACGCGAACCCCGCCCTCGTCGGCACCGAGCAGCGGGCGGTGGAGGCCCGCGAACGCCGGCGCCGCACGGAACTGCCGTACGCGCAGGACATGCTGGCCGAGGGGGTGCGCGCACTGGCCCGCGCGTTCGTGCGGCAGGGCGAGGCGTCGGCCTGGCGCCAGGCCCGCCGGGTCACCGCCCCCACCCTGCTCGTCTACGGACGGGACGACAACCTCGTCCCCTTCCGCACGGCGCCCCGGGCCTACGCGGCCTTCCGCGACGTCCGCCTCCTCACCCTGCCCGGCGTCGGCCACGTCGCCATGCAGGAGCGGCCGGCCCCCGTGGCCACGGCGATCCGCGCCCTGATCACCGAAGCGAGCCGCGAGCCCCCGCCAGGAAGGGACGGCCGCACGGGGACGGTACCGGGGTAACGGGAGCCCTCTCGCATCACCTGTCCCCGCCCGGGACGGCGGCGAGGTCCGGATGGCCGGCACGCCGCTGGCTCACTCGCCCTGCTCTTGGCGCCGGGCACCCTCTCCGCCTAGCGAGGCCAGGACGCCCAGACATACAGGTTTGTCGTGGCTCCCCGCCCGCTGCCTGGCGGGGAGCTCGACAACATCGGCTTTCGGCCGCCCCGATACGATCTGGAACCGTTCAGTCCGGACGAAGTGCACCGCGTTGCCTGGGGCTGGTTCCACGCCTTCGAGCTGGCCGAACCCAACCGCGTCGCGACCCGGTTCACGCAAGCCTTGGCGCGCAGCCGGCTGTCCGACCTCGCCCGAATCCCCTTGATGATCTCCATGCTCTGCCAGTTGCACGCCATCCGCCCCGGTCGGCCGCTGCCCGCTAGTCGAGGCCGGATCTATCACGACTTCATCGACCTGCTCTACAAGCACCAGCACGTCCGTGGCGCTACTGGTATTCGGCTGCAGACTCGTGCAGCTCTGGAGTGCTACGGCAGCAACGCCCTCGACCAGTCCGAGCGTACGCTCAGCTCTCTTCCGGGCCTCATCGCCCTGATCGCCGCCAAACGCCTCGCCGGGAGTTCCCAGCCGGTGATCGACATCTTGGCCTCCCACCCTGACGCCCAACGACCTGCCGAAGTCCCGACCGACGTGTGGCGGGCTTTCCTCGATGACGCTCTGCGACGCAGCGGCCTGTTGACGGTCCGCTCAGGGGAGTTCGTGTTCCTGCACCAGACCCTCCTGGAGTACCTGGCAGCCCGCCACGTCATCCCGGACGAGCAGGACGGCGCCCGTCTGCTTCGTCGACTGTTCGGACGATGGACCCGGTACGGCCCATCCACCAACGATCCAGGCATCAAGTGCCGCCTGTGGTTCCGCAAGATCTGGAGAGCACCGCTCAATGTGGAGGCGTCCTATCTCGGCTTCCTGCTCGACGTAGCCCAGGAGAAGGACCCCGCTGCTACCGACGTGCTCCCCTGCAACGTCTGGTTCGACGCGGGGGATTCGAAGCCTGCCGGTTCGTCGCCGAGCAGGCGCGCCTTGGCACTCTCGTCCCCGCTGAAATCATCGACGCCACCGCCGACCGCTGCGCAGCGCTGGCCCAGAACACTACGCTGAACAGCGCACTACGGGTGAAGGCCACCGAGTCGCTGGGAGCACTCGGCGACTCGCGAAGTGCCGACCTCTACGCCGAACTGGCGGGCGACGCCGCCCTCAAGAGCAACTGGCGGGTGCAGGCTGCTGAGGCACTTGCCGAACTCGACGATCCACGCGGCTCCGAGCTGTGCGCCATGCTGGCCGTCGACGCCAGCTTCGACGGGATCCGCCGCATGCAGGCTGTCCGGGCCCTGACCCAACTCGACGACCCGCGCAGCGGGGACCTGTATGCCGTGCTGGCCAGTGACCCCACCGTCAGCGGCGGAATCCGGGTCCAAGCTGCGACTGCGCTGGCCGCACTGGACGACCCTCGCGGCCGCGACCTATATGCGGTTCTGGCGGCCGACACCACCCTGGACGACCATTGGCAAATGCGAGCGGCTGCCATGATGGTCAAGCCCAACTCACCTGACGCCCCCTTGAGATTCTGAATGGTTGAGCTGCGGGACGAACTGATATTGGCGCTTGAGGTCGGTTTGCCCCTGAGACGAAATGGTGATTCTTCCCCAGAGGCTGACCTACCCCGTTCGTTCGCCGCCAGCGTCACGCAGCAGGCATACGCTACTGCTTCACCCACGCCTGAACGTCGGAGACCTTGAACTGCAGCTTCGTGTTCTTCCCACTCCCGAACCTGTACGGGATGAGACCCATGCGGGACGCCTCCCGATACACCCACGGAACTGACGTATTCAGATACTCCGCGGTCTCCCTGACGCTCACGGACTGCTGAGCCACGGGACCTCCTCTGTGACGGCTACCAATGCCGGAGAGGTTCGCACGGGAATAGCAGTTTGGCCGAGCCGCGATCACCTGCTAAACGTCGGCTCGGCAATCCCTGATCCCTCCAACCAGCTTGTCGGCAATCGCCGCCCGGCGCTTCCGCGAAAGCAACACCTTGCCTCCCAGCGAGTCGCGCTCGTAGGCACCGGGCCAGCTACGGCACCCCGGCGCCCGAGCACCGTCATCTGCTTCACCTGATCCAGCCCGCGGTTCTGTGAGTAATCTGGCGGCCGGGGAATTTTGGGGAGCTGGCCGAATGGGGGTGCCCGCGGTGCTGGGTGTAGTGATGGTGCACGGCTTCATGTCGGGCCCGGAGGTGTGGGACCGGTTCACCGGCCTGATCGCTGAGGACACGGATCTGGCCGGAGCACAGGTGTTGCGCTTCGGGTACCGAACCAAGCTTTGGAAGCCGTGGAACCCCACGCGGGTGATCCCTTCGCTGGACACGGTGGCGGACAGCCTGAAGGAGTTTCTGCGCACGGAGGCCGAGCGGTTCGAGCGGTTGGTGCTGGCGGGCCACAGCATGGGTGGGTTGGTGATCCAGCGCCATCTGGTGCGGATGCTCGCCGACGGCCAGGGCCTCCAGCTGCACCGCATCAAACGGGTCGTGCTGCTGGCCACCCCGAGCGCCGGCTCCCTGCTGGGTCTGGAGGCCCGCCGGGCGCTGTTGCACGGAAATCCTCAGGAGAGGCAACTGCGTCCGCTGAACGAGCAAGTCAGCGACACGCTGAGCAGGGTGTTGAAGGGCGTCATCAACGCGACCGAGTTGTCCGACTACACCTGCCCGATCCCCTTCTCCGTCTTCGCCGGTGAGGAGGACGGCGTCGTCCCCCGAGCGTCCGCGCAGGCAGTCTTCTCCGACGCCGCGGTTCTGCCCGGAACCCACTTCACCATCGTCCAGCCCGACTCGGCCACGCACCGCAGCTACACCACCGTCAAGCGGTTGCTGTTGGAGGCGAGCACCGACAGCGACCCCCCAGATGGCACCGTAACCATCCTCGGGCCTGCCGCGTTGGAGGTCCACACTGCCACCTATCCCGACAAAGCAACGAGCCCCTCGGTATGGCTGACGCCCTACCTTCCGCGCGACCACGACCGCGAACTGTGCGACGCACTTCGCCCAGCGCTCACCGGCGGACCGTCCCGCCTGGTCGTCCTCATCGGCGAATCCTCCACTGGCAAGACCCGAGCCCTGTACGAGGCCCTGAGCACCCTTGCCCCCCATCACCCCCTGCTCCGCCCGTCCGGCGCTGCCAACCTGCTCGACATGCTCGAGGCCGGCCGCGTTCGGCCAGGCACGGTCCTGTGGCTCAACGAGGCTAAACGCTTCTTGTACGACGCCGACGGCAAGGCCGCAGCCGAACAGCTTCACGCCCTGCTGCAGCGAAGCTCCGGAATCGCTGCCGTTGCGACCCTCTGGCTTGAGCCGTACTGGAACGAACTCACCTCCGAGCAGCCGGGGGCGCCGTACGCAGCCGCGAAAGCCCTGCTCACCCATCCGGCCCTCGCCACTCAAATCAGTGTCCCTCATCGCCTGTTCGAGGCCGACCTTCGGGCTTGGAGGGTCCTCAGCGCCAGACGATCCGATCCGCGGCTTCGGGAAGCTCTGAACGCTGGAGCCTCCGACGGGCGGGTCGTCCAGCACCTCAGCGGCGGACCGGAACTCGTGGACGCCTACACGGCAGGCCCTGGCGCCTACTACACCCACCAGGAGCATGCGCTCCTCACTGCTGCGCTGGACGCACGTCGGCTCGGCCACCGGGCCCCGCTGACCGCCGACTTTCTTGCCCACGCCGCCGACGGCGTCCTCGACGCCCGCCACCGGGCCGCCGACCCCCAATGGGCCCGCGCCCTCCTCGAAGGTCTCGCCGCCGGAGTCCGGGCCGACCGCACTCGTACGGACATCCGCAACACGATCACCCCGCTCATCGCCGTCCGCAGCCGAGCCGGAGAGCCCGCTCGCTACGAACCAGCCGACTACCTGGATCAACACACCGTCCATCACCGTGCTGACCAACCCGGCGCCCCGTCCCTCTGGGAAGCCGTGACTATCCACCCGCTTGAACGGGATGACGTGGTCCGACTCGCGCAGGCAGCGTGGGATCGGGGGTTCCGCCAAACGGCCGTTCGACTATGGGATCGAGCGGTCCGGGCCGGACACCCCACACTGGCCCTGGCAAATCTCGGAAGAGAGCTGGATCCCGATCACACAGGTGGCGCCATAAGCGTCCTTTACTCCGACCCGACCAAAACACCCGCAGTGGCCGATCTGCTGGACGCACTTCACCAGGCCGGCGCCGACGAAGCTGTACAGGCGCTCTTGGCATCCGACCCCGCCACCCAGGCAGACCTCGGCGATCTGCCCGCCGTGGCACAACTAGTGGATGCGCTGCACCGAGCTGGGGCTGACGAAGCCACGAAGGCCTTGGGAGTTCGGGCCGCCAGCCACACCGACCTGACCGATCCGTCCGCGGTGGCCCAGCTGGTCGACGCGCTGCAGCTGGCCGGGCTTCGTGAAGCTGCCAGGACCTTGGGAGTACGGGCCGCCAGCCACACCGACGTGTCCAATCCGCGCTCGGTGGCACTGCTGGTGGACGCACTGTACCTGGCCAGGCTCGATGAAGCCGTCAGGACCCTGGCAGTACGGGCCGCCAGCCACACCGACGTGTCCAAACCGCGCACGGTGGCACAGCTGGTGAAGGCGTTCCACCTGGCCAGGCTCGATGAAGCCGTCAGGACCCTGGGACCGCGAGCCGCCCGCTATGCCAACCTGACTGACCCCTCTGGAGTGCGCGTTCTCCTGCTCTCCCTTGATCGGACCGGGCTCGACGAAGCCGTCAGGACCTTGGGGGTGCGAGCTGCCCGTCATGCCAACCTGACCGATCCTTATGCGGTGGCCCGATTGCTGGAAACCCTGCGCGAGGCCGGGGTTGAGGAGGCCGTGCAGACATTGCTGGCCCTCGACCCCGCCAGCCACGCCAACCCGATCGATCTGCCCGGGGTTTCCTATCTACTGGACGAGCTGCGCGAGGTCAGGGCTGACGAAGCCGCCAGAACCCTCGGAACACGAGCCGCCCACCATACCGACCTGACCGATCCAGGGGCGGTGACGCATCTGCTGGACGCACTACACCAAGCCGAGGCTGACGAAACCGCCAGAACCCTGGGGGCACGAGCTGCCGACCACGCCGATGTAACTAAGTCGTCCACGGTGGCCCAATTGCTGAGTGCCCTGTGCCGGGCCGGAGCTGACGAGGCCGTACAGGCGTTGCTGGCCCTGGACCCCGCCAGCCACGCCGACGTGACCAAACCGCGCGCAGTGGCCGATCTGCTGGACGCACTACACCAAGCCAGGGCTGACGAAGCCGCCAGGGCCCTCGGAACACGAGCCGCCCACCATACCGACCTGACCGAAACAGGGGCGGTGACGCATCTGCTGGACGCACTACAGCGGAACGGGGCTAACGAAGCCGCCAGGACCCTGGGGACACGAGCTGCCACGGACGCCGACGTAACTAAGCCGTCCACGGTGGCCCAATTGCTGAGTGCCCTGTGCCGGGCCGGAGCTGACGAGGCCGTACAGGCGTTGCTGGCCCTGGACCCCGCCAGCCACGCCGACG
>NZ_JBIVMI010000023.1:89500-149976 GCF_044753005.1 Kitasatospora sp. NPDC088548
CGACGTGACCAAACCGCGCGCAGTGGCCGATCTGCTGGACGCACTACACCAAGCCAGGGCTGACGAAGCTGTCAGGACCGTGGGAGCACGAGCCGCCCACCTTACCGATTTGACCGAAACAGGCATGGTGGCGCATCTGCTGGACGCACTACAGCGGAACGGGGCTAACGAAGCCGCCAGGACCCTGGGGACACGAGCTGCCATGGACGCCACGGTGCTCAACGGGGGACCGGCACTCACGCTGCTGCGCACACTACGCGAAACGGAGCACTGCGATCTGGAGATTCTGGCTGCGCGACTGGTGAACGCCGGACACCATCCCAACAGTTTCGCACCGTACGGGCGCACACCTGAAGGTCAGATGACTTCGCGGTGGGTCCTGCGCGACGTCATCCGCGGCATTCCCAGCGACTGACGACTCGCAGGCGTGCCAATTCGCCGAGATCCTGGAGCCTGGTGCTCCGGCTGCCACTTCGCGTCATCGGCCCCTCGGCCCGGTGAGGACGAAGTCGTGCTGGGTGAGTTCGGCGCGCAGTCGTTGTTCGGCGATGTCGGCGTAGTGCGAGTTGAGTTCGATGCCGAGGAAGCGCCGGCCTTCGCGCAGGGCGGCGACGCCGGTGGAGCCGGCGCCGGTGAAGGGGTCGAGGACGGTGCCGCCTTCGGGGCAGATCTGGACGAGCTGCCGCATGATCTCCATCGGCTTCTGGATGGCGTGGTCCTGGTCCTTGCCGGGCTGGGTGGCGGTGAAGTGGCCGGGCAGGTAAAGGTCGCAGCTGGTGTCGAGGGTGCCCTTGACGCCCCAAGTGATGAATTCGGCGGACTGCTTGAAGCCGCTCTTGCGGGGCTGGCTGACGGGCTTGATCCAGGGGATGGCGCCTTTCCAGGTCCAGCCGGCCACCCGGAGAGCTTCGATGATGTCTGGCTTCTGCCGCCAGTCGGAGAAGATCATCGCGACTGCGTGCTCGGTGCTTTCCTGGTATGCCTCGGTGAGTAGGTCGGCGAGCCAGGCGAGCTGGTGGTCGCGGTTCTCGTCGGGGAAGGTCTTGAGGTCGTGGACGCGACTGCCGGTGAGCTTGCCGCGGGTGTCGCGGCTGGTGCGCCCGTCGCTGCTGTACGGCGGGTTGGTGATGACGGCGTTGACGGACTCGTCCGGGAGTGTCTTCATCACGGTGAGGGCGTCGCCTCGGTGCAGCTGGTAGCTCACGGGTCTTCCTTCCGCATGGTGTGGGCCTCGACTCCGCCCGAATCTGGGGCCACCCCCTGGCCCTCTACGAGATGACCACCACCCTGGCCATCTCACACAAACGCACCGGAGAACACGAGGACGCTCTCCGGCTCTACGAGGACGGCCGAACCCTCGCCATCGAGGACCAGGACCCCGTCCGCATCGCCCAGTGCACCGCCGGCATCGGCGCCACCCTGTACGAGGCCGAGCGGTCCGCCGTCGCCGAGCCCGAACTCACCCGCGCCATCGAGCTCTACGCCGACCTCGACGACCGGCGCGGCGTCGGCCTCGCCGAGATCCTCCTCGGCTCCGCCGCCGCCCGCCAGGGCAACACCGACCTCGGCATCCCGCTGCTCCAGCAGGCCGTCGCCGACCTCGAATCGCTCACCCCGCCCGACCCGCTGAACGTGGCCCGGGCGAAGGTCTTCCTGGGCGAGGCCCAGTCCCTGGCCGGCGAGCACGACGTCGCGGCGGGCACCATCAACACCGCCGTGCAGGAGTTCGTGCGCCTCGGCCACCGCCACTGGGCGGCCTACGGCATCGAGTTCCTCGGACAGGCCGCCGAACGCGGCAACCTGCCCGCACTCGCCGCCAGCTGGTACGCCGCCAGCCAGGACCAGTACCGGAACCTGGGCAGCAGCCGCGACGTGGAACGCCTGCAGAGTCGGCTGCTCGCGCTACTGCCCGGGTGAACTCCGCTCGCGGCCCCTGCGGTCCGCCCGCTCCGCACGCTGAGCGACGCCCCACCACACCGTCAAGACGGTTCAGCTCAGAGCTCAGGAATGTGAATCGCCATGCTCATCGTCGCCGTGCTGCCGGGTCGGAGGTCAGGCCGCTATCGCGGCCCGCAGCCGCGCCAAGGCGTCGCCCGCGCGTTCCCGGACCTCGGGCAGGCTGCGACCGGCCCGCAGGACGCGCTGGAGCTGATGCGGCAGATGGTGGAGGGTCGCCCCGTCGACCGCTGCGCCGAGCTGCTGCGCCGCTCCGGTGGAATCCCCTTTCCTCAGCAGCACGTCGCCCGCGGTGATCGCCGCGATGATCCGCCACTGGGAGGTCGCCGCGAGTCCGGCGACGGGCGCGCGGTCGAGCTGCCGGACGGCCTCCGCGACCCGGCCCGTGCTCATGAGACCCCGGAGGCGGACCTCGTGGAGGGTGAACCCGGAGAACAGGGCGGTGGGCGCCGCCTCGTCCAGGAGACGGTGACCCTCCTCGATCGCGGTGTCGAAGACGACGGCGTTGCCTGCGGCCCCGGCGGCGCGGGCGAGCAGGACGACCGCCTCGGCGCGTTCGGTGGCGGTGCGGGCGGTGTCTCGGGCCTGCCCGAGTCGGTCCAGCGCGCGCAGGTGCAACCCTGCTTTGCGGAGCTCGTTGCCGTGGTGGCGCAGAGCGTTGGCGTGCAGGCCGGGGTCGCCCAGGCGCCGGGCGACGTTCAGGCCCTTGCCGGTCCAGCGGGCGGCGGTGGCCAGGCGCTCCTCCGGCAGGACGTGGCCGAGGGCGACGCCGAGGCCGACTCGGGCCCGGGCGAGCAGGCGCAAGGTGTCGAGGTCGGCGTGGCCGTCGGCGGTGCGGGCCTCCAGGCGGGCGACCAACGGCCACAGCTCGGCGACGGCGGTGGTGGCCTGGCCGGCCTGGCGGGCGATCTCGGCCAGTCGCAGCACGGATTCGGCGAGCTGGATCACGAGTTGATGGTCTCCGTCCGCGTCGTCGGTGATACCGAGGCAGTGCGGCGGGAGGCCGAGGCGTTCGGCGATGTGGCGCAGGGCGCCCAGGTCGGTGATGGTGCGCGAGCCGGTCTCGATGCGGGAGACGTAGCTGGTGGAGTAGCCGAGGACGTCGGCGAGTTCCTGCTGCGGCAGCCCGTGGAGTTCGCGGTAGAGCTGGAGGATCTCGGGCAGGGCTCGGCGGCGCAGGATGTCCTGGGCCCTGGGGGTGGTCCAGTGCCAGCGGATGCCGCCGTGGGGGTCGATCCGGGTCACCGGTCAGGCCTGGTGGTGCAGTTCGTACCAGCGGGCGATGGAGTCCTTGTAGCCCTGCGGCATGGCCAGGCCGGGCACCTCGTCGCGGTGGAAGAGGCCGGCTTCCTTGTGTTCGTGGCTCACGACCGGGGCCTGGTGCGCGTCGGTCGCGTTGCAGCCGTAGGTGACGATGAAGACCTGGCGGCCGGGGATCGGTTCGTACATCCACACGTCCAGCAGGGGGCCGGCGGTGGCCGTCCAGCCGCTCTCCTCGTGGATCTCGGTGACAACCCGCTCTTCGGGGGTCTCGGTGCCTTCCAGCTTCCCACCGGGCAGCTCCCACTCCTGGCGCTCGTTCTTCAGCAGCAGCACCCGTTGCTGCGGGTCGAGGACGACGCCCTTGATGGAGATCGGGAAGGTCTTTGGCACGTAGGGCTGTTCAGTCTCGTTCATCGCTTCTTCCGAGGCACGCAGACGGGCACGGGCCTGTCGAAGGTAGCAGCCACGGGCCTCCGCGATGCCCCACGGTGCGGTGATCTCGCTTTGACAATCTGTCACTTTCCATCGGGTGGGTGGGGCGTGGAGAGTGTGTCGCCTCCCACCCACTCGGTCCCACGAGGGAGCTTCACCATGCCGTCGTTCAACACCAGTGGCACCAGCGGAGACGACTTCGTCACGGGCGGACTTGACGGAGCGGCGCGCGAGCAGGCCGGTGAGGTGTTGCGTGAGGGCGGCCTGCTGAGGCTCGCAAGGTTGGGCGGTCGGGACGATGTGCTCGTCGCGACCGGCCGGTTGATGTCCTCGTTGTGGCAGCACCGGGATGCCGACCCGGACGGGCTGACCGTCATCCACGACACCGGCCACCACAGCGGGCGACCGGGCTTCGCGGGCCTGGGGCGCGGCGCGCTGGCCCTGCACACCGAGTGCGCGCAGCACTCGGATCCGCCCCGGCTGCTTCTGCTGGCGTGTGCGCGGGCCGGCGACGCGGGAGGTGAGAGCCTGCTGGTGGACGGCCGGGCCGTCCTCGCCGAGCTGGCCGCGCACCACCCCGCCGCCATCGAGGCATTGTCCGCGGAGCGAGCCGCGTACTTCGGCGGATCGAGTGGCCACTTCGCCTCGGTGTTCCAGCAACTGCCCGCCGGGTGGTGGCGGTTGCGACTGCGCCAGGACGACCTGGCCCGGTTCTCCCCCGACGCCCAGGCCCACCTGCCCACCCTCCGCCAGGCCATCGAACGGAACACTCAACGACTCCGGCTGGCCCCCGGACAGGGCGTCGTGCTGAACAACCACCGTCTGCTGCACGGCCGCACCGCCTTCTCGGGCGAGCGGCTGATACTGCGCGCGCTGGGCGAGCCGCACCCCGCGCTCGGCCTCGGACCCGGCTTCCGCCAGCCGTGGTCCCCCACCAGCCTCTCCACCCCGCACGGGCGCGCCCACGCCGCAGAGTCCGTCGAACCGCCCGCCCCCGCCGGGCAGTCGGCCGTCGAATCGCGGCGCTGCCGACCCATCGACTCCTGGTGATGCGGGGCGCACCCGCGCCCCGGCTCCAGGCACCCGCAAGGGAAACCCTCAAGGAGGAGCCACCATGGCTCAGATGATCCCGGCCGAGACCAAGGCCACCACGGCCGTCGCGGTCAGCGACGAGTTCGACCTCGACGTGCGCACCGTCGAGACCACCGACGCGGCCAGCCTGCAGGTCCTCACCGACGACGGCTGCGGCTCCACCTGCGGCGCCTGCACCACTGGCGTGCACTGACCCTCCCGAGGGTTCCCCGGGACTTGTTCCCGGGGAACCCCCCGCCCCCGCCCACCTCCGAATCCCGAGGTCCGCAGCGATGCGCCCACCCCCTCCCACGGCCGCCTACCACGCCGCCGACGTGGCGCTCGTACGCGCCGTCGCCCGCCCCGACCTGCGAGTGCCGGCCTGGCCCGACCTCTCGGCCGCCGGACCTGCCGAGGCCCTCCAGCAGGCACAGTGGCTACGGGCCCTGTGGGCCGACGACCACCTCGCCCGCGCCTTTGAACTGGCCAGCCCGGCCCTCGCCGATCGCGTTGCCCAGTTGCTCGGCCACTCGCAACCCGCCGTGCGCGAAGTGCGGCGTGCCGCGCTCTCCACCGCCCGCTACCTCCTGCGTGCGGCCGGCCGCGCCACCCCGTTCGGACGCTTCGCGGGTGTGCAGGCGGCATCGTTCGGACCTTCCTGCGTGGTGCGTTGGGGCGACCGGCACCGCACTGTCACCAGTGCCTCGGAGTCCCTGCTCGCACAGGCTGTCGGCCTGCTGGAGTGCCGCCCCGCCGTGCTGGCACTCCTGGACGTGGCGGCGAACAACACCGTCCAGGTGCGGGGCGATCGCCTCGTCGTCCCCTATCGACCGGTCCCCCGGGCCGGCGGCAGCACGGCCACGGCCGAGACGACACTACGACACACCCGTCCCGTCGCCTTCGCCCTCTCTGCTGCCCGTCTTCCGCTCCGCTTCCGGGACTTGGCCGAAGCCGTCCACACCGAGTTCCCCGCCGCATCGGCCGAACAGGTCACCGGCATCCTGTCCGAGCTCGTCGCCCAGCGAGTGCTCATCACGAACCTGCACGCTCCGGCGACCGACCCCACCCCGCTCGGGCACCTCCTCACGGTCTTGTCGAAGATCAGCGCCGAGCACGTCCCCGAGGCAGCCGAGATCCTGACGGACCTCCGGACCCCCGGCAGTCGTCCTCCGGTGACCGCCGTCGACCTCCGACTGGACGCCGACCTGGTCCTCCCCCGCTCGGTGGCTGACGAGGCCGCCCGAGCCGCCCATCTACTGGCCCGGCTCAGTGGCGCGCCCAACGGCACGGCATCATGGCGGGCCTACCACCAGCGTTTCTACGAGCGCTACGGCCGCGGCACCCTGGTCCCGCTGCTCGACATGGTGGCCGACAGCGGAATCGGCTGGCCCGACGGCTACCCCGGTGCCCGGCCCGTCGAGAAGCCGCGCTTCGACGAGCGCGATGAGTTGCTCGCCGCGCTCGCCCAGCGAGCCGCTCTCGACGGCGCGCGTGAGGTCGTCCTTAACGAAGCGCTGTTGGCTTCCCTCCAGCTGGGCCCGGACGAACCCCGTCTTCCTCCGCACCTGGAGGTCATCACCCGCGTCCACGCCCGCAGTCGGGAGACGCTCGACCGGGGCGAGTTCCGGTTGGAGGTGGTCTCGGTGTCCCGGGCCGCCGGCGTCTCGGTCGGCCGTTTCCTCCACCTCCTCGAACCCGAGAACCGGACTGCCTTCACCACCCTGCTGGCGAACCTCCCGACGATGGACGAGCACGCCGTCACCGCCCAGATCTCGTTCCCGCCTCTGGATCCCGCCAGCGGGCATGTCACCCGAAGCCTGCCGACGGGTCGGCTGGTGATCAGCCTCGCCGAGCACCGCATCGCCGCCGAAGGCGTACTCAGCCCGCAGGACCTGGCGGTGGGCTGCGACGGGCGGCGCATGTACCTGGCGGCACCGGCACTCGGTGTGAGAATCGAGGCCGCCGCCACCCACGCCCTCAACCTCCGCCACCACACCCCGCCGCTCGCCCGGCTGGTCACCGAGCTGTCCCGCGCCCAGGCCGCACAGGTCACCCGATTCGACTGGGGTTCGCTCCACGCACTGCCCTTCCGTCCTCGGCTGCGGCACCGGCGGGTCATCCTCTCCCCCGCCATCTGGCGTCTCACCGCCGCCGAACTTCCCTCCGGCGACGCCTCGCAGCGACGGTGGGATGAGGCCCTCACGTCGTGGGCGGAGCGGCGCCGAGCCCCGCGGCACGTGTTGCTGGCCGCCGACAGCCAGGGCCTGCCGCTCGACCTCGACCATCCCGGCCACCGGGCCCTGCTACGCGACCACCTCCGCTCCACCCCGCACGCTGTCCTGGTCGAGGAGCCCGAGCCCGCCGACCTCGGCTGGGCCAGCGGTCGAGCCCACGAGATCGTCGTTCCCATCACCGTCACCCGGGCGCCGGCGTGGCCGCGCCTGCCCAAGCCCACCCCGAGCCGAATCCTGCGACGGGGCCACGGCGAAGCGCCGGGCACCTCCCGCGTACTGCTCGCCTCCCTCTACGGCGACCTGGAACGCCAGGACATCGTCCTCGCCCGACACCTTCCCGACCTCCTGGAGCGGCTCGGCAACCCGAAGTGGTGGTTCGTCCGCTTCCGTGACCCGCGCCACCACCTGCGGTTGCGCATCGCCCTGCCCGAGCCAGCCGCTTTCGGGCCCGCCGCCACCGTGATCAGCACCTGGACCTCCGACCTCAACCAAGCCGGACTGCTCGCGGAGGTCGTGTACCCCACCTCGTACCCGGAGACCGGCCGGTGGGGCGAAGGACCCGCTTGGGCTGCAGCAGAGGAAGTCTTCCGCGCGGACTCCGCCACCGTTCTCGCTCAGCTCTCCCAACCCACGCTGCCCGACCGGCAGGCGCTGCTCGCAGCCCACGCCGTCGCCATCACGGCAGGGTTCGCCGGCTCGGCCACCGCCGGGCTGCGCTGGCTCGTTGACAACGTCCCCTCCCAGGCACCGGCCGCCGTCCCACGACCCGTGTTCCGCGAGGCCGTACGCCTGGCCGACCCGGCTCACGACTGGGCAGCCCTGCGTGCCGAGCCCACCGGTGCCGCAATCCTGGGCGCCTGGCCCACACGCCATCAGGCGCTCGACGCCTACCGCCGCTTCTTCCCCAGCCCGCACACCGAAGGCGTGCAGGTGGACGACGTCCTCGGCTCCCTCCTCCACTGCTCCTTCGTCCGGGCGCACCGCATCGACTTCGACGACGAAGCCCAGGTCCTCTACCTGGCGCGCGCCACCGCCCTCGCCCGCCTCGCCCGGGACGGTGACCGGTGACCACCCCACACCCCGCTCTCCGGCTGTCCAACCGGATCGCCGAACTGCTCACCGACCCCGACGCCGTGCCGCCCGCCTGGTCGTCCCGCCCACAGTGGCGCCAGTCCCTCGCCCACGGCGCCCCCGGCATCGCCCTGCTCCACATCGAACGCGCCGCCACCGGCCGAGGCCCGTGGGAACCGGTCCGCACCTGGCTGTCCGTCGCCGCCGCGACCCCGGTGACGCGCGGCGCCGACAGCTACCTGTACTACGGTGCGCCGGCCCTCGCACACGCCCTCGCCTGCGCCACGCAGGCCCGGCCTGGCTCCTACCAGCGCGCCCTCGCCCACCTCGACCAGGTCGTGGCGAACGACGCGATGCGGCGCTGCGACGCAGCCCTCGCCCGGTTCGACCACGGCGACCTGCCGGCGCTCGCGGAGTTCGACGCCATCCGGGGCCTGGCCGGCATCGGCTCCGTACTTCTGGGTCGGTCGCCCGGCGGCGAGGCCATCCGTCGGGTCCTGGGCTGCTTGGTCCGCCTCACCGACGACGTCAAGCACGACAGCCGAACGCTGCCGGGCTGGTGGACGTTGGTCGGGCCCTCCGGCAGGCCGGATGAGCGGTTCCCGGACGGGCACGCCAACACCGGCGTGGCACACGGCATCGCAGGCCCCCTGGCACTGCTCGCCCTGGCCCTGCGCCTCGGCATCGAGGTTGACGGCCAGCGCGAAGCGATCCGCACCATCCTGGCCTGGCTGGAACGCTGGCGCGAAGGCCACGCCTGGCCGTACTGGATCACGCCCGCCCATCTGGACGGCGCCGGGCGCAGGCGATTGCTGCCGCCCCAGCGGCCGAGCTGGTGCTACGGCGCCGCCGGAATCGCGCGCGCCCAACAGCTCGCCGCCCTCGCCCTCGGCGACGACCACCTGCGCAACGACGCCGAGCGCGCTCTCGCCGCAGCACTGGCCGATCCGAAGGCACTCACAGCGATCACCGACTTGTCGGCCTGCCACGGCTACGCCGGTCTCGCCCACATCGCCCACCGCGCCGCCACCGACGCCCTCCCCCACAACGCGGACCACCTGCGCTCCGCCACCTCCCTGCTCCTCGACACCGCCCACCCGCCCCGCACCGACCCCGACGCGCAAGCCCACCACGTCCTCGCCACGGCGGGGCCCGCCTTCCTGGAGGGCGCGGCCGGCACCGCCCTCGCCCTACTCGCCCCCGCAACTGGCACCACGCCGGTGACCCGCTGGGACGCCTGTCTCCTGACCGCCTGACCAAGGACCCCCTTGATGACCACCGACTGGATCCAGCACGACCTCACATTCAACGACCCCTGCATCGTCGAACAGGTCGCCGCCCACCACCTGGCCCCCGTCCTCGACCACGCCCAGAACTCCGGCGTGCTGGAGGACTGGTGGTACATGCGCAAGAAGGGGCTGCGGCTGCGCTACCGCGCCGCCGCCTCCGCCCCCGTCGTCACCGCACTCCTGGACACGCTCGTCGAGACGGGACTCGTCACGGGCTGGGCCACAGTGGTCTACGAGCCGGAGACCGAGGCGTTCGGCGGCCCCGAGGCCATGGAGATCACCCACCGGCTCTTCCACACCGACAGCCGACACCTGATGGCCCGTGCCGCCAAGCCCGACCCGCCTGCACTCCGCAGCACCGAGACCTTCGTCGTCCTCGTCTCCGCCATGCTCCGCGCGGCCGGCCTCGACTGGTACGAACAGGGCGACGTCTGGGCCAAGTTCGCTGCCGAACGCCCCGCGCCGCCGGGCCTCGCCCCCGAACGGACCGCCGCGCTGAACGCCGCGATGCGCCGCCTGATGACCCTCGACACCCGCCGACTCGCCCGCCCCGGCGAACCGCTCGCCGGCCACATCGGCTGGGTCGACGCCTTCGAGACGGCCGGACAGGACCTCGTCCACCTGGCACGCGAAGGCCGCCTCACCCGCGGACTGCGCGCCGTCCTCGCCCACCTGTTGCTCTTCCACGCCAACCGCGCCGGATTGCCGATCGATCACCAATCCGCCACCGCCGCACGCGCGTTGGACACCATCTTCCACCCCGGCGAGGGCCCAGCACCCTCGCAGTCCACCATCCGCACAACCACTAGGGTCGCCCACGTGACTACTCTCAGCGACAGCGCCACCACCCCGACCGCCGAGCAGCTGCGCGACAGCCTCACCGACCGCCTGCTCGACCAGGAAGCCATCCGCACCAGCGGGGTCGAGGCCGCCTTCCGTGCCGTGCCCCGCGAGCACTTCCTGCCCGGCTTCCCCCTGGGGACCGCCTACGCCGACAACCCCACCTACACCAAGGCCGACGGCTCCGGCACCCAGATCAGCGCCGCCTCCCAACCCGCCATCGTCGCCCTGATGCTGGAACAGCTCGACCCGCAGCCCGGCGAGCGGATCTTCGAAGCCGGGGCCGGCACCGGCGTCAACGCCGCCTACCTCGGACACATCGTCGGCCCCGACGGGCACGTGGTGACCGTGGATGTGGACGAGGACCTCGTCGAAGGCGCTCGCAAGCACCTCGCCGACGCCGGCACCACCAACGTCGAGGCCGTCCTCGGCGACGGCGCGCTCGGCCACCCCGACCGCGCCCCGTACGACCGGCTGATCGCCACGGTGAGCACCAGCGAGATGCCCACCGCCTGGCTCCAGCAGGTCAAGCCCACCGGACGGATCGTCCTGCCCCTGCGCCTGCGCGGCACCGCCTCGCGCACCATCGCCTTCGAGCGCGGCGAGAACGGCTGGATGTCCGTCGACGACCAGCTCGCCGTCTTCATGCCGCTACGCGGCAGCATGGACGACGCCCGCCGCACCGTCGCCCTCACCCACGAGGGCGACGTCACTCTCCAGGTCCACAAGGACCAGCACGATGCTGTTGACGCCGACCTGCTGCTCGGTGTCCTCGACACCGAGCGCCACAACGTCTGGACCGGCGTCGCCATCCCGGCCGGCACCACCTACGAGTACCAGGACCTGTGGCTGGCCCTCACCCTCCCCAACTCCCTGATGCGGATGAGCGTCACCAGCAACGCCCGTGAACGCGGCATCACCCCCATGTTCGGCTGGGGCGCCATGGCCACCGTGGACGCCGGCTCCCTCGCCTACCTCACCCTGCGCCCCGGCGAGCCCGACGCCGAAGGCCGCAAGACGTACGAGACCGGCGTCATCGGCCACGGCCCAGCGGGCGCCGCCCTCGCCGACCTCGTCGCCGAGCAGATCCGCACCTGGAACACCGACTTCCGTGCCCGCGCCCTGCGCATCGAACTCCCCGACGCCCCCGCCACCGCCGACCCGGCGGCCGGCCGCTTTGCCCTGGACCGTCCCCACCACCCCATCACCGTCACCTGGGAGTAGCCCGCGTGCACCCGACCGGACCGATCGCCCAGCGCTTCCCGCTGGTCGCACGCCACCGGCCCGCGTGCCTGCCCCTGAACGACCGTGTCGGCCGGCTCTCCGAGCTGGCCGACACGGCCTCCCGGCAGAACGACCCGGGCCTCGCCTCCACCGTCTTCAACCAAGCCGCCCTCCTCGCCTCCGACCTCGCCCTGCCCACCTACGCCCGCGAGCTCTGCCACCGCCACGCCGCCCTCTACCTCACGCGCGGCCCACTCCCCGCGATGAGCGCCATCCGCGGCCTGGAACCGATCGTCAACCTCGCCCGCCTCCACATCCGCGCCGGCCGCCACCAACGCGGTCACCAACTCCTCCTCAACCTCTACCGCGCCGTCACCACCAGCACCGAGGCAACGCTCGACGGCGTCACCGTCCCCGCCCACCTCACCGAAACCTCCGAGCAGCGCGCCGAAGTCGTCGCGTGGCTGTGGCGCGTCGTCATCGCCGACGGCACCCGCGCCCTCACCACCGCCGGCCGCTGGACGGACGCCCTGCACCACATCGAGGCGCACCACGGCATCGGCCAACGCATCCTCGACGGCCGCCAAGTCGCCATCCTCGCCCGCGCCACCACCGGCGACCTCCCCGGTACCCTCGCCCTGCTGGCCGCCACCGAGCCAGGCGAAGCATGGGAGGACGCCGTCACCGCCGCCCTCACCTCGCTGTGCTGCCCCGACGACCGGCACGCCGCCGAGACCGCGATCGCTCACTGCCTCGCCTTCGAACCGGACGAGAGCCTAGCCGTGTTCACCACCCGCCTCGCCCTCACCGCGATCGACGCCGCCGGCCAGGCAACGCCCGCCACCCGAAACCTGATCGAGCAACTGTCCAGCAGAACGGGTGAATCCGGCGACGGCTACCCACTCCGGGATCTCCTCGCCCACCCAGTGGTCCTCGCTCACCTTCACACCGCCCAGGTGGAGTCCCTCAAGAAGTCCCTGGCGGCCTGCGCATTGAACACCGGCGCCCTGCCGCCACGCCTCAGAACTGTCCTGGAGAAAGCCCTCGCCTGCGCGAGGACAGTGCTGGAATCCGCCCCGCTCGATCCGATCCGCCCTGAGGTACCGGCCTGGACCGAAGCCGGCCAGTGATCAACACGTGGTGCACTCGCGCTCCGTGCGGGGGTGACCAGCGAGTTCGACAGGGCCGATGTCAGCGGAGGATGGTAGGGCGGATGCCGTAGCGGATGCGAAGCGGCGGCGGTGACTGCCGGAGGGCAGCGGTGAGGAGCTGGCAGTGAGTGATCGCAGTGGCATCGAGTGGACGGAGGCGACGTGGAATCCCACCACCGGATGTGACCGCGTCTCGGCTGGCTGTGACAACTGCTACGCCCTCGCACTCGCGAAGAGATTGAAGGCGATGGGTGCGGCCAAGTACCAAGCCGACGGCGACGCACGGACGTCCGGTCCAGGGTTCGCTCTGACGCTCCACCGGGATGCCCTGGAGGTACCGTACGGCTGGAAGAGCCCGCGGACGGTGTTCGTGAACTCGATGTCGGACCTCTTCCACGCGAAGGTCCCGCTCGACTTCGTTCGCCGGGTCTTCGCGGTGATGGCGGACACCCCTCAGCACACCTATCAGGTGCTCACCAAGCGGGCCAGGAGACTACGGCGCGTCGCCGATCGGCTGGACTGGCCGGCGAACCTGTGGATGGGGGTGTCCGTGGAGACCGCGACCGAACTCGACCGGGTCGACGACCTACGCACCGTTCCTGCCGCCGTTCGGTTCCTGTCCTGCGAGCCGCTGCTCGGTCCGCTCGACGGGCTCGACCTGGACGGCATCCACTGGGTGATCGCCGGAGGCGAGTCGGGCCCCGCCCACCGCCCGATGGAGGCAGCCTGGGCCCGGCAGGTACGTGACGCCTGCCTGGAGAAGGACGTCGCGTTCTTCTTCAAGCAGTGGGGCGGGCGCACGCCCAAGGCCGGCGGTCGACTCCTGGACGGACGGACCTGGAACCAGATGCCGTTGCCGGTCAGCGCGTGAGCAGTGGCCTCACCAACAGGTCGTAGACCTTCTCGCGCTGATGACTCATACCGTCGCTCGGTGTCCCACCCCTGCGGTGCAGCAGCTTGATCGCATCGCGCGCAGCAGTCTCGGTGACCTGACCGTAGTACTCGCCGAACACCTCCAGCGTGTGGTCGACCAATCTGATGGTGCGGCCGCGACGCAACAGACGAGCGAGGTTGTCGGCCATCGCGGGCACGGCGAGATCGCGGACCTTCTGCGGGTCGGGCCGTTGCAGACTGACCACGGGGAACAACCCGTCGTCCGTCGCCTCCTCCTGGAGTTCGAGTTGCTGCCACCAGGTGTCACGGGCCCGGGCGTGGGCGTCGCCGAACGCCCACAGGCCGTGCTGGCGGCGGGTGCCGAACACCAAGTTGTAGACGGCCTTGTGCCCTGGTGCCTTGGTGACCGGTACGGAGCGCATCTGCATGCCGACGGCTTTGCCCAGCCTGGCACTGTACTCCGCGGCGACCTTCTCGTCGGCCTCCCGGGTGTAGCCGCCCGCGAAGAAGTCGCGCCACCACGGGCCGCCGCACACCTCGTCGAGGCGCTGGTTGGTGCGCTCGATTCCCTTGGGGGACTGCGAGTTGCCCCCGATGCGGCGGATCGCCATCATGCTGAAGTTCAGGAGGAACTCGGTCGGCGGCTTGAGCCCGGGCCGGCCTTTGGCGAGCACATCCACGAGACGTTCGAACGGCAAGGCGAGCCCGCAGGGATCGAGGAAGAGGAACAGCGGCTGACCGGTCGCGGCGGCGAGCACCTCGTCGAAGTAACCGAGGACGTCTCCCCGAAACGCCCTGGCATCGACCCCTCGCGCCTGGTACTCCGCGACCAGCGAGCCGAGTTGAGCGAAGGACGGCGCTGACTTCTCCGCGAAGAAGCAGGTCCAGTGAATACCCGCCTTGGCCTGGAGGTCTGCCGCAATCTGCAGGATCCGGGCGGCCGAGCCCGGCTCGCCGTTCTCGTACCGACCCTCGCCCGCGTAGCCGTCGAGGTAGGTCACCCGCCTGCCGTACGCTCCGGTCATCCCGCCGAACTTGGGCATGTAGCGACTCAGCAGCGCGTGCTTGAAGACGCTCGGCAGTTCAGGCTCCGACCAGTACTCCCCCGACGTGCCTTTCGACATGCGTCCCCCTTCGCCGTCGGTCGATCCCAACCGCTGATCGATCCAGGGTGGACGAGGTGCGCGCGTCACGTAAAGAGCACGTGCGGGGTCGGCCTCCGACACCGGCTCGTACCTCAGCGCCGCCTTCCAGCCCGGCGATCGTGTCTGCGTCGGCCGTCCCGAACCATGCGGTGGCGCGTGCCTCCCGGCTGGCAGAGCGGAGACCCCCTATAGCCGTCGGATCCCCCGTCTACGCTCCGCCGCGTCGCCCGCCGGCCAGACCCGGCACGTCCAGCGGACGACGCGGCGTTGTCACGGTCTAGTCTTGAGGGTCCTGCTGCGGGATCGGCGCATCGAAGACGTCGACGACGAATTCCGAGGTGCCACTGCCCTCGTAGTCGACGTCGCGATGGCTGTGGAGCAGCGTGTGAATCCTCACCCACTGGCCGTCGGCACTCGCCCTGGCTGCCACGCCGAGGGCAGCACGAACGGGTCCCAGCCCGGGATGTGGCTCCTTGCTGGTCCAGGTCTCCAAGAGCGCGACTCCGGAGGGGAGTTCCCACGAACGTGGCTCGGCGCTGGCCGGCACGGAGACCTCGTCGTTGCGCAGCTGGACCACCCAGTCGACGTCGCCATCACTGTCGCGCTCGTTCGACATGCGGATTCCCAGGCCGATCATGTAGGCACCTTGGAGGTAGTCCTCGAGTTCGTCGTCGATCCGGCTGAAGCAGACGGCCTCGCGGACGATCTCGATCGGCCCGAAGCTGGTGAAAGCTCCCATCTCCGGCGGGCACTCGTCCTTGAGGTACCGCCTCGTGGCCATCTGGACAGCCTTGGGGAGGCCGTCCAGCACAGCCTGCAGCGCGACGTCATCGCGGTCCGCCAAGTAGGTGTTGAGCACCCCGACGAGGTCCTCGGTCAGCCGAACGTCGTCCCCGCCCAGCGTGGTGACCGCTTCCAGGCGATCGTGCGGGTCCTTGTGGAGGGCGAAGACCCGGCTACGCCCCGGGCTGGTGTGCGCAATGAAAGAGTTGACCATCGTTCTGTCCTGCCGGACCTCTCATGAGCGGTGCCGCTGCACACACTCGTGCGTCAGCGCCACCAGGGATAGGGAGAATCCGCACAGCGACGTGTCGCTCGGACTACGAATCCGCGCGCATGGTCGACCAAGCGGCGCTGTCAGACCCGGCACTGGAGCCCGGACCTGCATGGCGATGGCCACCTACCACGAGACCACGGCACTCCCAAACCGCCACTACGGAAGCAACTTTGGACACCTGTGGCAACCCGCCAGCCCTGAGGAGAGCCCGTGTCCACACAGTTCATGACCGTCAAGCAGACCGCAGAGCACCTGAACATGTCCGTTCAGTGGGTGTACCGCGAGGCGCCCAAGGTCGGCCTCGTCCCGTACCGCTTCGGGAGCGGGCGCAATGCGAAGCTGCAGTTCAAGGTCACCGAGGTCCATGCCTGGACGAAGCAGCAGCGGATGTCCGGCGGCTGATGTCGGACAACGACACATGTGGGACCCTGGCCAGCGATGAACAGGGCCCCACCTGATTCAGGCCGCGAGCCCGAGGTCGAGGACCTGGGCTGCGTGGCCGATGGAGCCGGGCATCAGGTGCCGGTAGATCTTGAACGTCACGTCGATGCTCTTGTGCCCCATCCACTCGGCGACGTCGGTGATCGGGATGTTGTGGCTGAGGCAGTTCGAGGCGAAGAAGTGTCGGAGGCCGTAGATCGTCATGCCCTCGGGGATGTCGACGTCGTCGGCCCGCTTGATCCGGTCCCACTGGTTCTGCAGGTAGTAGGACGGGTAGGGCTTGCTGATGTCCAGCGGGTGGCGAAGCGGATAGCCGTCGATGGTGCCGTGGGTGTCCGCGTACGTCAGCAGGCGGATCCGGGTCCGGGACGGCAGCGGGGCGTCCCGGTAGTCGCCCTCCTTGCGGTGCTTGAGCGGCGCGTAGTCCTTGGTCGTCTGGTTGACCTGCTCGGTGACGCGGTAGACGTCGTCGGCGACGATGTTGTTGATGTTGACGGCAAGGGCCTCGCCGTTGCGCAGGCCGCAGCCGCTCATCAGCTCGGCGACCAGGTTGAAGGTGTCGTCGCCGGCTTCGCGTATCCCGCCGAGTTGGACGAGCGACGGTATGACCGCGCGCTTCGGGTCGTACTGGGGCGGCGTGACGCCGTCGAGCGGGTTCTCCGGGTAGAGGCCGAGGCGGTGGGCGTCGAGCAGGATCGCCTTGAGCTTGTCGAAGGCGTTGGACTGGGTCGCCAGGCCGACGCCGTTGCGCTCCATGGTCCGGATGAAGGCGTCGACGACCTTGTGGTCGAAGGTCGCCATCCGGCGGCTGTGGAAGGCCGGGTAGAGGTGGTGCTCCAGCAGGGAGTCGAGGTGCCTCAGCGACGCCGGGGCGAGCGCGCGCTGGCCGGCCTTCCACTCCTCGGTGTACGTGCCGAAGTTCATCGCGCCGTACTTGCGGTTGCGCTCGGCCTTGCTCTGGCTCCATGGGTTCTCGCGCTTCGCCCGGTAGATCTCGGTGAGCCGGTCGATCGCCTTGTCCTGGGTGGCGAAGCCCGACTCCTCGGTCTGCCTCCCGGCCGCGTTGCGGAAGCGGATCACGTAGGTGTGCGGGCACTTCGACCACCGCGCCTGCGGGTGCTCGCAGGTCTTGAAGAAGGTGCCCATGCCGTGGGCCAGGGTCCTGGGTGCCATCGTGTGCGGTCTCCATCCCGTCCGATGCTGACGTTCTGCTGACCGCGGATGGTCCACCACGCCCCTGACCTGGGAAGAAACGCGGATCAGGTGGTATGTGGTGGAACTTCATCGGCCGCAGCCACCGGGACATCGTCGAGGCCCGCGAGGAGTGGCAGCGCGGGTCCGACCGCTTCGGCAGCGTCACCGGCCGCCCCGGAGACCGCCTTCCGGCCCCCGTCCTGCCGGGGGCGACCCTCACCCCGCGCGGTAATCCCCCTGTGCCACAGGCCGACTGAGATGGCGTCACCCAGATCTGGCCGACGGCGACGTCGGGGCACCACGGAAGCAGCGCGAGACCGCATGTCGGGCCGCGATGGGCCCGCCCGCCGTGGACCCACGCCGAGGGGGTGAACACCGCGCTGCCGGCCTTCCTCGCGAAGTGACCGGACCGGCCGCGGCGACCGGCCCGTCGCCGCGGCCGTCCTGGCCCGCCGGCGGCTCCGACCGGCCGAGCCCGTCCGCCTCCGGGAGGCCGCCACCTCGGCGACCGTCCGCCCACGGGGTCCGCGGCTCATCATTGATCCGCGATGACGGAGGTCATGGCACGGCGGCCTCCCGCCGCCCTCCGGCCGGACAACGGTTGCGGCCCGGACCGTCAGCGCCAACGGGCAGGCCCTGCGGGCGCCGACCTCCTCGGTCCTGTTGCTGTCGGCCGGACCGTTCAGCGGTGGTTGACGATGACGGAGATGCCCCAGCCGATCGCGGCGAGCACTGCGGCGAAGCACAGGCCTGCGACGGCGTAGCCGCCAGTCCGGGCCGGTGGGTTAAGGGCGCGCAGGCCGATGGCGAACAGGGCCGGCAGGCCTGCGCCGGCGAGCAGGCCGACCGCGACGATCTTCCACAGCGCGGCCAGGTTGATCCAGGAGTTCACCAGGTGACCTTCTCCGTGTCCGGGGCCGGGGCCGGGGCCACCGAACCCGTCCATGCGGCGTTGACGTTCTCCGGTGTCACGGCGGGGTGGCGGGAGGCCGCGAAGAAGGCGATCGAGGCCAGCACCAGCGCGATGAAGATCACCACAATGCCCGGGGTCCCGCCGATCCAGTGGGCGGCCCAGTAGGCCGCGGCACCGACCACGGCGGAGGTCGGCAGGGTGGACAGCCAGGCCACCGCCATCCGGCGGGCGATGTGCCAGCGCACCACGGCGCCTTTCCTGCCGACCCCCGAGCCCAGGATCGACCCGGTGGCCACATGGGTGGTGGAGAGCGAGTAGCCGAAGTCGGTGGAGGAGAGGATCACGGCGGCCGAAGCGGACTCGGCGGCCATCCCCTGCGGCGGCTCGATCTCCAGGAGCCCCTTGCCCAGCGCCCGGATGACCCGCCAGCCGCCGAGGTAGGTGCCCAGGGCGATCGCTGTCGCGCAGGATGCGATCACCCAGGTCGGGGACCTGGCCCCGGTGTCCAGGGTGCCGTTGGCGATCAGGGCCAGCGTGATGACGCCCATGGTCTTCTGCGCGTCGTTGGTGCCGTGGGCGAGCGAGACCATGGAGGCCGAGCCGACCTGGCCGAGCCGGAAGCCGCGCCCGCGCGGGCGTTCGGGCACGCCGCGGGTGAGGCGGTAGACGAGGTAGGTGCCGATCGCGGCGACCGTGCCGGCGATGAACGGAGACAGCGCGGCGGGCACGATCACCTTGGAGACCAGGCCCTGCCATTTGACGGCGGAAGCGCCGGCCGCGGCCATCGTCGCCCCGACTACGCCGCCGATGAGCGCGTGCGAGGAACTGGAGGGGATGCCGAGGAACCAGGTGGTCAGGTTCCACAGGATGCCGCCGACCAGGCCGGCGAAGACCACGGTCAGGGTCACGCCGCCGCTGTCGACCAGGCCGCCTGCGATGGTCGCCGCGACGGCGGTCGACAGGAACGCGCCGACGAGGTTCAGCACCGCCGAGACGGCGACCGCGACGCGCGGGCGGAGTGCCTCGGTGACGATCGAGGTCGCCATGGCGTTGCCGGTGTCGTGGAATCCGTTGGTGAAGTCGAAACCCAGCGCGGTGGCGACAACCAGCGCCAGGACCGCGTCGTTGCCGGTCACGGGCCCGAACCTAGCCCGTCGGTCGCACCGGCCCGGCCCCGCCGTGACCCGGCGCGCCGGGTCACCGCAGGGCCGCCAGCCGATCGGACCAATAGCGCGGCACGGGGGTTCCGCCCCGCGTGTCGACGAGACCCGCGCGGGGCGGCAGCGGGCCTTCACGCGGCCGACGCACAGGAGCCCGCCGGCGCCGTGGCGTTTCCCGGGTGGGAGTTGTCGAGTTATGTGAGCGGTACCGCGTTCGTCGTCGACGGCTTCACGACCCCGGTCATCTGACGCCGAATCAGCCATCAACCATCCGGGCGGCGCGGCCCGGACCGCACCAGGCAGACAGAACAGCCCCTGCAGGAGGGTCTCCGATGAACCAGAACGATGTGAGCGAAGCCGCCAAGGCTGTCGTCCGGCGCAACACCGAGGAGGTCCAGGGCGGCGGGAACTGGGCCCTGTTCGACGAGCTCTGGGCCGACGACTTCGTCGACCACACCCCCCAGCCGGGGCGCACCCCCGACAAGGCCGGCGCGCTGGAGCTCTACCGGGTACTGCGGGCGGCATTCCCCGACTTCCGCCCCGAGATCCACTGGCAGGCCGCCGACGGCAACCTCGTCACCACCTACAAGACCTACCACGGCACCCACAGCGGCGAATTCTTCGGGATCGCGCCCACCGGCCGGAAGGTCCACTTCGAAACCGTGGACGCCATGCGGGTGGTCGACGGCAAGATCACCGAGCACTGGGGGGTGGCGAACCTCTTCTCCCTCATGGAGCAACTGGGCGCCGGGACCGGTGCGGCGTGAACGAGCGGGGAGTTACCCATGACGCCATCACCACCTGGGACATCCCGCCGAGGTCCGACGTCACGCACCGGCGATGCCCGGCCCTTCGGCGCAGCCTGAGCAAGTACGCTCCACCGAAGGGTCTATGACGTCAGGTCAGAGTTTGTCGCGGTTCCAGTCGCCCGTGGAACCGACCTGGCCGGTAACGCCGATCAGCATCGCCATCCAGCGCTGGACGTCACCGAAGCCGCCGAGGTTGCCGACGCCGTTGACGTAGACGGAGGGGGCGCCGGGGCTGTTGGTGACGTCGTGGGCGCGGCGGGAGATCCGGTCCCGGGAGCCGGGCCGTCGGGGTGGTCCGACGGCCCGGTGCCGGGCGTGTTGGCGCCGGACAGCGGTGATCTGTGGTCGGCTGCACGATGTCGGTGCCGTCGGCCGGGGCCGCTCGGCGGTGGTGTGTGCCAGGACGGCGTCCGGGGCCGGCGGGTCAGGAGCCCCCGGCGTCGCGATCCGGCACGAACGACCGACATACCCCTTGAGTGAGGAGAGCACGATCATGACCACGGACGCTGGCCCCGGGCCACTGCGCGTGCTGGTCTTCGGCGCGTCGCTGAGGGCCGACTCGGTCAACGCCAAGCTCGCCTCACTGGTCGCCCGGATCGTCACCGACGCCGGGGCCGAAGCCGACCTCGCGGACTTCGGTGACTTCGACATGCCCCTCTACGACGGCGATGCCGAAGCCGCGCGAGGGCTGCCACAGGGCGCGCTGGAACTGCGGGACCGGATCGAACGGTGCGACGCCTTCGTGATCTCCTCGCCCGAGTACAACGCCTCCACGCCCGGTGTCCTGAAGAACGCGATCGACTGGGTCTCCCGGGTCCGGCCGCAGCCCTTCAAGGACAAGCACGCCATGCTGGTCTCCGCGTCACCCTCCCTGATCGGCGGCAACCGCGGTCTGTGGGCGCTCCGGGTGCCCCTGGAGCATCTCGGCACCCGGGTCTACCCCGACATGTTCAGCCTCGCCAACGCCTACCAGGGCTTCACCGACAGCGGCGACCTCGTCGACTCCGGTCTCCGGCAACGGCTGTCCGACACCGTCACGTCCTTCCTGCGCCTGGTCGAGGCCGATGTGCGCTACGTCTGCCTGCGACGCCGCTGGTACGAGTTCCTCGGTGACCGCACCGACGCCCCGGTCACCCAGCGGGCCCAGGACTGAGGACGGGGGCTACCCGACCCGTTCCGCGTACGCGCGTGCCCCTTGGGTCCGGCCCAACTGCTCCTGGGGGCCAACGTCGTCCGGGGCCACCCGTCCGGCACCGGCGTCCCCGGCGTACCGGTTCGCTTCGGCGCCCCAACATGCCGCGATCTAGCATGAAACGAGAGGTTCGGCTCGATGTCCCGCAGTACCGGGTGAGGAGGCCGCCATGGCGCAGTACGGCAGAGGCGGATTCGGACAGCCGGACGGTTCCCGGTATCCGCCGATCTCCGAGCACGGTCTGATCGGTGATCTCCGTACCGCCGCGCTCGTCGCCACCGACGGCACCATCGACTGGTACTGCTGCCCGCGATTCGATGCACCCAGCGTGTTCGCGTCCATACTCGACGCGGACCGGGGCGGCCGCTTCGAGCTGTCCGCGGACGTGCCGGCCCGTACCCGGCAGTTCTACTTCCCCGACACCAACGTCTTGATCACGCGCTTCTTCGCGGCGGACGGGGTGGCGGAGATCCAGGACTTCATGCCCGTCGTCGACGAGTCCCGCGAGGCGGACCGCCACCGGCTGATCCGGCGGGTGCTCTGTGTCCGCGGGACGCTCCCGTTCCGGGCGAAGATCGCCCCGCGCTTCGGCTACGGGACCGAGGCGCACACCGTGGAGCTCGGGGGCGGTTACACGGAGTTCCGCTCCCCCTCACTGTCCCTGACGCTGACCACCACCGTGCCGGTCGAGACCGACGGCATGGACGTGTGGTCACACTTCAAGCTGCTGGAGGGCGAGTCCGCGGTGTTCGCCCTCGACCGGGTGAGCGCCGGTGTCAGCCCGCGTTCCTGCCCCCACCTGGAGGCGGAGCGGCAGTTCGAGGCCACCGTCCGGTTCTGGCGCCACTGGCTGTCCCGCTCGCAGTACCACGGGCGGTGGCGGGAGATGGTGCATCGCTCCGCCCTGGTCCTGAAGCTGCTCACCTACGCACCCACCGGCGCGATCGTCGCCGCCCCGACCACCAGCCTGCCCGAGCAGATCGGCGGCGAGCGCAACTGGGACTACCGCTACGTCTGGGTCCGCGACGCGGCCTTCTGCACCTACGCCATGCTCCGCCTGGGTTTCACCTCGGAGGCCGAGGCCTTCATGGGCTTCATCTCCGAGCACGGGATCATGCGGGGCACCAACGTGACCGGCCCGCTGCAGATCATGTACGGCATCGACGGGCGCTGCGACCTGCCCGAGTACGAGCTGTCCCACTTCGAGGGCTACCTGGGGTCGGCGCCGGTCCGGGTGGGAAACGCCGCCACCCAGCAGCTCCAGCTGGACATCTACGGCGCGCTGATCGACTCCGTCTATCTCTACGACAAGTGGGGGCAGCCGATCAGCAGCGGTCACTGGGACGAGGTCGGCGACGTGGTGGACTGGCTCTGCGAGTGCTGGGATCAGCCCGACGAGGGAATCTGGGAGACCCGGGCGGGCCGGCGCAACTTCGTGTACTCGCGGCTGATGTGCTGGGTCGCGCTCGAACGGGCGATCCGGACGGCGAACCGGCGCGGACTCCCCGCCGACCTGCCCCGCTGGCGCCAGTCCCGCGACGCGATCTACCGGCAGATCATGGCGCGCGGCTGGTCGGCCGAGCGCGGCGCGTTCGTCCAGGGGCTGGACGACAAGGTCCTCGACGCGTCCCTGCTGATGATGCCGATGGCCAAGTTCATCTCGCCCACCGACCCCAAGTGGCTCTCCACCCTGGATGTGCTCACCTCGGACCTGGTCTCCGACTCCCTGGTCTACCGCTACGACCCGACGGCCAGTCCGGACGGACTTCGGGGCTCCGAGGGCACTTTCTCGATCTGCTCCTTCTGGTACGTCGAGGCGCTGGCCCGGGCGGGCCGGCTGGAGGAGGCCCGGCTGGCCTTCGAGAAGATGCTCACGTACGCCAACCATCTCGGCCTGTTCGCCGAGGAGATCGGCCGCACCGGTGAACAGCTCGGCAACTTCCCCCAGGCGTTCACCCATCTCTCCCTGATCAGCGCCGCATTCAATCTGGACCGCGCCCTGGGCTGACCGTGGCTTCGCGGGAGTCGCCCACCGCGCTGTGCCGCCCCGGCGACCAGCACGCCGCCGGCCCCGATACGCCCGCCGTCCCAAACCTGCTCGGGCGGCTGACCAGCCGAACGGGTGAATCGGGCGACGGCTACGCGCTGCGCGACCTCCTCGCCCACGAGAGCGTCCACGACCGCCTCGAACCCGGACGGACAGCCTGGCTCGAACGCGCGCTCGCCGCCTGCACACTGGGCTCCGCCACCCTGCCCGTGCCCGTCCGCGACCGGCTGGAGGCCCCCTCGCCCGCGCCCGGGAGGTGCTCGAAAAGTCACCGTTCGACCCGGGCTCGCCCGGAGGTAAATCCGCTTGAACGCCGCACTCGAACAGCACCATCATCGGACGCCGAACACCCCGTAGCACTTCCCTGAACTCAGCTTTGCGGTAGCCCACTTGGCTATCAGAGCGCCCTGGTTCAGTAATCCTGCGCACCCGCGCACCGACCGTGTCCGGAGGACCTGTGGCGAAGACCGGCACCGACCGACGGACAGTGCCCGCCCCGGAGATCGACCTCGACGTACTGACCGACCTCGCCCTCCGCGACACCTCCGGCCGGATCCTGATGATCCGCCGGGCCGCGCACGACGTTCTGCCCGGCCTGTGGGAGTACCCGGGCGGCGGCCATGAGGACGGTGAACCTGTGTCGGCCGGTGCGGCGCGGGAGCCGGCCGAGGAGACCGGGATCTCGATCGGGCGGCTGGCACCCGGCCCACACCACGACCTCGTGCACCCGCTCACCCGCGTCCTGCACACCGTCTGGGACGGGCCCGAGACGGTGCTGCGGCTCGGCGACGAGGGCCTGGCCTTGCACGTGGTCCCTCTCGACGAGGTGCTCGACCTCAAAGTCCCGCTCTACATGCACCACTACCTGCCGCTGCTCACCGCAGCGGCCGACAAGCGCCCCTGGAGGACCTCGTGACCCAGCTCGACGAAACCGGCCGCCCAGCGGACACGGCAGCCCGCGAGCCCGGGACGGACCCGCTGACCCTGGTCGTCGGCGTCCACCTCGTCCTGGTCGACGGCGACGCCGTGCTGCTCGGGCGGCGGCGCAACACCAGCTACGCCAACGGGCTGTGGCACCTGCCGGCCGGGCACATGGAGCGGAGCGAGCCGGTCACCCGCTCCATGACGCGCGAGGCCGAGGAGGAACTCGGCATCACCATCGCCGCGGACGACCTCGCGCTCGTCCACACGCTGCACCACCTCGACGCCGCCAACGGCCGCAGTCGGCTCCAGCTCTTCTTCCGCCCCGCGCACTACCGCGGGCAGGTGCGCAACGCGGAGCCGCACAAGTGCGAGGAACTGCGCTGGTGGCCGATTGGCCGGCTGCCGGCCGACATCGTGCCCTACACCGCGCACGCCCTGGGCGAGATCGCCTGCGGCAACCTGCTCTCCACCGTCGGCTGGCCGGCATGACGGCACACACCCTGCCCGACGACGCCGAGCGGCTGCTGCACGAGACGGCAGGTCCGTACGGGTTGCCGGGCGTACGCTCGCGGGACCGTGCGGGCCGACCGTCGGTGTGGGAGATCCGGACCGGCGACGGGCGCCGGCTGTTCGCCAAGCGGCACAAGAACGAGCTCATGCACCGGCGCGAGACCTCCGCCTACCGGCACCTCGCACCCGCCCTCGGCGAGGAAGGTCGGGCCCCGACCTTCCTCGCCGAGGACACCTCGTCGCGGTTCGTCGTCACCACAGCGCTGCCCGGCACCCCGGCCATCAAGGCCACCCTCGGCCCGGCCGAGGAACGGGAGGCGTACCGGCAGGCCGGCCTGCTTGCGGCACGCATCCACACCCACCCGACCTCCGACGGCGTGGTCGGCGAGCGGCTGCCCTGGAGCAAGGAACGCGAGGGGGCGTTCGCCCGTGCCCGCGACGCCCAGCTGTCCGACGAGGACGTCGAGGTCCCGGCCGAGGCCACCCGCATCGAGCCCCGGCATACCGCTCTCACCACCTGCCACGGCGACTTCGGCCCCCGGAACTGGCTCGTCCGCCGCGACGACGATGGCCGACTCATCGTCGGCGTGATCGACTTCGAGCGCAGCCAGGTCGAGGAGCCGGTGCGCCGCGGCCTGATGCGGGTCGTGCTCCAGCTCACCCCGTACCGGCCCGACCTCCGCACGGCGTTCCTGAGCGGCTACGGACGCGAACTGACCCCGGCGAGTGGGCGGCGTGCCGGGCCTGGGCAGCGATCGACTGCCCCGCCGTCCTGCGCTGGGCCTTGGACCACCACCACCACGACGAGGAGATCCTCGGCTACGCCCGCACCGTCCTGAAGCAGCTGCGCCACCCCGCACCGACCGTCTGAAGTCCCCATCCGCTCAGCCATCTTGGAGGTAGCACTGTGGAGAGCCTTCGCCAGGCCGTAGCCGTGATCGCCCACGACCAGGACCAGGGCCTGGTCGCGACCGTCCACTACGCGGCGAACAGCTGGAGCAACACGCTGGCGTGGACCATCCCCGGCGGCAAGGTCGAGGTCGGCGAGCGCCTCGACGAGGCCGCGGCCCGCGAGCTGCGGGAGGAGACCGGGCTGATCGTCGCCGCCGAGGACCTGCGGCTCGTCCACACGGTCCAGGTCGCAGTCGGCTGGGACGGCCGGGGTCCGTTCCTGCTGTCGGTGTTCCTCGCCACCGCCTGGCGCGGCGAACTGACGAACACCGAGCCGGACAAGCACCTCGATGTGCTCTGGTCCCCGGCCGACGCACTGCCCCTGCCGATGTTCCCGACGTCCCACGCCGCGCTCACGCTCTACCTGTCCGGCGGACGGGGCTTCTCCACCCACGGCTGGGAGGACGAGCGCTTCGACCCGCGCACCCTGGTCGGCGGGTGAGAGCGGTGGCCCGACACCGACGGCCACCCGGCCCGCAGTTGCCGGCGGACGCCGACGACCGGCTGCGTGCCATCGCCGACGAGCAGCCTGTCGTGGAGGAAGGCGTCGCCACCTTCCCCGGCAGCACTGTGCCGTACGCCTACCGCACTGTGCACCAGCCGGACGGCAGGACCGACCGTCACCTCGTCCGCCTCGATCCCCCGCCACCGGATCCGTCCCGCTGACCGCCTTCCTGGAGGAATCGCCGTGCCAGGCCTCTCTGTTCGCCCCGCCATCCCGCAAGGCGCCGACTGCAGCTCGGTCGAACCGCGTGCCACCGAGGCCGGTGCCCCGCCCTGCCGTTCCCTGGGCTTCGGTCCGCTCGACGGCTACCTGGTGCGGCGGCCCGGGCCCGAGGGGTGGGGCCGGTGAGCGGCTTCGACCTCGACGCCTACAACGAGCGGGCCCGCACCGGGCCGTGCTTCATCTGCTCGTTGCTCGCCGGCGTCCCCGGGTACGAGCACCGGGTCGTCCTGGACGACGGCGTCCATGTCGTATTCCTCGACCGCTACCCGACCCTGCCGGGCAAGCTGCTGGTGGCCCCGCGCGCCCATATCGAGGACGCCATCGGCGGGTTCACCGAGGAGGAGTACACGGCCCTGCAGCTGGTGGTGCACCGCGTGGCCACCGCGCTCGCCACGACCGTCCCGACGGAGCGCCTGTACGTGCTCAGCCTGGGGAGCCGGCAGGGCAACGCGCACGTCCACTGGCACGTCGCCGCGCTGCCTCCCGGTGTCCCGTACGAGCAGCAGCAGTTCCACGCCCTGATGACCGAGGGGGCCGGCGTCCTTCCGGACGACCCCGAGCAGTCCGAACACCTCGCCACCCGGCTCCGTGCCCACCTCCATCGATACGCCCACGGCGACGCCATGTCACCGGCGACTCGGCCGAGTCCCGCAGAGGAGACCACTTGAAGACCCGCCCGTCCAGCCCCGAGCCCGAGGGCGAGGTCTCCGACAGCGAGCGGTTCCTGTTCGGCGGCCGGCTGCGCTACGACTACAACTTCGACGACCACGAGCAGACCATGCTGAAGGTCGGATTCCTCACCATCGCCCGCCAGATCCCCGGGATGCTCCGCACCGCGCTGCGCCTGGCCTGGCAGGCCGATCGCACCGCGCTGGTGGCCGTTGCGGTCGCCGAACTCGGCCGGGCCCTGGCCACCGCGTTCGGCCTGCTCGCCACCAACCGCGCCCTCGCCTCCTTGTTCGCCGTGGGCAGCGCCGACCGGCTGCTGCGGGCAGCGCTGCCCGCGGTCCTCGCCGTCGGCGGGGCCTCCGCCGTGTCCGCCGTGCTGCGGACCGTCTCCCAGTGGGCGGGCGGCCGGCTGGAGCCCAAGACCGAACGGGCCGCGACCGTCGCCTATCTCCGCCGGGCCGCTCGCGTCGAACTCGCCGCGCTGGAGGAGCCCGACTTCAGCAGGATGCTGGAATCGGCGCGGTTCGGCACCGCAGCCGTCCGCCGGCTGATCAGCCAGAGCATCGCCGTGCTCACCGCGCTGCTCGGCCTGGTCGCCGCCGGCGGCGTCCTGCTCAGCCTCGACCCCGTCCTGCTGCCCATGCTGGTGCTGATCGCCGCCCCGAAGGGCTGGGGCGCGGTCCGCTCCGCCCGCCGCCGCTACGGCTCGGTGATGGCCTGGCTCCAGCACCACCGGGCCGCCTCCCTGCTCGCCCAGCTCATCACCCAACCGCACTCCGCGGCCGAAGTCCGCGTCCACGCCATCGGCCCGTTCATCCTCGGCCACTACACGGCGATGGCCGAGGCGTCCGAACAGGAGCAGAACCGCCTCGCGGCGGCGACCGCCGTCACCTCACTGCTGGCGTCCGTCCTCTCGGGCCTGGCCGCCGCCGCGACCTTCGCGCTGCTGGGCTGGCTCGTCCACGACGGGCACATGGCCCTCGCGGTCGCGGGCACCGCCGTGGTCGGCATCCGTACCGGCGCCGCCGACATCACCTCCCTCGTCGGCACCGTCAACAACCTCTACGAGGAGGCCCTGTTCGTCGCCGACCTGGAACGGCTCCAGCGCGAAGCCGAGCGCCGCGCCATCCCCACCGGCGGCACCGCCCTGCCCGAACGCCCGGACGTCATCACCCTGGAGGACGTCGCCTTCACCTACCCCGGCCGCAGCACCCCGGCCCTGTCCGGAATCACCCTGACGATCCCGCGCGGCCGGGTGGTCGCCCTGGTCGGTGACAACGGCTCCGGCAAGACCACCCTCGCCAAGGTCCTCACCGGCCTCTACCCGCCCGCCACCGGCCGGATGCTCTGGGACGGCGTCGACGCGACCGCCGCCGACCGCGACCAGCTGTTCGCCTCGGTCGCCGTACTCGAACAGGGCTTCCAGCAATGGCCGTTCACCCTGCGCGCCAACGTCCTGATCGGCCGGCCCGAGCACGGCGACGACCCGACGCTGCTCAAGCGGGCCGCCGACCACGCCGACCTGCACCCGATCGTCGAGGCCCAGGACAACGGCTGGGACACCCTCGCCGCCCGCGGCTTCAAGGGCGGCGTGCAGCTGTCCGGCGGCCAGTGGCAGCGCATCGGCATGGCCCGCGCCCACCACCGCGCCACCACCACCGGCCCCGGCGGACGCCCCGCCCACCTCGTCATCGCCGACGAACCCACCAGCGCCCTCGACCCGAAGGCCGAGATCGCCGCCTTCGCCCGGGTCCGCGAACTCGCCGACCGGGGCCAGGCCGTCATCCTCATCACCCACCGCCTGGCCGCCACCGCCGACGCCGATCTCATCTACGTCCTCCACGAGGGCCGGCTCGCCGAACACGGCACCCACGCCGAGCTGATGGCCGACCCGGCCGGCCGCTACCGGGCCTCCTACCTTCTCCAGGCCCGCCAGTACGCCACCGGGATCCCCCACCAGCGGGACGCGACGACCACGGCCGGCGTCGAACCCGCCTGACCACCCACCGATACGGAGCAGCCGATGCCCACCTGGGACGAGATGTGTTCAGCAGCCGAGGAGGTGCGCGCCCGCTACGACGACATCAACCAACGCGAACTGGGCCGCATCTGGGACCTGACGGACTTCGTCCTCGGCTTCACCGGCGACGTGGGCGACCTCGCGAAGCTGGTCATGGCCCACCAGGGCCACCGCGCCGATCTGGCCGCCGATGCCGGGAGGATCGGTCACGAGCTGTCCGACTGCTTGTTCTCGCTGATCGTCATCGCCAAGGAGTCCGGCGTCGACCTCGGCGACCGGTTCACCACCGACATGGCGGCCCTCGCCACCCGCCTTCGCCCCGCAACGGGCCCGGAGCCCGCCACCGGGGCACGCGTCGAAACGCCGTCGGCCCCGACAACGGCCACGGTCGGGGCAGGCGGTCGCGGCGGGGCGGCGGCCCGGACCTTCAAGGTCGAGCCGACCGGTCCCGAGGTGTAGGGCCGGGCAGGACCACACCCTCTCCCGGCACGCCGGGAGAGGGTGTGGTCGCGCCTGGTCTGCGCACCGTGCGGCCGTGGTGGTGGGTCAGTCGGTGGTTCGGAGGCCGGTTGCGGTTTCCGTGTCGGGCCGGACGGGGTGCGGCCGGGCGGTCGGTGCGGTGTCGTCGCGGCTTTCCACGAGGACGGCCGGTTCGAGGGGAGAGGCGATCTCCTGGGGCTTGCTGTGGGACGCCCAGTCGCGGATGCCGATGACGACCATGACGAAGAAGATCGCGTAGACTATTCCGGAGAAGTAGAGCTCGGAGTGGATGGCGAGGGGGACGCCGACCAGGTCCACGGCGAGCCAGACGAACCAGAATTCGACGTACCGGCGGGCCTGGCTGTACATGGCCAGGATCGAGCCGACGAAGATCCAGGCGTCCGCGAGGACCATCCACCAGGGTGCGCCGGGGTAGAAGGAGGCGTCCGCCGTCTTGAGCAGGGCGCCGAAGGCGAGACTTCCGGCGGCCATGACGGCGATCAGTGCGACGCGCTGGCCCCATGGCGCCCAGCGGACGTTGATGGTGCCTTCCTTGTCTCTGCTGCGGCGCCATGTCGCCCAGCCCCAGGACGCCGACGCTATGATCACGATCTGCCGGGCGGCGTTGCCTCCGAGGTGGACGTTGATGCTCGCGATCAGCAGCAGGACCGAGCCGAGGATCTGCACCGGCCAGGCCACGAGCGAGCGCCGCAGGGCCAGCCAGACGGTCGCGAGCGCCAGGATGTTGCCCAGGAAGTCGGACCAGTAGACGGGGACGCCGAAGAAGCTGAACTGCTCGTTCAGCCACTGGAATACGCTCATTACTCACGCCTTTGTTCGTTCGGAGCGAGGTGGGGGTTGTGCTGCGGGACCGGACCGGGCCGGTCGTGGCGCGCGAAAGCCGGCTGGGGGGCGGCGGTGGGCGTGGGGGTGCGCGCGCCGGGTGTGTGTGCGGGGTGGGAAGAGGGTCAGGCGGTCGCGGTGTCAGCGGTGTCAGCGAACGCGTTGAGCGCGTGGGCCAGGACGCGCCGCCCGCGTTCCGAGGCGAGGAACTCCTCGGAACGCAGGACGTCCTGCCGGGCGGCGCGCACCAGATCGTCGGGCGAGGCGAACTTCACCGTGTCCCGGATCCGGGCCACGAACCACAGTCCGACGCGCTCGCCGTAGAGGTCGTCCGACGTGTCGTGGCAGTACACCTCGGTGTGGATCTCCGCCGTGTCGCAGAAGGTGGGGTTGGAACCGACGCTGATCGTCGCGCGGTGCAGGGCGCCGGTGGGGTGGCGCACGACCCAGCCGCTGTAGACCGCGGGCGGTGGGACCGGCGAGCCGGGGTCGGGCGCGATGTTCGCGGTGGGGAAGCCGAGCCCGCGGCCCCGGCCGGCGCCGTGCACCACCGTGCCCGTGAGGTGCGCGAGGACGGCCGGGGCGTCACGCATGGGGGGTGAGCTCCCGGAACTGGCTGGTGTGGAAGACGAGCGGCTCCACACCGGGGAACAGCTCGGCCGTCATCAGCTCCATGAGCACGATCTCGTGGTCGCCGCCGTCGTAGGTGGCGCTCACCCGGGCCGTCAGCCACAGTGCGGCGTCGTCGATCACGACGGCGCCCTCGGGCGTCGCCCTCCACGCGACGCCGTCGAAGCGGTCGGCCTCGCGGGAGGCCAGGCGCCGGCACAGCCCGCCCTGGCCGCGGCTGAGCACGCTCAGTCCGAGGACGGGCGCCTGCGCCAGGCGCGGCCAGGTGGTCGAGGTCCGGGCCACGCTCACCGCGGCCATGGGCGGTTGCAGCGAGATCGAGACGAACGAGCTCGCAGCGAACCCGGTCGGTTCGCTCCCGCGCAGCGCGCCGATCGCGACGACGCCGGTCGGGTAGGCCCCGAACGCCTGGCGCAGCGTCGCCGGGTCGAGTTCCTCCGTCGGCGCGGTGGGCCGGGGCGGGTGGTGGGCGGACGTGGCCATGGTCTTCGCCGTCCTCTCGTCTCGGGTGGGGTTTCTCAGTGCCGGTGCCGTGCCGCGGGGTGGCTGTCCGGCAGCGCGCGGCCGGACGCCCCGGTGAGCCGTTCGCGCAGGCTCTCGCCCGGGGTGTACTCCCCCCGGAACACTCCGCGTGCCCGCAGGATCGGCAGGACCGACTCGACGAAGTCCGTCGTGGAGGTCGGCTGGACGGTCGGGGAGAGCAGGAACCCGTCGAGGTCGGCGCCTTCCGCGAGCGCGCAGATCTCGTCGGCGATCTCCTCGGCCGTGCCGACGACGGGCCGCGCCCCGACGCCGTGGGTGTGCCAGTCGGCGAGGACGTCACCGACCGTCTTGCCGGCGAAGCGGGCCACCTGGGTCTGCGACAGCTCGGTGGACAGGTCCGCCATGGGCGTGTGGGGCGGGTAGGAGGAGAGGTCGAGCCCGGTGAACATGGCGTAGCTGGCGACGGTCACCTCGGACCGCTGGGCGTCGAGGATGCGCTGGTAGCGGCGCTGGGCGTCGGAGGTCGTCGCGCCGACGACGCACGAGAACGCCGACATCACCTTCACGTCGTCGGCACGGCGGCCCGCCCTGACGGCCTCCTCGCGGATGGAGGCGGTGTGCCCGGCGAGCTGTTCGACCGAGCCGCTTCCCACGAACATGCACTCGCCGTGCCGGCCTCCGACGCGGCGGCCGGCGGGCGAGGCCCCGGCCTGGAACAGCACGGGCGTGCCCTGGGGGGAGCGCGCGGTGTTGCCGTATCCCTGCGAGCGGAAGAAGGGGCCCTCGTGGGTGACGAGGTGCACCTTGGCGGGGTCGGCGAACCTTCCGTCCTTGTCCTTCTCCAGCGCGTCGGGCTCCCAGGCCCCCTCCCAGTACTTGTAGACGAGGTCGAGGAAGTCCTCGGCCATCCGGTAGCGGTCGTCGTGCGCGACCATCTCCATGCCGAAGGCCTTGACCGCGGTGTCGGCGGTGCCGGTGGTCACGACGTTCCAGCCGATCCGGCCGCCGGAGAGCTGGTCGAGGGTGGCCAGGCGGCGCGCGAACGCGTAGGGGGGTTCCACGAGGACGGAGCCCGTGATGACCAGGCCCAGGTCGGTGGTGGTGGACAGGAGCGCGGCGGCCACGACCATCGGGTCGAGCCGCGGGAGGTCGAGGGTCTCCTCCGTGGCGATGGGCGGGCGGACTCCGTCGATCTCGGACCAGCCCCAGGCGTCGGCGAGGAACAGGAAGTCCAGTTTGGCGTCCTCGCAGACCGCGGCGAGTTCGCGCCAGTACCCGAGGGTGTCGAAGAGATGTCGCCGGCTGTCGGGGTGGCGCCAGGTGGCGGTGCCGCTCGCGTTGGTCTGCGCGTTCTCGAACAGGCCGAGCTTGAGGTTCCTCATGGGTGGTTCTCCGTTGTGCTGGTGGGGGCCCTGCGGGGTGTCAGGAAGCGGTGGGGGCCTTGGGGGTTTTGTCAGGGTGCCGGGCGGTGGGGGCCCTGCGGGTCGGGAAGGGCTCTGCGGGGGTCAGGAAGCGGTGGGGTCCGCGGGTGTGTCGAGCTGGGCCGCGTAGGGCATGGCGGCCTGCGCGCCCAGGCCGGTGACGGCGTGGGAGGCCGCGCGGACGGCGCGTTCGGCCGCGGCGGCGAGGCCCGCGCCGCGGGCGAGGGCGTCCGCGAGCGCGCCGCAGAAGGTGTCGCCGGCGCCGACGGTGTCGACGGCGGCCACCAGCGGGGCGGGGATGTGCGTGGCGCCGGCGCGGTCCGCCTGCTTCAGCAGGGCCCCGTCCGCCCCGAGGGTGACCACGACGGCCCGGCACGGGAGCGCGGCGCCCTCCAGCAGGTCCCGCGCGCCGTCGAGGGTGGCGGGCCGCTCGGTGCCCAGGAGCGAGGCCAGTTCGCCGAGGTTGGGGACGAGGACGTCGACGGCGGCCAGAACCCGTGCGTCGACGGGTCGGGCGGGGGCGGGGTTGAGGACGACGATCCCGCCCTGTTCGCGGGCCCGCAGGACCGCCTGGTCGACCACGTCGGAGGGGATCTCGTTCTGGACGAGGACGACCTCCCCCGCCGACCGGACGAGCCGCGGCGGCAGGTCCTCCACCCCGAGGCCGGCGTTGGCCCCCGGGTTCACGACGATGGTGTTCTCGCCGGCGTCGTCGACGACCACCGCCGCGATCCCGGTCGTCGTGTGTGGGTCCGACCGCACGGCTTCGACGTCCACGCCCTCGGAGGCGAGCGCCCCGAGGATGGCGGAGGCGTCCGCGCCGACCCTGGCGACCAGCCGCACCCGCGATCCGAGGCGGGCGGCCGCGACGGCCTGGTTGGCCCCCTTGCCGCCCGCGCCCTCCACGAAGCGCCGCGCGAGCACGGTCTCGCCAGGCCTTGGCAGGGCCCTGACGGTCAGGACGAAGTCGCGGTTCACTGAACCGACAACGGTGATGGACGGCATTGAACGCTCCTTGGGAGATCGATCTCCCACATGCTGGACCAGCACTCACACGCCGTCAAGTACCCTCATCCTGCACATCCCGCCCCGCACGGCCGCCCCACCGCCGTGGCGCACCCGCCCACCGACCGCGAAGGACACCCACGTGACAGCGCCCCGACTCCTCGACGTGGCCGAGGCCGCCGGCGTCTCCCGCGCCACGGCCTCACGTGTCCTCGCCGGCACGCCCCGCAACGTCGACCCCGAGCTCGCGCGCCGCGTCGAGGAGGCCGCACGGCGGCTCGGCTACCGGACCAACCACTCCGCCCGGGCGCTGCGCACCGGCACCACCGGCACCGTCGGCGTGGTCGTCCCCACGCTCGCCAACCCCTACTTCGTCCAGCTCGCCGACGCCATCGCCCAACAGGTCCGCGCCGCCGGTGGGCAGTTGGTGGTCTCCGACGCCGCCAACGACACCGCCGTCGAGGCCGAGCAGATCGAGACCCTGCTCGACGGCCGCGTCGACGGCCTGCTCGTCGTCCCCGTCTCCGCCGGCGCGTCCGGCCCCGCCGTCCGGGCCGCCGCCAGACGCGCCCCCGTCGTCCTCTTCGACCGCTGGGCCACCGACTCCGGCACCGTCGCCGTCACCCTCGACAACACCGCCGCGATGCGGCTGCTCCTCGACCACCTCGAAGGCCTCGACCGTCACCGGATCGCCCTGGTCGCCGCCGACCAGGCGTCCTCCTCCGGCGCGGAACGCCTCGCCGCCTTCACCGAGGCCCGCGGGGCCGACGCCACCACCGTCCTGCTGCCCAGCTTCACCACCGACGCCGGCCGCACCGCGGGCCGCCGCATCGCCGAACAGCACACCCGGATCGACGCCGTCGTCTGCGGCGCGGACGTCCTCGCGGTGGGACTGGTCAGCACGCTGCAGCGCTCGGCGGTCTCCGTGCCCGGACAGATCGCCGTCACCGGCTTCGACGACACCGAGATACTCGAACTCCTCGACCCGCCCATCACCTCCATCCGCCACCCGCTGGCCGCCATGGCCGAGCGCGCGCTGACGCTCCTTCAGGCACCCGGCCGCGAAAGGGCCGAACGGGTCGAGCGGTTCCCTCCCCGGCTCGTCGTCCGCGCCTCCACCGACGGATAGCCCCGAGAGGGGCGGCAAGCCCGGCGGGGCGGGATCTGACGGGCTGCCACCTGACGGGGTGGGAAAACCTGACGCGCGGAAACCTGACGGGCGGCCGCCTCGCCCCGGCCCTCGCCGCGCGTCGTCCGGACCGGCATCCGGGCGCCACGCATGAACGCGATCACGGAACGCCGGGTGCGATCCTGCCGAACCGGGCTGTTCGACCGCACCCTCATCCGGAACCGGGCCCACCTGCTCCACGCACCGCGCGAGTACGAGCAGTTCCACACGCGCCGGCCGGGCCGCGGCCCACGCCGAACGGTGGTCCGGCCACGCGCCGGTGACGGTGACGGCCACCCGGGTATGTCACCCGGTGGGCGCCGAGGTGGTCCGGAAGCGGTTGATCGCGTCGATGTGCCGGGCGCGCAGGTCGTGGTCGCGGATGCCCATGCCTTCGTGGGGGGCGAGGCAGAGGACGCCGACCTTGCCCTGGTGGAGGTTGCGGTGGACGTCGTAGGCGGCCTGTCCGGTCTCGTTCAGGGGGTAGGTCCTGGAGAGGGTGGGGTGGATCCTGCCCTTGGCGATCAGGCGGTTGGCCTCCCAGGCCTCGCGGTAGTTGGCGAAGTGCGAGCCGACGATGCGCTTGAGTGACATCCACAGGTAGCGGTTGTCGTATTCGTGGTTGTAGCCGCTGGTGGAGGCGCAGGTGACGATGGTGCCGCCCTTGCGGGTGACGTAGACGCTCGCGCCGAAGGTCTCGCGGCCGGGGTGCTCGAAGACGATGTCCACGTCCTCGCCGCCGGTCAGTTCGCGGATCCGCCCGCCGAGGCGCTTCCATTCGCGGCGGTCCTGGGTGTGCTCGTCCTTCCAGAACCGGTAGCCCTCGGCGTTGCGGTCGATGACCGCCTCGGCGCCCATCGCCCGGCAGATGTCGGCCTTCTGTCCACTGGAGACGACGCAGATGGGGTTGGCGCCGCCGGCGAGGGCGAGCTGGGTGGCGTAGGAGCCGAGGCCGCCGCTGGCGCCCCAGATCAGCACGTTGTCGCCCTGCTTCAGGCCCGCGCCGTTGCGGGAGACCAGCTGGCGGTAGGCGGTGGAGTTGACCAGGCCGGGGGCGGCGGCCTCCTCCCAGCTGAGGTGCCTGGGCTTGGGCATCAGCTGGTTGGACTTCACCAGGGCGATTTCGGCGAGGCCGCCGAAGTTGGTCTCGAAGCCCCAGATGCGCTGTTCGGGGTCGAGCATGGTGTCGTTGTGGCCTTCGGAGGATTCGAGTTCCACGGACAGGCAGTGGGCGACGACTTCGTCGCCGGGGTGCCAGGCGTTGACGCCGGGGCCGGTCCGCAGGACGACGCCGGCCAGGTCGGAGCCGATGACGTGGTAGGGCAGGTCGTGGCGCTTGGCGAGGGGGGAGAGTCTGCCGTAGCGCTCCAGGAAGCCGAAGGTGGGCAGCGGCTCGAAGATCGAGCTCCAGACGGTGTTGTAGTTCACAGCACTGGCCATGACGGCGACCAGCGCCTCGCCGGGGCCGAGTTCGGGGACCGGCACCTGCTCGATGTGGAGGGACTTGCGCGGGTCCTTGTCCCGGCTCTCCATACCGGCGAACATCTCCGCGTCCTGCTTGTGGACCGTGACGGCCCGGTAGGACTCGGGGAGCGGCAAGGCGGCGAAGTCCCGCCGAGTGGCCTCGCCGGAAACGACGGCGTTCACGATGGCTTCCACGTCAATCACCTCACGTCGGTTTGCTACTGCGACAGTTGTCTGGTGGTCGGGGCGGCTGAAGCCTTCGCCGGAGGAGCCGACGGCGCCGGAAGGATGCGGCGGGGAACGGTACGCGGGTGACGGGGACGCTTCCACTCACGGGACGCCCGGCGCCCGCTCGATATCGGCGACCAGCTCGCCCCGTCGCCGGCCACGAGCAGCCAGTCCCGGTCGGATTCCGGGCGCAGCTTCTCGACAATGTCCCGGTTTTCGGGATAGGCGACGTGCAGGTCGCTTATCCCCGGCAGCTGGCCATGGTTCATCGGCCGGCGCAGTGAACGGTGCGGGTGCGGCCGTCCCGCATAAGCGGGTGAAAAAGTGTCACAGCAGTGAAGTATCGCGGCGGCGACTGTCGTGCATACCCCTATCTTCGCCCGCCGACACCCCTATCTTCCCCGGTGTCGGAACCCCTATCCTCCCTGGTGATCGGGCGTTGTCCGCAGCATTGATCACTGTCCTCATCGCTCGGGTACCATCCCCCCCAACTGCCGCCAGCCATACGGGACCCGGCCGTCGGCAATCTGACCAAGGATTCGGAGTGTTGAGCATGCTGACCGGCAGAGGAGAGCAACTTGCCAAGCTTGTGGATGAATTCTCCCGCTGCCTCTCCGGCAATGCAGGCGTTGTGGTTCTCCAAGGGCCGGCCGGATTCGGCAAGACAGCAATCCTAGCGAAATTCGCACGGCAGTTGGAGCAGCACCGGGCCGTGGTTCTCCGTATCACCGGAAACCCCGGGGAGCGGGAGGTTCCGCTGGCGGCCCTGCGCCAGCTGCTCCACGACCCCGCGCTGCCGGCCCCGGAGCACGCGCCGCTGCGGGCGGCACTGGGCGTACGGACCCCCGCCGGTGCCGCCGCCCCCGACGCTACCGCAACGGCCGAAACGCCGTCCGGCGAACGCGCCTTCTGCCTGGCCCTCCACAACCTCGCGGCCCGCGTGCCCGTGGTGGTCCTGGTGGACGACGCGCAGCACGTCGACGCGCCGACGCTGCGCCACCTGCTGGCCACCGCACGCTCCGTACGCACCGACCCGCTGCTGCTCGTCCTGACCGAGACCGCCCACGAGCGGCACCGCGACCCGGCGTTGCGCACCCTCTTCCTTCAGCACCCGAACCTGCTCCGGCTCTTCCTGCGCCCACTTCGCCCGAATGACGTCGCCGAGGTGCTCGGCGAGACGTTCGGGGCGGCCGAGGCGCACCATCGCGCCCCGTCCTGGCACACCGTCAGCGGCGGTAATCCGCTCCTTCTCAGGGCCTTACTGGAGGATCATCACACCGCCGCCGCGCAGGGGCGCGCCCCGACGCCGGCCGAGCCCCAGGTCGGTGAAGCCTTCATCGCCGCGGTACGCAGCATTCTGAGACGCTCCGACCCGATCGCCGAGGACCTGGTGAAGGGGCTGTCGGTGCTCGGCCGCGCGGCGTCGCCCGAGCTGCTGAGCCTCATGCTGGACGTCAGCCGCGGCACCGTGACCCGCGGCGTACAGGCGCTGAACGCGATCGGGCTGATGGACGGCTGCGCGCTGCGCCACCCGCTGGTGCAGACGACACTGCTCGACGAGTTGGCGCCGCAAGGACGCGCCGCCCTGCACCGGCGTGCGGCCGAACAGCTGCGCCGCGCCGGTGGCAGCGGCCTCACCGTCGCCGAACACCTGCTGGCCGCCGGGTCTTCGACCTCGTTCGAGCCGTGGGCCGTCGATGTCCTGCGGTGCGCGGCCGAGCACGTGCTCGCCGGCGACGTGCCCCTGGCGGTGAGGTACCTGGAACTCGCCTGCGCCGCCTGCGCCGACCCGGCACAGCGCGTCGAGATCCGGCTCAGGCTCGCGGCCGTCCTGCTGCGGCTGGACCCCTCCGCGGTCGAAACCCATCTCATGGAGCCCCTCGCCCTGCTGGACAGCGACCGGCTTCCCGAGTCCTGCGCCGGTCCGCTGGCCCGGCTGCTGCTCGCGCTGGGGCGGGTCGAGGAGGCGCGACGGACGCTGCACCACTTCGGCGGCGCGGGAAAGGACGATCCCGGCACGGCGGACGTGCGCGGGATCCTCGACACCGCACTGATCGGTTCGACGCCGACGACGTCGGCCTGCGGTTCCGCCGCGCCGGCCGTGACACTGCCCGGCCCCACCCCGGCTCGCCCGGTCCGCAACGAGCCGACCGCCCTCGTCGCCGAGGGCTCACTGCAGCTACTGGCGCTCACCGAGGCGACGTTCGAGCCCGCCGTGACCGCCCTGTCCGCCCTGGCCCGGGGCAACCGCTGCGCGGCCGAGATCGAGGCGCGGTGGCAGCTGCTGACCGGCGAGGCCCGGGGATGGCAGACACCGGGCTGGCGGACCATACTCGCCATGATCCGCGGCGAGATCTCCCTGTCACAGGGCAACCTGCACAAGGCGGTGGAGTACGCCGCCGACTCCCTGGAGGGGGTCACGGAAGAGATCGGCAGCGTCTTCGCCGCAGGAGCGATCGCCACCCAGATCCTCGCCTACACGGCCATGGGACGGCTGAACGCGGCGGCCCGCCAGCTCAGCCGCCCGGTCCGCGACAGCGTGTTCCGGAGCGTCTACGGGCTGAAGTACCTGCGAGCCCGGGGACACTACTACCTGGCGACGGGCCGGGCGCACGCCGCACTCGGCGAGTTCCTCACGGCGGGGCGGCTCGCCAAGCAGTGGCACGTCGACCAGCCCGTGCTGCTGCCCTGGAACATGGACGCCGCGGAGGCATGGCTGCGCATCGGCGAGCGCGAGCCCGCCGAGCGCCTGATCAGACGCCAGCTCGACGAGACCGGCAGCTCCCGTATCCGGGGAACCGCGCTACGGCTGCACGCGGGGCTCGGCGAACCCGCGCTGCGTCCCCGGACACTGACCCTGGCGGTGGCGGAACTGGAGAGGTCCGGCGACCGGCTGGAACTGGCCCGCGCCCTGGCCGACCTCGGCCGGGCGCACCGGGCCCTGGGCGAGTTCAGCAGGGCCGGCGCGATCACGGACCAGGCCTGGCGGCTGGCCAAGGAGTGCGGGGCCGACGCCCTGTGCGAAGCCATTCGGCCGGGCCGGCTGAAGGCGCATGAGCAGTCCCGGGCGGACGACAACGAGTCCAGCCCCATCTCCAGACTCAGCGATTCGGAAATACGGGTGGCCGCCCTCGCGGCACGGGGCTCCACGAACCGTGAGATCGCGGCCGAGCTGTACATCACCGTGAGCACCGTCGAGCAGCACCTCACCCGCGTGTACCGAAAGCTCAACATCCGTGGGCGGCGGCAGCTCGTGATGGACCTCGGCGTGGACCGCCTCCCCATGGCATCCGGAATCGCCTGACGGAACCGGCCGGACACGGATGGTGACGACCTGTCGGGAGCGGGCCGGAAGAGACCATTCGACGACACATGGAGAACCGTGACCGGCGGGGACCCCTGCGGAAGCCCCTGAACTGCCAGGAATGCCGTAGGGGGTGGCATTCGAGAAATTAGGGGTTGGTCCCCCTGACCGTGCGCGATAGCCTCCCACCAGCTCCAGCTGCCCAATTCTGCTTCCGCATTTGATTTTTCTGTGGAGAGGCAATCCGAGTCGCGATGTCTGGGAACACCGAGATGCACAACGATCCGATCGCCGTTGTCGGACTGGCCTGCCGCCTTCCGCGCGTGACCACCCCGGACGAATTCTGGGCACTGCTCCGTGATGGCACCGACGCCACTACCGGAATACCCGAGAACCGTTCCGGGGCCACCGGACCCGGCCGGGAAACCGGCCGGGGCGGATTCATCGAGCAGATCGACCGGTTCGACCCGGCATTCTTCGGCATATCGCCGCGGGAAGCCGCCGCCATGGATCCGCAGCAGCGCCTCGTGCTCGAACTCGGCTGGGAGGTGCTGGAGGACGCGGGCGCCCTCCCGTCCTCCCTGGCAGGCAGCCGCACCGGCGTGTTCGTCGGCGCCATCGCGGACGACTACGCGGCCCTCCAGCACCAGCGGGGCCTGCCGGCCCTCACCCAGCACTCGCTGACCGGACTGCAGCGCGGCATCATCGCCAACCGCGTCTCCTACACCCTCGGACTGCGCGGCCCCAGCATGGTCGTGGACACGGGCCAGTCCTCGTCACTGGTCGCCGTCCACATGGCCTGCGACAGCCTGCGGCGCGGAGAGTCGCACATCGCGCTGGCCGGCGGCGTCAACCTCAACGTCGCCCCCGAGAGCTTCGTCGGCGCGTCGAGGTTCGGAGCCCTCTCGCCCGACGGCCGGTGCTACACCTTCGACGCCCGGGCCAACGGCTACGTCCGGGGCGAGGGCGGCGCCCTCGTGGTCCTGAAGCCGCTCTCCCGGGCGGTCGCCGACGGCGACCGGGTCTACTGCCTGATCCACGGCTCCGCGACGAACAACGACGGCGGCGGCCTCAGCCTGACCACGCCCGACCGGGCCGGGCAGGAGGAAGTGCTGCGCGAGGCCTACCGGCTCTCCGGGGTCGACCCCGCCGAGGTGCAGTACGTGGAGCTGCACGGCACCGGCACCAAGGTCGGTGACCCGGTCGAGGCGGCGGCCCTCGGAGCGGTACTGGGCGCGGCCCGGTCCGCCGACGCCCCGCTGCGGGTCGGCTCCGCCAAGACCAACGTCGGCCACCTGGAAGGCGCGGCCGGCATCACCGGCCTGCTGAAAACCGTCCTTTCCCTGCGCCACCGGGAACTCCCGCCAAGCCTCAACTTCGAGACGCCCAACCCCGCCATCGCGCTCGACGTGTTGAACCTCCGCGTCCAGACCGAGCTCGAAGCGTGGACCCGCCCCGACGACGGACCCCTGATCGCCGGCGTCAGCTCGTTCGGCATGGGTGGCAGCAACTGCCACATGGTGCTGTCGAGTTGGTCGGGGACGGCACGGCCCTCGGCCACGTCGCCGGCTGCGCCCGGGGGCACTGGTTCCGTGGTGCCGTGGGTGGTGTCGGGCAAGTCCCCGGCCGCACTGCGCGCCCAGGCCGCGCGGCTGCGTGAGCAGGTGGCGGCGTCGCCGGAACTGTCACCCGTGGACGTGGGCTTCTCGCTCGCGACCGCCCGCACCGCGTTCGAGTACCGCGCCGCCGTGACCGGGCGCGACACCGGTGAACTGGCCAGCGCCCTGGAGGCGTTGGCCTCCGGTGACACCACCGGTACGCAGGCGACCGACGGCCCGACCGCGTTCATGTTCACCGGCCAGGGTGCGCAGCGGGTCGGTATGGGTCGGGAGTTGTACGGGGTGTTCCCGGTGTTCGCGGCGGCGTTCGACGAGGTGTGCGCGGTGGTGGACGGGTTTGTGGACCGTCCGCTGCGTGAGGTCGTCTTCGCGGATCCGTCCGACCCTGCGGCGGCGCTCCTGGAGGGCACCGCGTATGCGCAGGTGGCGCTGTTCGCCGTCGAAGTGGCGCTGTTCCGCCTGGTCGAGTCCTGGGGTGTGCGGGCGGACTTCCTGGTCGGACACTCCGTGGGCGAACTCGCGGCAGCCCACGTCGCCGGGATCTGGTCCCTCACCGACGCCTGTGCTTTGGTCGCCGCCCGAGGCCGCCTGATGCAGGCCCTCCCCACAGGCGGGGCCATGGTCTCGGTCATCGCCCCGGAAGAGGACATGCTGCCGTTCCTGACCGGCTTTGAGGGCCGGGTGGCGGTCGCCGCCGTCAACGGCCCCACCTCCACCGTCCTCTCCGGGGACGAGGACACCGTCCTCGATGTCGTGGCCGCCGGCGGCTGGAAGTCCACCCGGCTGCGGGTCAGCCACGCCTTCCACTCCCCCCGCATGGAACCGATGCTGGAAGAATTCCGGCACATCGCGCAGAGCCTCGAATACTCCGAGCCGCGCATCCCGCTGGTGTCGAACGTGACCGGCGACATCGCCTCGCCCGAGCTGGTCTGCTCGCCGGAGTACTGGGTACGTCATGTCCGCGACTCGGTGCGGTTCCACGACGGCATGACGGCCCTCAACGCCCGCGGAGTGACCCGCTTCGTCGAGCTCGGCCCCGCCGGAGTCCTCACCGCCATGGGCCAGTCCTGCGTCCAGGACGGACAGTTCGTCCCCCTCCTGCGCAAGGACCGCCCCGAAGAGGAAACCGCCGTCACCGCCCTGGCCCGCATGCACACCCTCGGCCTCACCATCGACTGGAACGCGTTCTTCACCGGACACAACCCCCACCGGATCGACCTGCCCACCTACGCATTCCAACGCGACCGCTACTGGCTCGACGCACCGGTCCCCGAGCTCGACGCCGCCGGTGCCGAGGAGCCGTCCACCTGGCGGGACCACCTGGCCGCCCTGCCCGACGAGGCCGAGCGGCAGCAGGCCGTCGAGGAACTCGTCCGCAAGCATGCCGCGTTCGTCCTCGGCCACACCACGCCCGAAGCGATCGACACGGACCGGGCGTTCAAGGAACTGGGCTTCGACTCGCTCACCGCGGTCGAACTGCGCAATCAGCTGAACGCCGCCACCGGACTGCGACTGCCCGGCACGATTCTCTTCGACCACCCCACACCCGCGGCCCTGGCCCACCACATCCGTTCGTCCGCCGTGGATGCCGTGGACGCCGCAGACCTCGGCGCGCAGGACCGCAACGCCGCCCTCCCCGCGTCGTCCCGGCCGCCGACCGCCGCCGATGGCGACCACGACCCGATCGCCATCGTCGCGATGAGCTGCCGGCTCCCGGGAGGCGTACGGACCCCCGAAGACCTGTGGGACGTGGTCGCCGCCGGCCGGGACGCCGTGTCGGGATTCCCCACCGAGCGCGGCTGGGACCTGGCGGACCTGTACGACCCCGACCCGTCGAAGCAGGGCAAGAGCTACGTCCGGGAAGGCGGATTCCTCCACGAGGCGGGCTGGTTCGACCCGGCCTTCTTCGGCATCAGCCCCCGTGAGGCACAGGCCATGGACCCCCAGCAGCGCCTGCTGCTGGAAACCTCCTGGGAGGCCCTGGAGCGCGCGGGTGTCCGGCCCGCGTCGCTGAAGGGCAGCCGCTGCGGGGTGTTCGTCGGCGCCATGCCCCAGGACTACGGGCCCCGCATGGAGGAGCCGGCCGAGGGGTACGAGGGCTACCTGCTGACCGGCAGCACCACCAGCGTCATCTCCGGCCGGATCTCCTACACCCTCGGTCTCGAAGGCCCCGCCGTCTCGGTGGACACCGCTTGCTCGGCTTCCCTGACGGCCATCCACCTGGCGGTACAGTCGCTGCGCCGCGACGAGTGCTCCCTGGCGCTGGCCGGCGGTGTCACCGTGATGTCCAGCCCCGGCATCTTCGTCGAGCTCAGCCGGCAGAAGGCGCTCTCCGCCGACGGCCGCTGCAAGGCGTTCTCCGCGCGGGCGGACGGCACCGGCTGGGGCGAGGGCGTCGGCATGCTCCTGCTGGAACGGCTGTCCGACGCCCGGCGCAACGGCCACCAGGTGCTCGCCGTGATCCGCGGCAGCGCCGTCAACCAGGACGGCGCGAGCAACGGCCTGACCGCCCCGCACGGCCCTTCGCAGCAGCGGGTGATCCGGGCGGCGCTCACCGACGCGGGCCTGTCCGCCCGGGACGTGGACGCCGTCGAGGCGCACGGAACGGGCACCGCCCTCGGCGACCCGATCGAGGCCGGGGCGCTGCTCGCCACCTACGGCCAGGACCGGACGGACGGACGGCCCCTCTGGCTCGGCTCGCTGAAGTCCAACTTCGCCCACCCCCAGGCGGCGGCCGGTGTGGCCGGCGTCATCAAGATGGTGATGGCCATCCGCCACGGCCTGCTGCCGCAGACCCTGCACGTCGACGAGCCGTCTCCGCACGTGGACTGGGAGTCGGGCGCCGTACGGCTGCTGACCGACCCGACGCCGTGGCCGTCGACCGGGCGCCCGAGGCGCGCCGGCGTCTCCTCCTTCGGCATCAGCGGCACCAACGCCCACGCCATCATCGAGCAGGCCCCGCAGGAGGCCGACGCACCGCCCGCGCAGGACTCCGGCGGGCAGTGCGCCGCCGGGACGACCACGGCCACGGCGGACCCGGAGCCGGAAACCTCCGCCGCCCTCCCCGGTCCCCTTGCCTGGACGATCTCCGGCAGGACGGAACAGGCACTGCGGGCACAGGCCGAGCGGCTGCGTGCGCACCTCGCGGCCCACCCCGGCGCCGGACTCGCCGACACCGGGTACTCCCTCGCCACCACGCGCACCGCGTTCGGCCACCGCGCCGCGGTCGTCGCGGACGACCGCGAGGGGTTCCTCCAGGGACTCACCGCACTCGCGGACGGCACGACCGCGCCCAACCTGGTGCAGGCCACGGGCGGCGACCGGCGCAGAGTCGCCTTCGTCTTCCCCGGCCAGGGCTCGCAGTGGCTCGGCATGGCACAGGAACTGTGGCACGACTCCCCCGTCTTCGCCGGGCAACTGCGGGCGTGCGCCGACGCGTTCCGGCCGTTCGTCGGCTGGTCGCTGCTGGACGTGCTGCACGGCGAACCGGACGCGCCCTCGCTGGACCGCATCGATGTGATCCAGCCGACGCTGTTCGCGGTGATGGTGTCGCTGGCGGCCGTGTGGCGGTCGTACGGGATCGAGCCCGCGGCCGTGGTCGGACACTCCCAGGGCGAGATCGCCGCAGCGTACGTCGCCGGCGGTCTGACGCTCGAGGACGCGGCCCGCATCGTGGCGCTACGCAGCCTGCTGTGGTCGGAACTCAGCGGGAAGGGCGGCATGATGGCCGTCTCCCTGCCCGCGGACGAGGCCCGCGAACGCATCGGGCGCTGGTCCGACCGGCTGTCGATCGCCGCCGTCAACGGCCCGAGGTTCGTGACCGTCTCCGGCGACCCCGGGGCGCTCGACGAGCTGTTTGCCGCGCTGGAGGCCGAGGGCGTCCAGGCCCGCCGGATCCGCGGTGTCGACACCGCCGGCCACTCCGCCCAGGTGGACATCCTCCGTGACCGCCTGCTGGAGGGGCTGCGGACGGTGACGCCGCTGGCCTCCCGCATCCCCTTCTACTCCACCGTGACCGGCGGCCGGCTGGACACCCGCGAGCTGGACACGCGCTACTGGTACCGGAACATCCGCGACACGGTCGAATTCGAGCAGGCCGGGCGGGAGCTGCTGGCCGCGGGCTGCACCGGATTCGTCGAATGCAGCCCCCACCCGGTGCTGGCGACGGCTCTCCAGGAGACGGCCGAGGACGCCGGGGCCGACATCGCCGTCGTGGGAACGCTGCGCCGCGAGGAAGGCGGAGCGCGGCGCTTTCTCACCTCCCTCGCGCAGGCCCAGGTCCAGGGGATCGAACCCGACTGGGAGGCCGTCTTCGCCGGGCACGGCGCGCGGCGGGTGGAGCTCCCGACCTACGCCTTCCAGCGCGAGCTGCACTGGCTCTCCCGCCCCGCCCCGGCCGGTGACGTGTCGACGGCGGGTCTGGAGCCGGCCGACCACCCGCTGCTCGGCGCCGCGGTCGCCCTGGCCGGCGCGGACGGTTACCTGTTCACCGGCCGCCTGGCCGTGCGGACGCACCCCTGGCTCGCCCACCACACGGCGCTGGGAACCCCGGTGCTGCCGGGCAGCGCCTTCGTCGAACTCGCCGTCCGCGCCGGGGACCACGTCGGGTACGAGCGGATCGAGGAACTGATCGTCGAAGCGCCGCTGGCCCTTCCCGCCGAGGGCGCGGTGGTGATCCAGGTCCGTCTGGGCGCGGCCGAGGACGACCGCCGGACGATCGAGGTGTACGCGCGGCCGGAGCAGGCCGGGCCGGAGCAGCCCTGGCGGCGGCATGCCACAGGTCTCCTGGCGGCCGGCGGCACGGCTGAGCCGTTCGACCTGACGGCCTGGCCGCCGGCCGGCGCGGTTCCGGCGGAGGGCGCCGGGGCGGACGGGATCACCGCCCTGTGGCGGCTCGGCGACGAGGTGTACGCCGAGGCCGCCCTCACCGAGGACACCACGGGCGAGGCCGCGCTGTTCGGCCTGCACCCCGCGCTGCTGGAGGCCGCCCTGGGCGCGGCGGACGCGGTCGGCCGTGACGACGACGGTGCCGCGGGCGCGGACCACGACGCCCGGCTGGCGTTCGCCTGGAAGGGCGTCTCGCTCCAGGCGACCGGTGCGTCCCACCTGCGCGTCCGGCTGACCCCCACCGGCCCCGACGGGGTGTCCGTCGCGCTCGCCGACCCGACCGGCCGGCCCGTGGCGGCCATCGACGAGGTGGCGCTGCGGGCGACCCGCCCGGAGGAGATCCAGGGCGGCCGGCCCGCGTTCCACCAGTCGTTGCAGCGCGTGACGTGGAGCCCGGTATCCGGCGGCGGATCGCCCGGGCCCCGCCGATGGGCGGTCCTCGGCGACGACGGCCTCGGACTGCGTGCCGGCCTCAACCTGCCGGCTTTCCGCATGGACGCGGACCCGGCCGACGCACCGGACACGGCCGCACCGGACACGGTGCTGACGGCCTGCACCCTGCCCCACGGCACCGCCACGGGGACCGCGGACGCCGTACGGGACGTCACGCACCGGGCGCTGGCGCTCGTACAGCGCTGGCTCTCCGACGAGCGGTTCGCCTCCTCCCGGCTGGTGTTCGTGACCCGGGGCGCGGTGGCGACCGCCCCCGACGAGGACGTGCCCGATCCGGCCCACGCCGCCCTGTGGGGGCTGATCCGGTCCGCGCAGACCGAGGAGCCGGACCGGTTCGTGCTCGTGGACCTCGACGCGGACCCGGAGTCGCTGCGCGCCCTCCCGGCCGCGCTGGCCTCCGGTGAGCCGCAGAGCGCCGTCCGCGCCGGCGCCGTGCTCGCTCCCCGGCTCGCCCGGGTACCGGCCGACGCCCCGGCCGCTCCCCCGCGCTTCGACCCGGACGGCACCGTACTGATCACCGGCGGAACCGGGACGCTGGGCGCCCTGGCAGCCCGTCACGCCGTGACCGAGTACGGCGTACGGCACCTGCTGCTCGTCGGGCGCCGCGGACTCGCCGCCGAGGGCGCGAAGGAGCTGCGGTCCGAACTGACCGCGGCCGGCGCCTCGGTGACGGTGGCCGCCTGCGACGTCGCGGACCGCGAATCGCTCGCGGACCTGCTGGCCCGCGTACCCGCCGAGCATCCGCTGACCGCGGTGATCCACACGGCCGGCGTCCTGGACGACGGCGTCGTCGCGGCCCTGACCCCGGCGCGGGTCGACGCGGTCCTGCGGCCCAAGGTGGACGCGGCGGTGAACCTGCACGAGCTGACCGCCGGCCTGGACCTGACCGCCTTCGTGCTGTACTCCTCCGTCGTCGCCACCATCGGCGGCGCCGGCCAGGCGAACTACGCCGCGGCCAACGCCTTCCTGGACGCCCTGGCCCGCCACCGCCGGGCGCACGGCCTGGCCGGCCAGTCGCTGGCCTGGGGCCTGTGGGCCGAGCGCAGCACCATGAGCGTCCACCTGGACGACACCGATGTGCAGCGGATGGCACGGTCCGGCGTCGCCGTCATGCCCTCCGCGGAAGGCATGGCCCTGTTCGACACCGCCCTCGCGGTGGGCGATGCCGCGCTCGTACCGGCACGCCTGGACCTGGCGGCGCTGCGCGCCCAGGCCGACACCCGGCCCGTACCCCACCTGTTCCGGGGCCTGGTACGGATGCCGAACCGGCGGGCGGCACAGGGCCTCGCCGACTCCGGCACCTCCTCACTGGCCCAGCAGCTGGCGGGGCTGCCCGAGCCGGAGCGCCACCGGTTCCTGCTGGACCTGGTGCGCTCGCACGCCGCGGCCGTCCTCGGACACGGCTCCCCGGAGGCGATCGCCCCGACCCGGGCGTTCCGCGAGGTCGGCTTCGACTCGCTGACCGCGGTGGAACTCCGCAACCGGCTGAACACGGCCACCGGGCTGCGGCTGCCGACCAGTCTCCTCTTCGACTACCCGACCCCCGAAACACTCGCCGCGCACATCCGCACCGCCGCACTCGGGGAGCCGGACACCGCCGCACCCGCGCCGGCGACGGCGGGAGCGGCCGCCGCTTCGGACGACGACCCGATCGCCGTCGTCGCGATGAGCTGCCGGTTCCCCGGCGGCGTGCGGAGCCCGGAGGACCTGTGGCGGCTGGTGGCCGACGGCGGCGACGTGATCTCCACCTTCCCCACCGACCGGAACTGGAACGTCGAAGAGCTCTACGACCCCAACCCCGACCAGCGGGGCAAGACCTACGCCAAGGAAGGCGGATTCCTCTACGACGCCTACGACTTCGACCCGGAGTTCTTCGGGATCTCGCCGCGTGAGGCGCTGGCGATGGACCCCCAGCAGCGCCTGCTGCTGGAGACCTCCTGGGAGGTCGTGGAGCGCGCGGGCATCGACCCGTCCAGCCGGCGCGGTACGCCGACGGGCGTGTTCATCGGCACCAACGGGCAGGACTACGCCTCGCACCTGCGGCAGCTGCCCGAAGACCTGGAGGGCTACCTGCTGACCGGCAAGGCCGCCAGCGTGGTCTCCGGTCGCATCGCGTACACCATGGGCCTGGAGGGCCCGGCGGTGACGGTCGACACGGCCTGCTCGTCGTCGCTGGTGGCGCTGCACCTGGCGGCGGAGTCGCTGCGCCGGGGCGAGTGCTCGATGGCGCTGGCCGGCGGTGTCACCGTGATGTCCACCCCCAGCCTCTTCATCGAGTTCAGTCGGCAGCGCGGACTGGCCCGCGACAGTCGCTCCAAGGCGTTCTCCGCGGCCGCCGACGGAACGAGCTGGGCCGAGGGGGCCGGGATGGTCCTGCTGGAGCGGCTGTCCGACGCGCGGCGCAACGGGCACCGGGTGCTCGCCGTGATCCGGGGCAGCGCGATCAACCAGGACGGCGCGAGCAACGGGCTGAGTGCGCCGAACGGTCCTTCGCAGCAGCGGGTGATCCGGGCCGCGCTGGCCAACGCCCGGCTGAAGCCCGAACAGGTCGACGTCGTGGAGGCGCACGGCACCGGGACGACGCTGGGTGACCCGATCGAGGCCGGTGCCCTGCTGGCGACCTACGGCCAGGGGCGTTCCGTGGAGCGGCCGTTGTGGCTGGGGGCGCTGAAGTCCAACCTCGGTCACACGCAGGCCGCTTCCGGTGTGGCCGGCGTCATCAAGATGGTGATGGCGATGCGGCACGGCGTGCTGCCCGCGACCCTGCACGCCGGCGAGCCGTCCCCGCACGTCGACTGGTCGGCGGGCGCGGTCGAGCTGCTGACCGAGGCCCGGCCCTGGCCCCAGACCGGCGCGCCGCGCCGGGCCGGTGTGTCCGCGTTCGGGATCAGCGGCACCAACGCACACACCATCCTGGAACAGGCACCGGAAACCGACGACGAGCCCTCGGCCACGTCGCCGGCTGCGCCCGGGGGCACTGGTTCCGTGGTGCCGTGGGTGGTGTCGGGCAAGTCCCCGGCCGCACTGCGCGCCCAGGCCGCGCGGCTGCGTGAGCAGGTGGCGGCGTCGCCGGAACTGTCACCCGTGGACGTGGGCTTCTCGCTCGCGACCGCCCGCACCGCGTTCGAGTACCGCGCCGCCGTGACCGGGCGCGACACCGGTGAACTGGCCATCGCCCTGGAGGCGTTGGCCTCCGGTGACACCACCGGTACGCAGGCGACCGACGGCCCGACCGCGTTCATGTTCACCGGCCAGGGTGCGCAGCGTCTGGGGATGGGTCGGGAGTTGTATGGGGTGTTCCCGGTGTTCGCGGCGGCGTTCGACGAGGTGTGCGCGGTGGTGGACGGGTTGGTGGACCGTCCGCTGCGTGAGGTCGTCTTCGCCGATCCGTCCGACCCTGCGGCGGCGCTCCTGGAGGGCACCGCGTATGCGCAGGTGGCGCTGTTCGCCGTCGAGGTGGCGCTGTTCCGTCTGGTCGAGTCCTGGGGCGTGCGGGCGGACTTCCTGGTCGGGCACTCCGTGGGCGAACTCGCGGCAGCCCACGTCGCCGGGATCTGGTCCCTCACCGACGCCTGTGCTTTGGTCGCCGCCCGAGGCCGCCTGATGCAGGCCCTCCCCACAGGCGGGGCCATGGTCTCGGTCATCGCCCCGGAAGAGGACGTTCTGCCGTTCCTCGCCGGCCATGAGGACCGCGTCGCGGTCGCCGCCGTCAACGGCCCCACCTCCACCGTCCTGTCCGGGGACGAGGAGACGGTGCTTGAGGTCGTGGCCGCCGGCGGCTGGAAGTCCACCCGGCTGCGCGTCAGCCACGCCTTCCACTCCCCCCGCATGGAACCGATGCTGGAAGAGTTCCAGCACATCGCCGAGGGGCTCACCTACCACGAGCCGCGCATCCCGCTGGTGTCGAACGTGACCGGCGACATCGCCGCACCGGACCTGGTGTGCTCGCCGGAGTACTGGGTGCGTCATGTCCGTGAATCGGTGCGGTTCCACGACGGCATGACGGCCCTGAGCACTCGCGGAGTGACCCGCTTCGTCGAGCTCGGCCCCGCCGGGGTCCTCACCGCGATGGGCCAGTCCTGCGTCCAGGACGGACAGTTCGTCCCCCTCTTGCGCAAGGACCGCCCCGAAGAGGAAACCGCCGTCACCGCCCTGGCCCGCATGCACACCCTCGGCCTCACCATCGACTGGAACGCGTTCTTCACCGGACACGACCCCCACCAGGTCGACCTGCCCACCTACGCCTTCCAGCGCGACCGCTACTGGTTCGCGACACCCGCCGTCCCCGACGCGCCGACGGCCGGAGCACACGGCATCGCCTCCGCGTCGTCGTCCGACTCCGTGGACGTGCGTTTCTGGGAGGCGGTCGAGGGCCAGGACCCGGACGCGCTGGCCGCGATGCTCGAAGTCGACCCCGCCACGCCGCTGAGCGGCATGGTGCCCCTGCTGTCCTCCTGGCGCCGCAGGCAGAACGACCACGCCACCACGGAGGCGTGGCGGTACCGGATCGCCTGGCACCCGGTGGCCGCCGAGCCGCGCGGCGTCCTGTCCGGCACCTGGCTGGTGGCCGTTCCGGCGGTTCCGGCCGCAGGAGCCGGCGGCGACGCACAGGCCGCCGTCCTGCGCGCCCTGCGGGAGCGCGGAGCGCGGGCGGTCACCGTCGAACTGGCCGAGGACGATCGCGACGCGGTCGCCGCCCGGCTGCGGGAGGCCGCGGCCGGCGAGACACCGGCGGGCGTGCTGTCCCTGCTCGCCCTCGCCGACGGTCCGCACCCGGGGCGCCCGGTCCTGCCGTACGGTCTGGCGCTGAACCTGGCGCTGGTGCAGGCGCTCGGGGACACGCGGATCCACTGCCCCCTGTGGCTCGCGACCCGCACCGCCGTCTCGGTGAGCCCGACCGACCCCGTCGACCGCCCCGAGCAGGCGACCGTCTGGGGCCTGGGCCGCGTGGTCGGCCTGGAGCACCCCGAGCGCTGGGGCGGCCTGGTCGATCTGCCCGCCACCGTCGACGAGCGCGCCGCGGCCCGGCTGGCCGGAGTCCTCGCCGCCGAGGGCGACGAGGACCAGCTGGCGGTGCGCACCGCGGGCGTGTTCGTACGTCGGCTGGTGCACGCCCCGCTGGGCGCGCCGGCCGACGAGGTCAAGTGGCAGCCCAACGGCACCGTTCTGATCACCGGTGGCACCGGCGGTCTGGGGGCGCAGGTGGCCCGCTGGCTGGCCCGTACCGGGGCCGAGCACCTGGTGCTCACCAGCCGGCGCGGTTCCGCGGCGCCGGGCGCCGCGGACCTCGAAGCCGAACTGCGGGGCCTGGGCGCCCGGGTGACGGTCGCCGCGTGCGACGTCGCGGACCGTGCGGCGCTGGCCGGGCTGCTGCACGGCCTGGAGGCCGAAGGATCGCCGGTGCGTGCGGTGTTCCACGCCGCCGGGGTGGTCCACTTCCAGCAGATCGCCGACAGCACGCCGGCCGACTTCGCGGCCATGGCCGAGGGCAAGGTGTCCGGAGCCGTCCATCTCGACGAGCTTCTGGACGGGCCCCGCGTCGAGGCATTCGTGCTCTTCTCGTCCGTCGCGGCCGCCTGGGGCAGCGGCGGCCAGGGCGCCTACGCCGCGGCCAACTCCTTCCTGGACGCGCTCGCCGAGAAGCGCCGGGCCCGCGGCCTGGCGGCCACCTCGGTGGCCTGGGGCCCCTGGGCGGACAAGGGCATGATCGAGGGCGACGGGGTGGAGGAGCACCTGAGCCGCCGGGGGCTGCCCCCGATGGCGCCGGACCTGACGGTGGCGGCCCTGCACGGGGCGCTGGCCCGCCAGGAGACGACGCTGGTCCTCGCCGACGTCCGGTGGGACCGGTTCGTGCCGGGCTTCACCGCCGCCCGCCGCCGCCCGCTCATCGACGAACTGCCCGAGGTCCGGCGGGCGCTGGAAGCGGCCGCGGAACCCGGGGCCGCCGCACCGGAGAGCACCGGCAGCGTGACGGACGGCCTGGCCGGCCTGCCGGACGCCGAGCGGGAGCGGCTGCTGACGGATCTGGTGCGTACGCACACCGCGGCCGTCCTCGGCCACTCCACCCCGGACGCGATCGCCGACGACCGTGCCTTCAAGGAGCTGGGGTTCGACTCGCTCACGGCCGTGGAACTGCGCAACCGGCTGAACGCCGCCACCGGGCTGTCGCTGCCCGCCACGCTGATCTTCGACTATCCCGCCCCGGCTCCGCTCGCCCGGTTCCTGCGGGCCGAGCTGTTCCCGCAGCAGCCGATGACGGCCGACTCGGTCCTCGACGACCTGGACCGGTGGGAGCAGGCGCTGGCGGAGCTCACCGCGGACACCGGCGTACGGGAGCGGCTCACCACCCGCCTGCAGAGCCTCGTGGCACGGCTCGAAAGCACCGCCGGCACCGCCCCGCAGAGCGGCGCCGCGGCCTCGGTCGAGGAGCAGCTGATGGCTGCTTCCGCCGACGAGATCTTCAATCTGATCGACAACGACTTCGGGGCGTCCTGATGGCCAACGAGCAAGAAGAGAAGCTTCTCGGCTACCTCAAGCGGGTCACCGCCGACCTGCACCGGGCCCGCCAGCGCCTGCAGGAGGTGCAGGACAAGGAGCGGGAGCCGATCGCGATCGTGGGCATGGGCTGCCGCTTCCCCGGCGGGGTGCGCTCGCCCGAGGACCTGTGGGAGCTGGTCGCCGAGGGCCGGGACGCGGTCTCCGCGTTCCCCACCGACCGCGGCTGGAACGTGGACGCCCTCTACGACCCGGACCCGGCCGTCTCCGGCACCTGCTACACCCGGCAGGGCGGCTTCCTCTACGACGCCGGCCAGTTCGACCCCGCCTTCTTCGGGATCTCGCCGCGCGAGGCGCTGGCGATGGACCCGCAGCACCGGCTGCTCCTCGAGGTCTCCTGGGAGGCCGTCGAACGCGCCGGGATCGACCCGCTGTCGCTGAAGGGGGAGAAAGCGGGCGTCTTCGTCGGCGCGACCTCCTTCCAGTACGGCGGGGACCCGGCGGTGGCGGACCCGGGCGTCGAGGGCCATCTGCTGATCGGCAACGTCACCAGCGTGGCCTCGGGCCGGATCTCCTACACCCTCGGTCTCGAAGGGCCCGCCGTCACCCTGGACACCGCGTGCTCGTCCTCGCTGGTGACCCTCCACCTGGCCGTTCAGTCGCTGCGCCGGGGCGAGTGCTCGCTGGCCCTGGCGGGTGGCGCCGCGATCATGGCCAACCCCGGTGTCTTCGTCGAGTTCAGCCGTCAGCGCGGCCTGGCCCCCGACGGCCGCTGCAAGGCCTTCGCCGCGGCCGCCGACGGCACCGGCTGGGGCGAGGGCGCGGGCATGGTGCTGCTGGAGCGGCTGTCGGACGCGCGGCGCAACGGGCACCCGGTGCTCGCGGTCGTCCGGGGCAGCGCGATCAACCAGGACGGCGCGAGCAACGGCCTCAGCGCGCCCAACGGCCCCGCCCAGCAGCGGGTCATCCAGCAGGCGCTGGCTGCGGCCGAACTGACCACGGCCGACGTCGACATGGTGGAGGCGCACGGCACCGGCACCAGGCTCGGCGACCCCATCGAGGCACAGGCGCTGCTGGCCACCTACGGCCGGGGCCGGCCGGCCGGTCAGCCGCTGTGGCTCGGCTCGCTGAAGTCCAGCATCGGCCACACCCAGGCGGCCGCCGGGGTCGGCGGGATCATCAAGACCGTCCTGGCGATCCGTCGGGGAGTGCTGCCCAAGTCCCTGCACATCGACGAGCCCTCGCACGACGTGGACTGGTCGGCCGGCGCCGTGTCGCTGCTCCGCGACGAGACGCCGTGGCCGGAGCTGGGACGCCCACGCCGGGGCGCGGTGTCGGCGTTCGGGGTCAGCGGCACCAACGCGCACGTCATCCTGGAGCAGGCCCCGGCCGAGGAAGACCCGGAGACGGACGACGCGGCGGCCCCGGCCCCGGTGCCGTGGACGCTGTCCGGCCGTACCGACGCCGCGCTGCGGGCCCGCGCCGTACAACTGCGCCAGCACCTGGACCGCCACCCGGAGTACGGCCCGGCCGAGATCGGGGCGGCACTCGCCCGCACCCGGTCCGCGTTCGAGCACCGCGCGGTCGTGGTCGGCCGCACCCGCGAGGACTTCCGCACCGCTCTGGACGCGCTCGCCGCCGGCGGCGCCGCCGCGGGGCTGGCCGAGGGCGTCGCGGTGAACACCACCCGTCCGGTCTTCCTGTTCCCCGGCCAGGGCTCGCAGTGGGCGGGTATGGCGGGAGAACTGCTCGAAACCTCGCCCGTGTTCGCCCGGACGATGGCCGACTGCGAGCGCGCCCTGGCGCCGTTCGTGGACTGGTCGCTGGACGAGGTGGTGCGGGGAGCGCCGGGCGCGCCCTCGACGGAACGCGTGGACGTGGTCCAGCCGCTGCTGTTCGCGGTGATGGTGGCCCTCGCCGCCGTCTGGCGCTCCCACGGCGTGGAGCCCGCCGCCGTGGCGGGTCACTCCCAGGGGGAGATCGCGGCGGCGTGTGTGGCGGGCGCGCTGTCGCTGGAGGACGCCGCGCGCGTGGTCGCCCTGCGCAGCCGGGCGCTGCGGGCGCTGTCCGGGGACGGCGGCATGATGTCGGTCTCGCTGCCGCAGGACGAACTCGTCGAGCGCATGGCGCCGTGGGGCGAGCGTCTGTCGCTGGCGGCGGTCAACGGCCCCGGCTCGATGGTGGTCTCCGGCGAACCCGAGGCGCTGCGCGAGCTGCTGGCGTCCTGCGAGGCCGACGGCGTCCGGGCACGGATCATCCCCGTCGACTACGCCTCGCACTCGCGGCAGGTGGAGCGGATCCACGGACAGTTGCTGGAACTCCTCGCCCCGATCAGTCCCCGCCCGTCCGAGACCGTCTTCTACTCGACGGTCACCGGCGGCCCCGTCGACACCTCCGTCCTGAACGCGGAGTACTGGGCCCGGAACCTGCGGCAGACGGTCCAGCTGGAGCAGGCCACCCGCCGGATACTGGCCGCGGGCCACCGGGTGATCATCGAGGTGAGCCCCCATCCGGTCCTGGCCTTCGCCGTGCAGGAGACCATCGAGGCGGTCGGCGCGGAGGCGGCCGTGGTCGGTTCGCTGCGCCGCGACGAGGGCGGCCCCGACCGGATGCTGCTGTCGCTGGCACAGGCGTACGTCCGCGGTGCCGCGGTCGACTGGGCGGCCGTCCACACCGGGCGGCGCACCCGCCCGGTGGACCTGCCCACCTATCCGTTCCAGCGGCAGCGCTACTGGCTGGAGACCGCCGTCGCGCCGTCCGCGACCGGGCAGGACCCGGCGGAAGCCGCCTTCTGGGCGGCGGTGGAGCGCGAAGACCTCCCGGCGCTGGCCGCGACGCTGGACGCCGGCACCGCATTCGGCGCCGGCACCGGCGACGCGGCCGAGGCCGCGGACCCCGGTACGGCCGCCGCGCTGCGGGCGGCGCTGCCCCTGCTGTCCTCGTGGCGCCGTCGGCGGACGGACGGCGCGGCGCTGGACTCCTGGCGGTACCGGATCGGCTGGCGGCCGCTCCCCGAGCCGGCCGCCGCGCCGCTCACCGGCACCTGGCTCGTCGCCGTACCGGCAGGACACACCGCGGACCAGCCGGTCACGGCCGTTCTCACCGGCCTCGTCGGCCTCGGCGCGGACCTCGTCCCCGTCGAGATCACCACCGGCACGGACCGCACCGCCCTGGCCGAGCTGATCGGCGCGACGCTGAAGGACACCGACGCGGCACCCGCCGGGGTGCTCTCACTGCTCGCCCTCGACGAGGCACCCCAGCCCGGCGCCCCGTCCGTACCCGCAGGGCTCGCCCTCACCATGACGCTGGTTCAGGCGCTGGGCGACACCGGGACCGAGGCACCGCTGTGGCTGGCGACCCGGGGAGCGGTGTCGACCGACGCCTCCGACCGGCTCGACAGCCCCGCCCAGGCGGCCGTCTGGGGGCTGGGCGCGGTGATCGGTCTGGAGTCCCCGCAGCGCTGGGGCGGCCTGGTCGACCTGCCGGCGGTCCTCGACGACCGGGCCCTGGCCCGGCTGGCCGCCGTGCTCGCCGGTCGGGCCGACGCGGGCGGCGGCGAGTCCGAGGACCAGCTCGCGGTGCGGCGCCCGGGCGTGTTCGCCCGCCGTCTGCTCCGCGCCGCCGCGCCGCCCCCCGCAGCCGGCTGGCGGCCCGGCGGCACCGTCCTGATCACCGGTGGGACCGGCGGGGCGGGCGCCGGAGTGGCTCGCAGACTGGCCGGGGAGGGCGCCGAGCACCTGGTGCTGATCAGCCGGCGCGGCGGCGCGGCACCCGGCGCCGGGGAACTGGAGGCCGAACTCACCGCGTCCGGTGTCCGGGTCACGGTCGCGGCCTGCGACGTCGCGGACCGCGCCGCGCTCGCCGAACTGCTGGGCTCCCTGCCGCGGGACCTGCCGGTGACCGCGGTGGTGCACGCCGCAGGTGTGCTCGACGACGGCGTCCTCGACTCCCTGACGGCCGAAGAGGCCGACCGGACCCTGCGGCCGAAGGTCACCGGGGCGCTGAACCTGCACGAACTCACCAAGGACTGCGACCTGTCCGCGTTCGTACTCTTCTCCTCCATCGCCGGCACCGTGGGCGCCGCCGGTCAAGGGAGCTACGCCGCGGCCAACGCCGTCCTGGACGCGCTCGCGCGGCAGCGGCACGCGGACGGGCTGGCCGCCACCTCGGTGGCCTGGAGCGCTCTCGCCGACGGCGGGATGATCGACGCGGCGGTGGCGGACCAGCTGCGGCGCCGCGGTGCGGCCCCCATGCCCGGCGACCGCGCCGGCGACGCGCTGCTGCGGGCGGCGGGCGGCGACGAGCCGTTCCAGGTGGTCGCCGACCTCGACTGGGAACGGTTCGCGCCCGCGCTCGCCGCCGGCCGGCCGCTGCCCCTGCTGCGCGACCTGCCGGAGGCCCTGGCGGCCCTCACGTCCGCATCGAGCCCGGAGGGCGAGGACCGCGACGACTCCGAGGCCCTGCTGCGGCGCATCGCCCCGCTGGGCGACGCGGACCGGCAGCGGGTGCTGCGCGACCTGGTCAGGTCGCTGGCCGCCGTCGTACTCGGCTACCCCGACTCCACCGCGGTCGAGGCCGACCGGGCCTTCAAGGAGCTGGGTTTCGACTCGCTCACCGCCGTGGAGCTGCGCAACCGCCTGAGCGTGGCCACCGGGCTCAGGCTGCCGGTCACGCTGGTCTTCGACCACCCCACCGCCGCCGCTCTCGCCGCCCACCTCGACGCCGAACTGCTGCCCGACGGCGGCTCGCCCGCCGGGCCCGTCCTCGCCGAACTGGACCGGCTGGAGGCGTCACTGGCCACGGTGGGCGCCGACGAGGCCGCCCGCGCCGCGGTCTCCGAACGCCTGCAGTCCCTGCTGCGCACCTGGTCCGGCGCCCCCGGGCAGCAGAGCGCCGTCGACGACCTCGAGGCGGCCACCGACGAGGAGATGTTCGACCTCCTGGACCAGGAACTCGACGACATCGCATGAACCACCGCACACCCACCCACGGCCTTCCGTTTCACGGTCTTCGAGGAGCTGACGAGTGATGGAGAACGAAGCGAAGCTTCGCGACTACCTCAAGCGGACAACCGCCAATCTGCGCGTGGCCCGTCAGAGCCTGGAGGAACTCAAGGAGAAGGAGCACGAGCCGATCGCCGTCGTGGCGATGGGCTGCCGCCTCCCGGGAGGCGTACGGACCCCCGAGGAGCTGTGGGACCTCGTCGCCGAGGGGCGGGACGCGATCGCGCCGTTCCCCACCGACCGCGGCTGGGACCTCGACACGCTCTACGACCCGGACCCGGATCGCCAGGGCAGGACCTACGTCCGTGAGGGCGGATTCCTCGACGGCGTCGACCGGTTCGACGCCCCGTTCTTCGGCATCTCGCCACGTGAGGCGCTGTCGATGAACCCCCAGCAGCGGCTGCTGCTGGAAGTCGCCTGGGAAACGCTCGAGCACGCCGGGATCACTCCGGCCTCGCTGCGCGGCTCGCGGACGGGGGTGTTCATCGGGGCCACGGACTTCGACTACGGCAGCAATGTCACGGACCTCCCCGAAGGCCTGGAAGGCCAGATGTCGCTGGGTGCCTCCGGCGCGATCCTGTCCGGCCGCGTCGCGTACACCCTCGGCCTGGAGGGGCCGGCCCTCACGGTCGACACCGCCTGCTCGTCGTCGCTGGTGGCCCTGCACCTGGCCTGCCAGTCGCTGCGCAAGGGCGAGTCGTCGATGGCGCTGACCGGGGGGACCACCGTGATGGCCACCCCGACCGGATTCATCGAGTACAGCCGTCAGCGGGCCCTGTCCCCGACCGCCCGCTGCCGGGCGTTCGCCGCGGCGGCCGACGGCACCGTGTGGGCGGAGGGCGTCGGTGTGCTGCTGCTGGAGCGGCTCTCCGACGCCCAGCGCAACGGGCACCCGGTGCTGGCCGTCGTCCGGGGCAGCGCGATCAACCAGGACGGCGCGAGCAACGGCCTGACCGCGCCGAACGGCCCCGCCCAGCAGCGGGTGATCCGGGCCGCGCTGGCCAACGCCCGGCTGAAGCCCGAACAGGTCGACACCGTCGAGGCACACGGCACCGGAACGACGCTGGGCGACCCGATCGAGGCCGGTGCCCTGCTGGCGACGTACGGTCAGGGGCGGCCCGCGGACCGGCCACTGTGGCTGGGCTCGCTGAAGTCCAACCTCGGTCACGCGGCGGCGGCCTCCGGCGTGGCCGGGATCATCAAGACGGTGATGGCCCTGCGGCACGGCGTGCTGCCCGCGACCCTGCACGTGGACCAGCCGTCGCAGAAGGTGGACTGGGAGTCCGGCGCGGTGCGGCTGCTGACCGAGGCCCGGCCGTGGCCGCAGGGCGAGGAGCCCCGGCGGGCCGGCGTCTCCTCCTTCGGGGCCAGCGGCACCAACGCCCACACGATCATCGAGGAACCCCCGGCGGACGTCCCCGAGGCCGGGGCGTCCGACGCCCCGGCCCAGGACGAGCAGGACGAGCCCACCGCCACTGCTGCGCCGCTGGGTTCGGGTGTGGTGCCGTTGGTGGTGTCGGCGCGCAGTGCCGGGTCGTTGCGGGGGCAGGCCGAACGGCTCGGTGCGCTGGTGAACGGCCGTGCCGGTACGGAGCTGGGCGGGGTGGGCTTCTCGCTGGTGTCCTCACGCGCCCTGTTCGAGCACCGCGCGGTCGTGCTCGCGGAAAACCCCACCGACGCCGCCACCGGCCTCAAAGCCCTGGCCGAGGACGTCCCCGGAGACGGCGTGACCTCCGGAATCGCAGGCCCGCTCGGCGGCCGGGTGTTCGTGTTCCCCGGCCAGGGCTCCCAATGGGCCGGCATGGCAGT
>NZ_JBIVMI010000024.1:0-67455 GCF_044753005.1 Kitasatospora sp. NPDC088548
TTCCTCGCCGACGGCCGCATCGTCGACGAACTCGTCAACCCCACCGCCGACACCGTCCTGGACCGCATGCGCCGCTTCGACGCCAAGGGCCGTACGAGCTGACGCTCCGCCGGCAGCCGCCCGTCCCTACCTGACCCCAGGACACCCCATGTATCGCACCGCACTGCGCAATGTGCTGGCCCACAAGGGCCGACTGCTGATGACGGCACTGGCCGTCATGCTGGGCACCGCCTTCGTGGCCGGCACCATGGTCTTCTCCGACACCTTCGGCAAGGCCATGCGGGACAGCAACTCCAAGAGCTACACCGACGTGTCGGTCCAGATCGTCGACCGGGCCGCGGGCTCCTCCGCCAGCGCCCGGGAGAAGAGCGACAAGAGCTCGGCCACCCTGACCGACGCCACGGTCCAGCAGCTCGCCGCGCTCCCCGGCACCGCCCAGGCCCGCGGCGTGGTCAGCGGCTTCACCGGGGTCGCCGACCGCAGCGGCAATCTGATCGGCAAGGCGTGGAGCGCCAAGGGCGCCAACTTCGCCCCCGGCCAGGACGGCAAGGACCCGCGTTACCCGATGGCCGAGGGCCAGGGCCCGAAGACGGCCAAGGAGATCGCGCTCGACCGCAAGACCGCCGACAAGGGCGGCTACAAGGTCGGCGACACCGTCCGGCTCGCCTCCAACGGCCCGGTGATCGAGGCCCGGCTGACCGGCATCTTCACCACCGACGACCCGGTGGTGAACACCGGCGGCACGCTCACCCTGTTCGACCGCGCCAGCGCCCAGCAGCTGCTGCTGGAGCCGGGCCGCTACAGCAGCATCGTGCTCGCCGCCAAGCCCGGCACCACCGAGGACGCGCTGCTCTCCCAGGTCCAGCCGAAGCTCCCGGCCGGCCAGCAGCTCAACGCCGAGACCGGTCAGCAGCTCAAGGACGACGAGCAGAAGATGATCACCAGCGGCACCGAGAGCATGCGCACCATGCTGCTCGCCTTCGCCGGGATCTCACTCTTCGTCGGCATCTTCATCATCGCCAACACCTTCACCATGCTGGTCGCCCAGCGCACCAAGGAGCTCGCGCTGCTGCGGGCGATCGGTGCCAGCCGCAAGCAGGTCACCCGGTCCGTGCTGATCGAGGCCCTGGCGATCGGTGCCCTGTCCGCCGCGGCCGGTCTGGTGGTCGGTGTCGGCATCGGTGCCGGGCTGCAGTCCCTGGTCGGCGCGATGGACAGCGGGATGCCCAGCGGCCCGCTGGTGATCAAGCCGCTCACCGTGGCCGTCACCCTGGTGGTCGGCATCGTGGTGACGGTGCTCTCCGCCCTGCTGCCCGCCATGCGGGCCTCCCGGATCGCCCCGGTGGCCGCGATGAGCAGCGGTGACCAGCCGAGCAGCCAGAAGAGTCTGGTGGTCCGCAACACGATCGGCTCGATCGGCGCCGCCGGCGGCGCCGCGCTGATCGCCTACGGCGCGTCCACCGGCAACGGCGACGGCCGGATGCCGGTCGCGGTCGGCGCCGTGCTGGCCCTGGTCGGCGTCTTCGTCCTGCTGCCGCTGCTCTCCCGCCCGGTCATCGCCCTGATCGGCCCGGTCCTCGGGAAGCTGGCCGGCATGCCCGGCAAGCTCGCCCGGCAGAACGCGGTGCGCAACCCGCGCCGCACCGCGGCCACCGCCGCCGCGCTCACCATCGGCCTGACCCTGGTCAGCGGTCTGACGGTGATCGGCGCCTCGGTCGGCGACGCGATAGACAAGGCCGTCACCAGCTCCCTGAAGGCCGACTACCTGGTCGGGGCCGCCAACGGCATGAGCCTCTCGGACAAGGTCCCGGCCGAGATCGCCAAGACCCCCGGGGTGACCGCCTCCTCGCCGTTCACCACCGTCTACTGGGACCTCAACGGCAAGAACCAGGAGATCACCGGGCTGAACCAGGACTCCTTCGACAAGCTCGTCTCGGTCAAGCTGACCAGCGGCTCCACCGCCGGGCTCGGCCAGGGCCAGATCCTGATCGACGAGGACGTCGCCAAGAACGGCAACCTCACCACCGGCTCGACCGTCAAGATCACCTACCCGGACGAGTCCACCGGCCAGGTCACCGTCGGCGGTGTCTACCAGAAGGGCGGGATGGTCGGCGGGGCCGCACTGGCCAACAGCGAGATCGTCAAGCACGATCCCCAGCCCTACATCAGGAACGTCCTGGTCAAGGGCGCCGACGGCGCCACCGACAAGCTGAAGCAGTCGCTCAAGGACGCCACCGGCGCCAACCCGGTGATCGAGGTCCAGTCCAAGCAGGACGTCCGCGACGAGTTCAGCCAGACCATCACCTTCGCGCTGAACATGATGTACGGACTGCTGGCGATGTCCGTGATCGTCGCGATCCTCGGGGTGATCAACACGCTGGCCATGTCGGTCTTCGAGCGCAAGCGCGAGATCGGGATGCTGCGGGCGATCGGCCTGGACCGCTCCGGCATCAAGCGGATGGTCCGGCTGGAGTCCGTGGTGATCTCGGTCTTCGGCGCCGGCATCGGTGTCCTGCTCGGCTGCTTCATGGCCTGGGCGATCAACGGCACGCTGAAGTCGAGCCTGCAGGGCCTCACCACGGTGCTCCCCTTCGGCCAGCTGCTGCTCTTCCTGGCACTGGCCGGCGTGGTCGGCCTGGTGGCCGCCTTCTGGCCGGCCCGCCGGGCCTCCAAGCTGGACATCCTGGAGAGCATCAAGACCGACTGACCGCCGGCCGGGGAAGGCCGGAAGCCGGGGAGCCGGGAAGCCGGGAAGCCGGGAACGGGAAGTCCCCCGCCGGAGGGTTCGGCGGGGGACTTCCCGTACTTCTTGTACTCCGCCCGGTCGCACGGGCCGGCTGAGCACCACGGAGGTCGTGGTCCGGCGGCGTTGCCGGGCGGAGGGCCTCCGACTCATACCCCGACGCTCCCACGCCGGGGTGTCAGTCGCTTACTTGCTGGCGAGTTCCTTGTCCGCGGCCGGCTTGGCCGCCACGGCGGGCTTCGGCGCGGGCGCCGTAGCCTCCTGGAACGCCTCGAACGGCTTCTCCATCTGCGACAGGCCGACGGCCTCGCGCTTCAGGAACACGGCCAGCGTCCAGTCGGTGAAGACGCGGATCTTGCGGTTCATGGTCGGGACCATGGCGCCGTGGTACAGGCGGTGGAACCACCAGGCCGGACGGCCCTTCAGCTTGTACTTGCCGAAGAGGATCGCCACACCCTTGTGCAGGCCGAGACCGGCCACCGCACCGAGGTTCTTGTGCTTGTACTCGGACTGCGGGAAGCCGCGCATCCCGGAGATGACGTTGTCGCCGAGGACGGCGGCCTGACGGACCGCGTGCTGCGCGTTCGGCGGGCACCAGGCGCCCTCGCCGGCGGCGAGGTCCGGCACCTGGGCGTTGTCGCCGGCGGACCAGACGTAGTCGAAGCCCTGGACCTGCAGGGTCGGGGCGGTGTCGACGTGGCCGCGCGGGCCCAGCGGCAGGCCGAAGTTGGCCAGCACCGGGTTCGGCTTCACACCGGCCGTCCACACGATGGTGGAGGCATCGGCCTCGACGCCGTTCTTCAGCACGACGTGCTGGTCGACGCAGGAGTCCATCGAGGTCTCGATGTAGATCTCGATGTTGCGCTCTTCGAGCTTCTCCTTGGTCCACAGACCGAGGTCCGGGCCCATCTCCGGGAGGATGCGGTTGGCCGCCTCCACCAGGATGAAGCGCATGTCGTCACGGCTGACGGTCCGGTAGATCTTGGCGGCGTCGCGCGCCATGTCCTCGATCTCGGCGATCGTCTCGACACCGGCGAAGCCACCGCCGATGACGACGAAGGTCAGCGCCTTGCGGCGGACCGCCTCGTCCGTGGTGGACTCGGCCTTGTCCAGCTGCGCCATGACGTGGTTGCGGAGGCTGATGGCCTCCTCGACCGTCTTCATGCCGATGCCGTGCTCCGCCAGACCCGGGATCGGGAAGGTGCGGGAGACCGAGCCGGTCGCGACGACCAGGTACTCGAAGGGCAGCTCGTACGAGTCGCCGGCCGCCGGCTGGATGGTGGCGACCTTGCGGGCGTGGTCCACACCGGTGACCGCACCGGTGAGCACCTCCGCCTTCTTCAGGGCGCTGCGCAGCGGGGCAACGAGGTTGCGGGGCGCGACGTTGCCGCCGGCCGCCTCGGGGAGGAAGGGCAGGTACGTCATGTACGACCGCGGGTCGACGACCGTGACGGTCGCTTCGCCGTAACGCATCTTCTTGAGGATGCGCATCGCGGCATACAGGCCGACGTAACCACCGCCGACAATGAGGATGCGAGGACGCTCCGTGGTGCTCATATCCGAAAGTATCCAGCACCGTTCGGAGCAGCCTTCGTGAGCCCAGTCACAAGCTTCTGGACACCCTGTGCTACACTTCGCGGCCCATTTCCCGGCTCAGGAGTACAGCCCCACCACCCACCGGAGCCACGGGAGAGCACGCGCGTTCGAATGACCCGGCTGAGCAGCAACGATCCGTGCCGCGCCTGGGTTCCCGTGCATGATTTCGATTTTCAAACCCCCAGGGGAGCCTCACCTACGATCCAACGGTCGGCACGCCGGACGGACCTTTGGTCCCATATTTCGGACGGAGTGGGCCAACGACTGCGACGAATGACTGGATCGTCATGTGAAGAAATTCACGAACTTTCCCGCACGGCCCCGGGCGCGCCCCGGCCCCGGAGCCCCGATCGGGGCTCCGGGGCCGGAGAGGTAAGGCCCGCGGAAGGTCAGCGGGCAATACTCCAGGCGATGCCGTCCAGGATGTCGTGCTCGCTGACGACCACCTCGGCGGCGCCCGTCCGCTCCATGATCTCCAGCAGCTCCAGCGCGCCGGCCGCGATCACGTCCACCCGGCCGGGGTGCATCGACGGGATGGCCGCGCGCTGGGCGTGGGTGGCGGCCAGCAGCTCGTCGGCGATCCGCGCCACCCGCTCCCTGGTGATCCGCGAGTGGTGGATCACCTCGGAGTCGTACACGGGCAGGTCCTGGGCGATCGCGGAGACCGTGGTGACCGTCCCGGCCAGGCCCACCAGGGTGGCCGCACCGGTCAGCGGGACGGTCTCCTCGGCCTTGTCCAGCTCGGCCGCGATGTGTGCCCGGGCGGCGGAGATCTGCTCCGGCGTCGGCAGCTCGGCGCCGCCGAAGTGCCGCTCGGTCAGCCGGACGCAGCCGATGTCCACCGAGCGGGCCGCCTGCACGTCCCGCGTGCCCAGCACGAACTCGGTGGAGCCGCCACCGAGGTCGAAGACCAGATAGGGCGCCGGGAACTGACCACCGGTGAACTCCTTGGTGGCGCCCACGAAGGAGAGGTGCGCCTCTTCGTCGCCGCTGACCACCTCGGGCTCGACACCCAGGATCCCGCGCACACCGCTGATGTACTCGTCGCTGTTCTCGGCGTCCCGGGAGGCGCTGGTGGCGACGAAGCGGGTCCGGTCCGGGCCGACGCCGAGCCCGGAGATGACCTCCGCGTACTCGCGGCAGGCCGCGAAGGTGCGGGCCAGCGCGTCCGGGTGCAGCCGTCCTGTCCGGTCCACGCCCTGGCCCAGCCGGTTGATGACCATCCGGCGGTCGAGGTCGGTGATCTCCCCGGTCTCCGGGTCCAGGTCGGCGACCAGCAGCCGGATCGAGTTGGTGCCGCAGTCGATCGCGGCGACCCGGGTGACGCTCATGCGCCGGCCTCCCGGTCGTCCTGGCCGGCCTCCTCGGCGGCGCGCTTCTTCGCGGCGCGCTCCTCGGCCTTCCGCTGCTTGGCGGCGATCACGGCCTCGTGGTCGTGCTCCTTGGCGCGGTTGCGCGCGACCCGCCCACCGGCGGCCTCGACCTCGTCGGCGGAGACGCACGGGCCCTTGGCCCACCAGTCCTCCAGCATGCCGATCGCCTCGTCACCGAGCGGGTTGACGCCCGGTCCGGCCGCCAGCGAGTGGCCGACCAGTACGTGCAGGCACTTCACCCGGTCCGGCATGCCGCCGGCGCTCGGGAAGCCCTCCAGCACCTCGATGGCGTCCCGGCGGGCGATGTAGTCCTCGTGCGCCTTCTGGTAGGCGGCGGCCAGCTCCGGGTCCTCGGCGAGCCGGGCGGTCTGCTCCTTCATCACGCCGTCCGCCTCCAGGGTGCCGATCAGCGAGGCGGCCTTGGGGCAGGTCAGGTAGTACAGGGTCGGGAACGGCGTGCCGTCCGCGAGCCGGGGGGCCGTCTCCACGACGTCCGGGTTGCCGCAGGGGCAGCGGTGTGCGACCGCGCGCAGTCCGCGCGGGACCCGGCCGAGCTGCGCGGCGATGGCCGCGACGTCGGAGTCGGAGACGGTGGGGTGGTTCTCAGTGGTCATGGGGGGAGCTGTCTCCAGCGAGGGCGGGGGCGGGTGGAGAGGGCGGGGCCAGGGCGGCGGTGTCGGCTGTGTCGGCGGCGTCGACCGAGTCCCAGACGCTGGCGTACCAGGGCTTGGCCGCCGTCACCGGGCCGTGGGCCGCGCCCTCGGAGGGGGCGGGCGAGCTGACGGAGGACTTGGTGGCGCCCTGGCCGGCCGGGTCCACCGCGATGTACGGGGTCTCCCCCGGCATCGCGTAGTGCAGCCGGGCGCGGGCCTGCGCCTTGACGTACTCCGGGTCCTGCCAGCGGGCCTTCTCCCGGCGCAGCTGCTCGACCTGCTGCCGGGTGTGCTCGGCCTTCGCCCGCTGGGCGGAGATCTCGGAGCGCTGGGAGATGAACTGGCGGGTCGGGTAGGCGAGGATCGCCACCAGCGAGCAGAGCACCAGGACGAGGACGGTCGCCCGGCTCGTGAACCGGGGACGGGCCGCCAAGCCCGGAATCCTCCAGCCTGCCATCTCCCGATTCCCCTCCTGGTCGCGACGGTGCCCCGCCGTCCACCCTACGGGGTGAACGGCGGGGCACCGGTCAGGCGTGCGCTACCGGACGGCCGAGGGACCGGGCCGGAAGGGCTCAGCCCTCGTGCTTGAAGCGCGGGAAGGCGCCGCGGCCGGCGTACTCGGCGGCGTCGTCGAGGATCTCCTCGATGCGCAGCAGCTGGTTGTACTTGGCGACGCGCTCGGAGCGGGCCGGGGCGCCGGTCTTGATCTGGCCGCAGTTGGTGGCGACGGCCAGGTCGGCGATGGTGACGTCCTCGGTCTCACCGGAGCGGTGCGACATCATGCAGCGGTAGCCGTTGCGCTGGGCCAGCTCGACGGCGTCCAGGGTCTCGGTCAGCGAGCCGATCTGGTTCACCTTCACCAGCAGCGCGTTGGCGGTGGCGGTCTCGATGCCCTTGGCCAGGCGGACCGGGTTGGTGACGAACAGGTCGTCGCCGACCAGCTGGACCTTGTCGCCCAGCTTGACGGTCATGGCCTTCCAGCCGTCCCAGTCCGACTCGTCCAGCGGGTCCTCGATGGAGACCAGCGGGTAGGCGGCGACCAGCTCGGCGTAGTACTCGATGAGCTCGTTGGCCGAGAGCGCCTTGCCCTCGAACTGGTAGGCGCCGTCCTCGTGGAACTCGGAGGCGGCGACGTCCAGGGCGAGCGCGATGTCCTTGCCGGGCACGTAGCCGGCCTTCTGGATGGCCTCGACGATGAGGTCCAGGGCCTCGCGGTTGCTGTCCAGGTTCGGCGCGAAGCCGCCCTCGTCACCGAGGCCGGTGGACAGGCCGCGCTCCTTCAGCACGCCCTTGAGGGTGTGGTAGACCTCGACGCCCCAGCGGACGGCCTCGGAGAAGGACTCCGCGCCGATCGGGGCGATCATGAACTCCTGGATGTCGACGTTGGAGTCCGCGTGCGAGCCGCCGTTGAGGATGTTCATCATCGGGACCGGCAGGACGTGCGCGTTCGGGCCGCCCAGGTAGCGGAACAGCGGCAGGTCGCTGGCCTCGGCGGCGGCGTGCGCGACGGCCAGCGAGACGCCCAGGATGGCGTTGGCGCCGAGCGAGGACTTGTCCGGGGTGGCGTCCAGGTCGAGCATGGCCTGGTCGATCAGGCGCTGCTCGGTGGCGTCGTAGCCGACCAGCTCCGGGCCGATCTGCTCGATGACGGCCAGAACGGCCTTCTCCACGCCCTTGCCGAAGTAGCGGTTCTTGTCACCGTCGCGAAGCTCCAGCGCCTCGAAGGCGCCGGTCGAGGCACCCGACGGGACAGCGGCACGGCCGGTGCTGCCGTCGTCGAGGCCGACCTCGACCTCGACCGTGGGGTTCCCACGCGAGTCGAGAATCTCACGGGCTACGACGACATCGATGGACGGCACGAGGCATCTCCTAGCGGAAGCAGGGGTCCGGCTGACGGTGATGATGTCGGCGGGACAATTGCGGAGTCGTTACGACCAGAGCCTAACCGCACGGGCTCTCAGGGCCACGCTGACCTCGGTCCCGTCTCAGCGTGTGGCCTGCCTACCCACCGGTAGTTCACCTGGTTGCCCCATGGACGGGGCCGGAAGCGGGCGAAGGGGGCCGAATCCGGCCCCCTTCGCCCGCTGTCGCCCGGTGCGGGACTCAGCCGAGGGTGAGCACCTGGCCGGGGACGATCAGGTTCGGGTTGCCGCCGACGGTGCCGCGGTTGCCGTCGTACAGCGCCTGCCAGCCGCCGGAGACGCCCTGGGCGGCGGCGATGGTGGACAGCGTGTCGCCGGACTGGACGGTGTAGCCGTGACCGCTCTTCGGCGCGGCGGCCGGGGCGCTCTGGGCGGCCGCCGGGCGGAAGTCCTGGCTCGCGGCCTGGCCGGCGTACTGCTGGTAGACGCTCTGGTGGCTGGTCCAGTACCAGGCACCGTTGTTCTGGTACCAGTACACCTTCGCGTCGGCGTCCCAGCCGGCCTTGCCGGAGAAGCCCGGGGCCTGGGTGTTCTGCTGCGCGGGCTGGGCGGGCTTCGCGGCCGGCTGCGGGGCCTGCTGCTGGACGGGCTTCTGCGCGGGCTTCTGGGCCTGCTGCTGAACCGGCTTCGGCTGGGCCGGCTTCGGCGCGGCGGGCTTGGCGGCGGATGTGTCGACCGCGGCCGGGGCGCCGCCCTTGGTCAGGCCGGCCTTCTGGGAGCAGACCGGCCAGGCGCCCGGCCCCTGCGAGGCGAGGACCTTCTCCGCGACCGAGATCTGCTGGGCCTTGCTGGCCTGGTTGGCCTGCGCGGCGTACGCGTTGCCGCCGTACGCCTTCCAGGTGCTGGAGGTGAACTGCAGGCCGCCGTAGAAGCCGTTGCCCGTGTTGATGCTCCAGTTGCCGCCGCTCTCGCACTGGGCGACCGCGTCCCAGGTGGAGGCGGGGGCGGCCGAGGCACCGGAGGCGGTGAGGAGCGGCATCGCGAGTCCGACGCCGGCCACACCGGCGACGGCGATGGCCTTCTCGGCCTGGGTACGACGACGGTGACGGCCAGTTCCAACGAACAGCATGAAGATGTCCCTCTCCGCACGCCTGCGAGGTGAGCTGTCGGGTTCGGACCGGGAGGTGGCCCGGCCGCGTCACGCGGAACGTCTCGGCCCGCGCGGGCGGCTTCACCCCAAGCCGTGGGGGACGGCAACAAACCTGGTTCCCCCGCCCCTGCCCAAGGGTTCTGGTCGATTTCCCGTGACGCGGCGGGCAGGATTCGGCGTCCCGCGCACGAGGTCCGCAGCAGCGGACTCCAGGGAGGTTAGACAGATCATCACATCAATCACAAGCTCATATCGCCCACATCACACATAAATTACGGCCCGTGGTCATGCGCCTACCAACCGAGGTGCTATGTCCGGTTTAATGGTGATTCAGGCCACGTGGAGCGGGTCGACGGCACCCGACTGACGCGCCGGAAACCTCAGTCGACGGTCTCGGACGACGGCCTCTCCGGGGTGAATTCGACCGGCAGTTCACGAAGTCCACGCATGATCAGACCACCGCGCCACCGCAGATTCTCCGGGCTTTCGGCAAGCCGCAGATCGGGCAGCCGGGAGAGCAGCGTGGCCAGTGCGGCCCGGCCCTCCAACCGGGCCAGCGGGGCGCCGATGCAGTAGTGGATGCCGTGCCCGAAGCCGAGGTGCGGGTTGTCCGTCCGGGCCAGGTCGAGGGTGTTCTCGTCGGAGAACCGCGCCGGGTCCCGGTCCGCCGCCGCGAGCACCACCAGCACCGGGTCACCGACCGGGATGTCCACCCCGCCGATGGTCAGCGGGGTGGTGGCGAACCGCCAGGTGGCCAGCTCCACCGGGCCGTCGTAGCGCAGGAGTTCCTCGATGCCGGTCTCCAGCAGCGCGGTCTCGCCGCGGACGATCGAGTCCTGCAGCAGGGCCCGCTGGCCGGGGTTGCGCAGCAGCGCGTAGGTGCCGTTGCCGATCAGGTTGACGGTCGTCTCGAAGCCGGCGAAGAGCAGGATGAAGGCCATCGCCGCGGCCTCGTTCTCGGTCAGGTGCTCGCCGTGGTCACTGGCCCGGATCAGACCGGAGATCAGGTCGTCGCCGAGGTCGGCCCGCTTGCGGTGGATCAGCTCCAGCAGATACGCCCGCATCTTCCGTACCGCGCGCCCGACGCCACCGCGCTGACCGCCGCCGTGGCGGATCATCATGCCCGCCCAGTCCCGGAAGTCGTCCTGGTCCTCGGACGGCACGCCGAGCAGGTCGCAGATCGCGTAGATGGGCAGCGGGAAGGCGAACTCGTGGATCAGGTCCGCCGAGCCGCGCTCCGCGAAGCCGTCGATCAGCCGGTCGGTGAGCTGCTGCACCCGCGGCTCGAACTCGGCCACCCGGCGCGGCGTGAACGCCTTCGACACCAGCCGGCGCAGCCGGGTGTGGTCCGGCGGGTCGATGTTCAGCAGGTGCGTCATCAGATCGGCCTGCCGCTCCCCCGGAATGCCCACCCGGCCGGTGCGGTGCGCCTGCCCGCTGTGGTGGGCGGGGTTCTTGGAGAGCCTGCCGTCGGCGAGCGCCTGCCGGGCGTCCGCGTACCTGGTCACCAGCCAGGCCTCCACCCCGCTCGGCAGGGTGGTGCGGTGCACCGGCGCGTGCTCGCGCAGCCACGCGTACGCGGGGTACGGGTCGGCGGCGAACTCCCAGGTGAAAAGCGGCGGGCGGGCGGAATCGGGCTGAACTGGCATGGGACGACCGTATCCGGTGGGTAAGTCCGGCCCGGCAGGCGTGAGCCTGGTCACCTGAGGGGTAATCCCTGTTGCGGAGGGTCAGGACGTGCCTACGATCCTCCAACGAAAAAATGTGGGCGACGGTGCGGTGCCGTCCACTGGAAGGAGCGCACCATGCGGGTAGCCGGGGCAGTCGTGGTCATCGCCGTACTCGACGGCGGGTCGGGTGCCGACCTCGCCCGCCGCTTCACCTCCGCCGGCGCCTCCGGGGTGCTCGTCGCCGACCTGCGGGTCGGCATCGCCGAGGACCTCGCCGCCGAGCTCGACCGGCCGGGCTGCCCGGTCGTCGGCGTCTGCGGCGACATCCACCGCCCGAGCGACATCGCCGCCCTGGTCGACACCGCCGAGAAGCACCTCGGCCCGATCGACCTGTTCTGTGTGGCCGGTCCGGACGGCGAGCGGATCATCTCGCTCGCCGAGCTGCCCGACCACCTCGACCTGGAACGGCTCGCCGAGCTGCTCGCCCTGGTCGGCGAGGCGATCGGTGAGGTCGTCCCGCCGCAGCGCCGGCCGGTGGAGAGCGTCCAGCCCGTCTGACCCCTGCCGGGACTGCCCGGGCGGCCGGCCGCCCGGGCAGTCCCGGCTACTCGGGCTTCAGTCCCTCGGCCGCGCGCACCGCGTCCCGGTAGCCGCGCGCCGCCGCCCGCAGCGCGGCGTCCACGTCCACCCCCGCGTCGTGCGCCCGCTGCGCCACCGCGAGCAGCAGCCTGCCCGCCGACTCCGCCGTGAGCTCGGCGGGCAGCTCGTACGGCTCGTCCGGCACGCCCGTGAAGCCCGCCCGGCGCGCCCGCGACACCAGCTTCGCCGCGTACGCCAGCGCGGGCAGCCCGGCCGGCACGCCGTCCAGCACCGACTCGCGCTCGGACTTCTCGGCGGCCTTCAGCTGCTCCCAGTTCGCCTCCACCTCGGCGGCGCCCTCGGCCTCGACGTCCCCGAACACATGCGGGTGGCGGTACATCAGCTTCTCGACGATGTCCCCGGCCACGTCGTCCACCGAGAACGGGTCGGTGGGGTGCTCCTCGGCGATCCGGGAGTGGAAGAAGACCTGGAGAAGGACGTCCCCCAGCTCCTCGCGCAGGGTGTCGCGGTCCCCCTCCTCGATCGCCTCGACCAGCTCGTACGCCTCCTCCACCAGGTACTTGACCAGACTGGCGTGGGTCTGCTCGGCGTCCCAGGGGCAGCCGCCGGGCGAGCGGAGGCGGTCCATCACGGAGACCAGGTCGAGCAGCCGGGCGCCCGGCAGGTCGTACGAGCCGGGCAGCACCTCGATCTCCGGCACCTCGCCCGCGTGCTCGACCGCGAGACGCGCCAGCGCGTCGGTCAGGCCAGGGTCGCCGTCCGGGCCGCCCAGCCAGACCGTCGGGCCCGCGCCGGGCGCCGGCTCGGTCAGCAGCCGGGCGAGGGCCGGCGCCGAGCCGGCCGGCACGAGGTCCACCTCGACCCCGGCCTGGCGCACCGCGGCCAGCTGGGGGTGGTCGGCGTCGGCCGCCAGCACGCGCCCGGCCGTGCGCAGCGCCTCCCAGGCGGGCCAGGCCAGCAGGCCGGGGGCCACCCGGTGGGTGGTGGTGAGCAGGATCAGCTTCGCGGGCGGAGGATTCGTCACCCTCCGAACCTACCCGGCCCCGGTGGCCCGCCGCGTCCCGGTTTCGGGCGGCGGTCCGGCGAGGCGGCGGGGCGGGGCGGGCCCTACCGGGCCAGCCAGGGCGGGGCGTCGGGGAGCAGCACCGCCCGCTCCGCGTCCCAACCGCCGTAGCGGGGGTTGACCCGCAGGTGGAGCGTGGTGGCGGCATCGGCCAGCGCCCGGCGGACGGTGGCGTCGCCCGCCGGGGTACCGGCGTCCTGCCCGGCCGCGGCGGCGAGGCCGCGGATACCCAGCTGCCGCCGGTAGTAGGCGTCGGCCCCGGCCGCCGGGACGCCGCGCGCGACCAGCACCCGGGCCAGCGGACCGGCACCGCCGTACCGGCCCTCCTCCGCAGCCCGGACCGCCGCGACCTCGGCGCCGCCGACGGCCAGGCCGCGGTCGGCCACCGCCCGGGCGACCACCGCGTCGAGCACCAGGTCCGCGACGGCCCGCCGCACCAGCCCGTCCGCCTGCTGCCGGACGTCCGTCGACGCACCGCCGGGCGCGGCCCGCAGCTGCGTCACCCGGGCCTCCACCGCGCCGACCGGGATCCGCCGGCCGTCCAGGACCACCGCCGTACCCGCCGTCAGGCCGTCGCTCCCGCAGGCGGCCAGCGCCGAGACGGCGAGCAGGACACCCGCGGCGGCGGTCCGACGGTGCATGGCTGGTCTCCGGGGGTGGCGGCGGGCCCGGCCGGGCGTTTCCCCGAGGGTAGGGCGGCCGTGCGCCCGACGCGCGGACCGTGGCCCGAACGGCTCAGCGGAGCGGGAGCCCGGCTGTCAACCCTGACGATCGTCCAGGGTCCCGTCTGACTTTCGGGCCGGGCCTCCGGCGTCGGCCGCTCCTACCGTCGGTGAGCATGAGGAGAACGGTCAGGACGTACACGACCACGACGGGAACGGCCGCCGCCGACACGGCCAGGACGACGGGTGCGACGGGTGCGAGAGTGGCGTCGGCGGTGGCCCTGCTGGGGGCGGGCGCCGGCGTGGTCGGGTGGCTCGCCCCGGCGGGCGGCGGCGAGGAGGCACCGACCCGGGTGGTCGGCGGCCCGTCCGTCACGGGCTACCGGCGGGTGGTCGAGGCGGTCGCCGACGCACCGCACTGGCTGGGCTCGCTGATGGAGCCCGCCACCGAGGCCGGGCTGCTGGTGCTCGGTCTGCTGCTGGCGCTCCGCTGGTGGACGGCGCGCGGTCGGCGCGCCGCCGGACCGGTCGCGGGGGTCGTGCTCACCGGCCTCGGCACGGTGCTCGCGTACGGCACCAGCGAGGTGCTGAAGCTGATCGTCGACGAGGAGCGGCCCTGCCGTGCGCTGCCCGGGGTGCCGGCCGTCGCCGAGTGCCCGCCGCCGGGCGACTGGTCCTTCCCCAGTAACCACGCGACCCTGGCCGTCGCCCTGGCCACCGGCCTGGTGCTGCTGCGGCCGCGCTGGGCCCTGCTCGTCATACCCGTCGGCGGCGCCACGGCCGCGCTGCGGGTGGCGGCCGGGGTGCACTACCCGCACGACGTGGCCGCTGGGGCCGCCCTGGGCGCCACCGTCACGGCGGCGGTGGTCGTCGCGCTGCTCCCGCTCGCCACCGGGGCGGTGTCCGCGCTGGGCGGCGTGCCGTTGCTGGGGACGCTGCTGCTGGCGCCGTCAGTCGCGCGGGCCACCCGCGCACGAACCGCCGACGGTCAGGCCGGCCTCGTGCGCGAGGACGGCGGCGGCCGCGCGGTTGGCCACGCCGAGCCGGGCCAGGATGGAGCTCACATGGGCCTTCACGGTGCCTTCCACCACGCCGATCCGGCGGGCGATCTGACCGTTGGACAGCCCGGCGGCGATCAGCGTCAGCACGTCGCGTTCCCGGACGGTCAGCCCGGCCACCTGGTCCCGGGCGGCGGTCCGGCGGTCGGCGGGCCCGCCCGCACCGCCCGCGGCGAGATGGGCGACCACCCGCGCGGCCACCTGGGGTGAGAGGTAGGCGGCGCCGTCCGCCACCGCCCGGACGCCGGCGATCAGTTCCTCCGGCTCGCCGGACTTGATCAGGAAGCCGTTGGCGCCGCCGCCGAGGGCCCGCAGGATGTAGTCGTCCTCGCCGAAGGTCGTCAGGATGACGATCCCGGTGGCGGCGCCGGTCCGGCGGATCTCGGCGGCGGCGGTGAGACCGTCCGCTCCGGGCATCCGGATGTCCAGCACCACGACGTCCGGCCGGTGCCGCCGGACCAGTTCGACGGCGTCCCGGCCGTCCCCGGTCTCGGCGACGATCTCGATGCCCGGGTCGGTGCTGAGCACCGCGCGCACTCCGGCCCGGACCATCGGCTCGTCATCGGCGATCACCACACGAATCGTCACCGCCCGCCTCCCGCGTTCACCGGAGCAGAGCATCGAGCGAGACCAGCACCTGCCCCTGGAAGCAGAGCCGGTACGCGTCGCCCGACCAGTCGACCAACAGATCCGCGGACATCGCGTAGTACTCGCATTCGACTCCCTCTCCCGACGGGGCCGGCGGCACCGCCGCCATGGCGGGCGGCCGGTAGGTGAGCTGACGCTCCGGCAGGACGCCTCGCACGGAGGCCCGGTCCTGACCGACCCGGAGCGACGCGTAGCCGGCCGGGTCCAGCACCGCCTGGCTGGTGACGTGGAAGGCCCATCCTCGCACGGCGAGCACCAGCACCAGGCCGGTCGCCAGCGGCACCAGAACCGCCGCCGCCAGCCCCCGGACCACCCGCCGCCGGGCGCGCCGGAGCTCCCCCGCCGTCTCCGCCGTCCGGGTCTCCGCCACCCGTACGGAGGACGCGGGACCAGGGGCGGAGCCAGGGCTGAGGGCGGAGCCAGGACCGGGGGCGGGGGCGGTGTTCGCGGGGCGGACCCGCGGCAGGCTCGCCACCACCTCGAAGCCGCCGTCGGGCCCCGGGCCGTGGGTGAAGACCCCGCCGGCCAGCCGGACCCGCTCGGCGAGTCCGATCAGCCCGCGTCCACCGGTCGCCGGCGCCGGCGCGGCCGGGGACGGCCCGTTGGCCACCCCGACCCGGGCCCCCTGCGCCGAGTACCCCACCTCGACGGTGACCAGCGCCCGCGGTGCGTGCTTGGCCGCGTTGGTCAGCGCCTCCTGCACCACCCGGTAGGCGGCGTGCTCGGCCGCCCTCGGCAGCCCGTCCGGCTCGCCCGTGACGGCCAGCCGGACGTCCAGGCCGGCAGCCGCGGCCTCGACGACCAGTTGCGCGATGGACGCGTCGGCCGGACCACGGGGGGCTCCCCCGTCGTCGTCCCGCAGGACGCCGATGACCTCGCCGAGCCGTTCCACCGCGACCGCGGCGCCCGCCCGGATCTCCTGGGCGGCCTCCCGGTGCGGCGGTGCCAGGCCGGGTGCGAGCTTGAGTGCCCCCGCCCGCAGGGCGATCAGGCTGAGATCGTGGCCGAGCGCGTCGTGCATGTCCTGGGCGATCCGGGCACGTTCCCGCAGCCGGGCCTGCTCCGCCACCAGCCACTGCTCGCGCTCCAGCCGCTCGGCCCGCTCCCACCCGGCCCGCACCAGCTCCTGCGACTGGCGCCAGAACCGCCCCAGCAGCCACGGCCCCATCGCGACGCACACCGAGAGCAGGACGAACCTCGTCCCGAGCACGAACCACCGCGGCACCACCGCCACCGCCACCAGCCCGACGGCGACCAGCCCGGCGAACACCGCGACGGCCGACCGGGCCCGCGCCGTCCGCCGCCCCGCCAGGAACGCGGCCGCCGTCGCGGGCAGCGCCCACCAGAGACTGAACACACTCCACCCGGTCGCCGCCGCCGCCACCGCCAGCAGCCCGCCGTCCAGCCACCCGTCCCACCGCTGTCCACCTGTTCGCACGGAGACGACAGTACGGAAGGGCGGCGCGGGGCGGATCTGTCGAAAGTCATGCCCGCGGGTGCGGGAGACCGGGGGGCCCGCCGGCAAGTCCCGGTCACTGGAGGAGGGTGCGCACGCGTGCCCCACCCGCGCAACACGCAACGGCGGCCCCGGGCAGTTCGCCCGGGACCGCCGCCCCCCCGGGGGCAGACCCCCGGCGCCCGCTACTTCTTCGCCCCCGCCAGGTCGTCGAACATCGCCGACAGGAACTCACCGCACCAGCCCAGCAGTTCACGCCCGACCAGCGGCTTGCCGCCGATCCGGCCGGTCGTCGGCCGGGGCACCAGCAACTGCCGGGCGGCGGCCTTGACCTGGCTGCGCGGGTAGAGCCGGTTCAACCGCAGCTGCTGCGACTCGCGCAGCTCCACCGGCCCGAACCGGACGTTGGAACCCTGCAGGGTGATGTCCGAGATGCCGCACCGGCGGGCGTACAGCCGCAGCGCCGCCACCATCAGCAGGTTCTCCACCGCCTCGGGCAGCTTCCCGTAGCGGTCCACGAGTTCGTCGCGGACCTGGGTGATGTCCGCCTCCGAGTTGACCGCCGCGATCGAGCGGTACGCCTGGAGCCGCAACCGCTCGCCCGGCGCGTAGTCGTGCGGCACATGGGCGTCCACCGGCAGCTCGATCTTGACCTCCAGCGGCTCCTCCTCCGGCTCGCCGCCGCCCGCCAGCGACTCGCGGAACTCGGCCACCGCCTCGCCGACCATCCGCATGTAGAGGTCGAAGCCGACCCCCGCGATGTGCCCGGACTGCTCCCCGCCGAGCAGGTTGCCGGCGCCGCGGATCTCCAGGTCCTTCATCGCCACGTACATACCGGCGCCCATCTCGGTGTGCTGGGCGATGGTGGCGAGGCGCTCGTGCGCGGTCTCGGTCAGCGGCTTCTCCGGCGGGTACAGCATGTACGCGTACCCGCGCTCGCGGCCTCGGCCGACCCGGCCGCGCAGCTGGTGCAGCTGCGAGAGCCCGAAGGTGTCGCCGCGCTCCACGATCAGGGTGTTGGCGTTGGAGATGTCGATGCCCGACTCCACGATCGTGGTGGAGACCAGGACGTCGAACTCCTTCTCCCAGAAGTCGACGACGACCTTCTCCAGCTGGGTCTCCCCCATCTGCCCGTGCGCGGTGGCGATCCGCGCCTCGGGGACGAGGTCCTTCAGCCGGGCGGCCGCCTTGTCGATCGACTCCACCCGGTTGTGGATGTAGAACACCTGGCCCTCGCGCAGGAGTTCACGCCGGATCGCGGCCGAGATCTGCTTCTCGTCGTACGGGCCGACGAAGGTCAGCACCGGGTGCCGCTCCTCCGGCGGGGTGGTGATGGTGGACATCTCGCGGATCCCGGTGACGGCCATCTCCAGGGTGCGCGGGATCGGGGTGGCCGACATGGTCAGCACGTCGACGTTGGCGCGCAGCTTCTTCAGCTGCTCCTTGTGCTCGACGCCGAACCGCTGCTCCTCGTCCACGATGACCAGGCCGAGGTCCTTGAAGCGGGTCTCCGAGGAGAACAGCCGGTGGGTGCCGATGACGACGTCCACCGAGCCCTCGAACAGGCCCTCCAGGACGGCCTTCGCCTCGCCGTCGGTCTGGAACCGGGAGAGCGCCTTCACCGTCACCGGGAAGTTCGCGTAGCGCTCGGCGAAGGTGGAGAAGTGCTGCTGCACCAGCAGCGTGGTCGGCACCAGCACCGCCACCTGCTTGCCGTCCTGCACCGCCTTGAACGCCGCCCGCACCGCGATCTCGGTCTTGCCGTAGCCGACGTCGCCGCAGATCAGCCGGTCCATCGGGACGGACTTCTCCATGTCCGCCTTGACCTCGGCGATGGTGGTCAGCTGGTCGGGCGTCTCCGCGTACGGGAAGGCGTCCTCCAGCTCGCGCTGCCACGGGGTGTCCTGGCCGAAGGTGTGGCCGGGGGCGGCCATCCGGGCCGAGTACAGCTTGATCAGGTCGGCGGCGATCTCCTTGACCGCCTTCTTGGCCCGCTGCTTGGTCTTGGCCCAGTCCGCGCCGCCGAGCCGGTGCAGGGTCGGGGCCTCGCCGCCGACGTACTTGGTGACCTGGTCCAGCTGGTCGGTCGGCACGAAGAGCCGGTCGCCGGGGTGGCCGCGCTTGGCCGGCGCGTACTCCAGCACCAGGTACTCGCGGGTCGCGCCCTGCACGGTGCGCTGCACCATCTCGACGTAGCGGCCGACGCCGTGCGCCTCGTGGACGACGTAGTCCCCGGCGGCCAGCGCCAGCGGGTCGATCGCGTTGCGGCGCCGGGACGGCATCCGGCGCATGTCCTTGGTGGAGGACTTCTGGCCGGACAGGTCGGTCTCGGTGATCACGGTCAGCTTGAGCGCCTCGTCGACGAAGCCGTGCTCGATCGAGCCGCAGGAGACATGGACGACGTCCCGGGTGGGCGCCTCGGCGAGGTCGGCGACCAGCCGGGCCGGGATCCCCTCGTTGCCGAGCACCTCGGCGAGCCGGGAGGCCGGGCCGTGCCCCTCCGTGACCATGACGACCCGCCAGTCGGCGGCCAGCCGTTCCTTGGCGTCGGCGATCGCCCGGGCGGTGTCACCCCGGTACGCCTCGACCGCGTGCATGCCGAGGGTCAGCGTGTTGGCGTCGAACTCCAGGACGGAGTCCACCGAGGACTCGCTGGTGGCGAACGGGCTGACCGACCACCAGGGCAGGCCGATCTCCTCGGCGTGCTCGCGCACCTCGGCCAGCGAACGGAGCGAGGCGGCGGAGACGTCGATCGCCTCCAGGTCGATCGGCCGGTCCCCGCCGGCCGCGGCCGCCACCCACGAGGCGTGCAGGAACTCCTGGCTGGTCGCCACCAGGTCGGCCGCCCGGGTGCGGACCCGCTCGGGGTCGCAGACCACGGCGACCGAGCCGAGCGGGAGCACGTCCATCAGCAGTTCCATGTCGTCCACCAGGACGGGTGCCAGCGACTCCATGCCCTCGACCGCGATGCCCTCGGCGATCCTGTCCAGGATCTCGGCCAGCCCGGGGTGCTCGACGGCCAGCGCGGCGGCGCGCGTCCGGACCTCGTCCGTCAGCAGCAGCTCACGACAGGGCGGCGCCCAGAGACCGAAGTCGGCGATCTCCAGCGAGCGCTGGTCGGCGACCTTGAAGTAGCGGATCTCCTCGACGTCGTCGCCCCAGAACTCCACCCGCAGCGGGTGCTCCTCGGTCGGCGGGAAGACGTCCAGGATGCCGCCGCGCACCGCGAACTCGCCGCGCTTCTCGACCAGTTCGACCCGGGCGTAGGCGGCGGCCGACAGCCGCCGGGCCACCTCCTCCAGGTCGTGCGACTCACCGCGCCGGACCGCCACCGGCTCCAGCTCGGCCAGCCCCTTCACCTGCGGCTGAAGCACCGAGCGGACGGGGGCCACGACGACCTGCACCGGGCCTGCCGCCGGGTCGTCCGCGCGCGGGTGCACGATCCGGCGCAGCACGGCCAGCCGGCGGCCGACGGTGTCCGAGCGCGGCGAGAGCCGTTCGTGCGGCAGCGTCTCCCAGGCCGGGAACTCGGCCACCGCGTCGGGTGGCAGCAGCGAGCGGAGCGAGGCGGCGAGGTCCTCGGCCTCCCGGCCGGTGGCCGTGACGGCCAGCACCGGCCGGCCGCGCTCCCCCGCCGCCTGCGCGGCGAGCCCGCGGGCCAGCGCCGCGACGGCGAACGGTCTGGCGGCGGGCGGGCCGACCAGGTCCAGGTGGCGGCGGCCGCCGGCGGCGGCACCGCTGGCGGTCGCGGCCTCGATCGCCTCGGCGAGGGCCGCGTCCCGCGCGACGACATCGAGCAGTCCGGTCAGGCTCATCTGGAGTCTCTTCTTCGTCCCGTGGCTGGTGCTGCCCCCGGGCGACGAAGGCCCGCCGGGGCAACGCGAACGGCCCGGCACGCCGTGCGGCCGGGGGTCTCCAGCCTACGCCGCGGCGCAGACGCGCACGCGGCGCACGGCCACGGCACGGCCGGGGCGCGGCCGGGGCGCGGCCGGGGCGCGGCCGGGGCGCGGCCGGACCACCGGCCACCGGGCCGCGCACACGGCTTCGCGATCTGCCACGAACTGGACATACTCCTGTCACTGGCCGTCCATGGAGATCGCGCACCATGGTGAATGTGCCCGCCGCACCCAACCGTGGGGGATGGCTGTGGCGGCACAGTCGCACACCCGATGGGGGTCGGGGGTGCGAGGCCGGGCGACCCTGGGTGGGGGCGCCCGCCCAAGCGCCGGGAACCGTGGCGTCCTTTCCTGGAGGACGCCACGGGTCTCGGCCTCGTCCGCTCCGCGCCGCCGCGCCCGGACCGCCCGCCCGTTTGCCCGAACGCGCACGCCGCCCCGCCACCGCTCCCTACCCTGTTGTGAAGGCCGTGTGGGGACGCTCCGGAGGGGTCTGGGGGCGTCGCGATGGAGGGGGTTCTTCGTCATGCGCGTTGTCATCGCAGGCCAGGGCTATGTGGGGCTGCCGCTGGCGGTCCGCGCGGCCGAAGTGGGGCACCGGGTGGTCGGCTACGACGTGGACGAGCGCCGGATCAAACGGCTGGCGGTCGGCGAGTCGTACGTCGAGGACATCCCCTCCGAGCGGCTGCGCCCGCTGCTGGAGAGCGGCGGCTATCTGCCGTCCGCCGACCCGGCCGACGTGGCGGGCTTCGACATCGCGGTGATCACCGTACCGACGCCGCTGCGCGACGGGGTGCCCGACCTGTCCTGCATCGAGTCCTCGGCCCGGCTGCTCGCCCAGCACCTGCGGCCGGGGGCGACGGTGGTCCTGGAGTCCACCACCTACCCGGGCACCACCGAGGAACTGCTCGCGCCGCTGCTGGAGGAGGGCTCGGGCCTGACCGCCGGCCGGGACTTCCACCTCGGCTACAGCCCCGAGCGGATCGACCCGGGCAACCCGACCTGGCGGCTGGAGAACACCCCGAAGGTGGTCTCCGGTGTGGACCCGGCGGCCCTGACGGCCGTCGAGGGCTTCTACGGACAGCTGGTCGAGCGGACGGTACCGGTCTCCTCCTGCAAGGAGGCCGAGCTGACCAAGCTGTTGGAGAACACCTTCCGCCATGTGAACATCGCGCTGGTCAACGAACTGGCGATGTTCGCGCACGACCTCGGGATCGACGTCTGGGAGGCGATCGACGCCGCCTCGACCAAGCCGTTCGGCTATCTGCGTTTCACCCCGGGGCCGGGCGTCGGCGGGCACTGCCTGCCGATCGACCCCTGCTATCTGTCCTGGCGGGTGGAGCGGGCACTCGGCCAGTCGTTCCGCTTCGTCGAGCTGGCCAACGACGTCAACAGCCACATGCCCGACTACGTGGTGCGGCGGCTCGCCGAGGCGCTGAACGAGCGGCGGCGCTCGGTGAAGGGGTCGCGGGTGCTGCTGCTCGGGCTCGCCTACAAGAAGAACACCGGGGACGCCCGGGAGACGCCGGCCGCCCGGGTCGCCGAACTGCTGACCAGGATGGGCGCCGAGGTCCGGGCCGCCGACCCGCACGTGGTGGTCGGGGTGCACGTCCCGGAGCCGGTGATCCCCGGCCAGCGGGCCGCCGAGCAGGATCCGCACGGCGATCCGTTCGCCGCCGTCCGCCGGGTGGAGGCGACACCGGAGGAGCTGGCGGCGGCGGACGCGGTGGTGCTGCTCGCCGACCACGACGAGTTCGACTACGAGGCCGTCACCACGCACGCCCGGTACGTGCTGGACTGCCGCCGCCGGCTGTCGGGCGCCGCGGTCGAGGTGCTGTGACCGGGCCGGGAGGGCGACCACGGGATGGTGCCGGGCGTCCGCACCCGCCCGGCACCCCGTGGAGGACAACGGCTCGCGCCGGCTACCAGCGGGAGAGGTTGATGTCGTACATCATCACCTGGTGGCCCTGGTTGCCGTTGAAGTCGTACTGCTCCCAGTTGAAGACCGTCCAGGAGCCGAGCCCGCCGCCGAGGTACGTGATGACCCGGTTGTTACCGGCGTCGATCCGGTCGACGTTGTAGATACGGACCGACATCCACCCGTCGTTCGCGAAGCAGAGCTGGCCGCTGTAGCCGTAGTTGTACACCTTCGCGTAATCGGTGTGGTTACCGCAGTCGATCCGGTTCACGGCGTTCGCATCGGCCACCGGCAGCAGCGCGGCGGCGGTGGCGGCCAGAACGGCGAGCACGCCGATCCTGCTCGCCCTGATATTTCCCGTACGGCGATCCTTGCGGGGATTTGTGCGGCGAATCATGAAACCCCTCCATCGACAGCTGTTGCGACTCCAGAGATTTACATGGAGGCCTGCTACCGAACAGCTGTTTTCCGGCCAAGCCGTAGTACCGCGGGTACCCCCGAAACGAACCCAGGGGGAATGCGCTAGGGTCCGATCAGCCTTGCCGGGCCTGAGGAACGGAGCAGAAGCTTGGCACGTCCACCACATTTGGGACGATTCACCGCCATCGCCCTGGCGGCTGCTTTTTCGACCCTTTCGGCAAGTTGCACCGCTTTCCCCGGAGGCGGTTCGGCGGAATCCTCGCCGACGCCGCCGGCGATCGACTCGCCGAAAGCCCCGGAATCCGGTCGCGGCGGAATGACCGGACTGCCGCTCTCCGCTTATCAGGGCAATGACCAGAGCGCCGTGAAAGAGATTCAGGCCAGGAATGCGCTGGTCGTCTCGTGTATGCGGCGGGCCGGATTCACCGCGTTCGGCGGCGACGGCCTCCAGCCCGCGCAGGCGCCGGACAACGCGACCGCCCTGCCGGCCGGCGCCTGGGGGTATCTGGGGGCCGGGGCCGCTGCCGTGCAGGGATTCCACCCGCCGACGCGGACCGCACCCCGGCCGGTCGGGTCACCGGCCGGGTCCGGCGAGGCGTACGACGCCGCCCGGGTGGACTGCGACCGGCAGGCGGCGGAACGGATCGGCTCGCCCCCGGGCAACGGCACCGCACTGGTCAGCCGGCTGTTCGACGAGTCGTTCCGGGCGACCGGCCGCGACGAGCGGGTGGTCGCGGCGACCCGGAACTGGTCCGGCTGCATGGCCGCCGCCGGGTTCCAGGCCGACGACCCGGCGGTCCTGCCCGGACGGTTCCAGGGCGCCCGGGAGATCACCGCGAGCGAGATCGCGACCGCCCGCGCCGACGCCGACTGCACCGCGAGCAGCAACCTCGGCGGCATCTGGTTCGCCGTCCTGGCCGGCTACCAGCGGCAGCTGATCGACCGCAACGCGCAGGCCCTGACCGCCCAGCGGGAGGCGGTCAGGGCCCAGGACGAGAAGCTCGTGCGGCTGCTGGCGGGCGACGGCCCCTCGGCCGCGCCCTGAGGCGGGAACCGCCCGGGGTCAGCGCCGGTGGTAGCCCACGGTGTTCGGGCTGCCGTCGTCCACGATCACGATCTTGGGGATGATCCGGGTCTCCTCCTCCGGCCGCCTCTGCTCGCCGCCGGTCGCGCCGCCGGAGGGCGCACCGCTCGGCGGCGAGGCCGGCCGCGGCGGCGCCCCGGCGGGCGCGACCGGCCCCGGGGTGACCGGGCCGGGCGGCACCGGCAGCACCGCCGTCGCCGCCTCGGCGGCGGCCGGCCGGACCCCACGGGCGACCCCGACCGCACCGTCCTTGCGCAGATTCGCCACCGCGATCTCGCCGGTGTCCGCCTCGGAGTCCACCTCCGGCGCGTCCCGCGCCCCGGCCCGCGCCGCCTCGGCGGGGTCGAGCGCGCCCACGGCCGCGCCGGTGAGCGAGGCGAGGGTGGCCTTGATGTGGTCCAGGTGCTGCTGCACCGTCTCCTGGCGGGTCTCGAACTCGCGCTGCTCGCGCTCGCTCGCCGCGTTGATCCGCTCGGCCTCGCGCCGGGCCTGCTCGATCAGCTGGTCCGCCCTGGCCTGCGCCTCGGCGTCCGCCTGCTTGATCTGGCCGAGCACGGTCTCCCGGTGCTGCTCGGCCTCCTTGACCCGGCGCTCGGCGGTCGCCGCCACCTGGGCGTCCGCGGCGTCCGCCTTGGCCTCGGCCGCGGCGAACGTCTCGTCGGCGCGGCGGCGCAGCTCGGCCAGCTTGGCCTCGGCCCGCTCGGAGGCCTCCGCCGCCGCGACCCGCACCTTGGCGGCGTGGGCGGTGGCCGCGTCCCGGACGGACCGGATGTCGCGGTCGGCGTCGGCGCGGATCGCCTCGGCCTCGGCCCGGGTGCGCTCGTCGGTGCGCCGGGCGGCCTGGTCGGCCTCCGCGCGGGTGGTCGCGGCGTACTCCTTGGCGGCGTGGGACAGCGCCTGGCCGGCCTCGTAGACGTCGTCCCGGTTGTCCTCGGCGTACCGCTCGGCGGCGTCGCGGACGGCCCTGGCCTCGTTCTCGGCCATCCTGGCCAGCGCCAGGGCCTGCTCGCTGAGCACCTCGTAGTCCGGCTCCGGGGCGTCGGCGGCGGCCTGCCGGATGTCGGCCAGCCGACGCTCCATCTCCCGGATCCCGGCGCCGAGCACGCTCAGCCGTTCCCACGCCTCGTCGCGCTGTGCGGTGAGAGCGGCCAGGGCTCGGTCGACCTGCTCGGGCGCGTAACCGCGCCGGGCAGCGGTGAAGCCGTGCTGGGGGACGGCGTCGCTCATGGGCTCTTCCCCTCGTGTCGCGGGCTGCGGAGCCCATGATCGGACGGATCGGACGGATCGGGAACCGAGTCTGGAACCGAACGTCTTACGGATCGAAACGCGGTGAGGACCGGCCGAATAGACCCATCCTCTTGACCTATTTTGCGCAGATCGTGGCGAAACCCCAATGAGGCAGAGCCGCAGCAGCACGGCGAAGGGGCCGTTCCGGACAGCGGAACGACCCCTTCCACCTGGGTGGACCGGGGGCGGTCCGCTACAGCAGACCGTCCCAGAACTGCTCCAGCAGCACGGCCCACCAGGTGTCCGCCGACTGGAGGGCCGCCGGGTCGACGGCGGCGAGCTGGGCCTGGAAGTCGGTTGTCCAGCGGCCTGCCTGATCGGGCGTCAGCCCGTACCGCAGCCGCCACATCCGGCCCAGCAGGGCCAGCGCGCGGACGAACTCCGGTACACCGCTGTTGACGAACCGGGGCGGCTCGCCGGTTCCGTCGACGTCCACCGCGACCACGTGCGCTGTGCCGTACTGCACACAGAGCTGGCGGCCGTAGTCGTTGCCGAGCACCAGGTAGCCGCCGAAGTCCGGGCCGGCCGGCAGGCCGCGTTCGACCGCCAGCTCGGCGAGCGTCGGGATCGGGCGGCCCTCCTGGGCCTGCGCCCAGAAGAACGGCCCGAACTCGCGCGGCAGGCCCGCCCACATCAGGGTCTGCGCCACCGGCTCGGGCACCCCCTGCCGGGCGACGGCGCGCTGCTCGAAGCGGAACACGTTCGGGCCGAAGGCCTGGCCGAGCTCCTGGGCGAGCTGCTGCGGTGCGAGCGGCGGCAGCGGCGGGACACTCCCCGGGGCGGGCAGCGGCACCCGGAACGGGCGCACCCGCTGGGCGCCGGAGGCCAGCTGGTGCAGCTCGTCCAGGTGGTCGAGCAGCTGGGCCATGCCGGCCTGCCGGGTGTGGTGGTCCCGGCCGTAGTCGGCGGTGTGGGTCAGCCGGACGTTCGGCCAGGAGGCGGCGATCATCCGGTGGCAGTAGCCGCCCGGAAGGTCGCAGGACTCCAGCTCGGTGTAGAGCTCCAGCACCTGCTCCGGCGGAACGTTCAGCCGCCGCAGGTCCTGGAGGATCTTCCACTCGGGGTGCGGGGTGCCGGGCTCGCTGCGGTGGAGCAGCTTCTGCTCGGAACCGTCCGGGCCGCGGTAGCTGAGCGCCGCGAAGTAGCCCGGGCCGACGGCGGGCACGCCGGGCGGCACCGGGGCGCCCTGCGGAGGGCCGGGGACGGGCGCCGGCGGAGCGGCCGGGGCCGGGGCCGGGGCGGCCGGGTAGCCGTAGCCGGACGCGGGCGCGCCGGGCCCCGCGGCGCCGGGTGGCGGCGGCACGGCCGGGCCCCCGGACGGCGGCGTGCCGGGGTCGCCGGGCACGCCCGGGGCGGCACCGGCGGCCGACAGGTCGATCGCGTTCGCGAGCTGGGTGCGCTCGTACGCCGCCCCGGCACCGGGCGCGGCGGGCGGACCGTCGGCGCCGCGCAGGCCCGCCGGGGGCGGGGGCGGCGGGGCGGCGGCCGGGTTGCGTCCGCCGACGGCCGCCACGGGCGTGCCGCCGCCCGGGGTGTGCCGCAGCTCGCCCGGCGGAGGCGGCGGCGGAGCGCCGACCGGGTTACGGCCGGGGACGCCCTGCGGCACGGCGGGCGCGGGCGCGGCGGGCGGTGGCGTCCCGGGCGCGCCGGGGCCTGGTACACCGGGGCCGGGCGCCCCGGGCAGACCCATCAGCCCGGGCAGACCGTCCGGCGAGGCCAGCACCGTCGGCGCGGGCTCCACCGCCGGGCCGGCCGGCGGCGGGGACGGAGGCGTCCCGTAGCCGTCGGCGGGCAGCAGCACCGTGGCCGCCTCCGCACCGGGCCGGCCCGCACCGGGCAGACCGGCGCCGTTGGTGCGCAGGCCCTCGGGCAGCAGCACCGTGGCCGCCTCGGCACCGCCGACCGGCGGAGCGGCAGGCGGAGCTGTGGGCGGAGCTGTGGGCGGCGCTGTGGGCGGCGCGGCGGGATCGGCGACGGGGGCCTGCGGCGCCGGGCCGGGCGGCGGGGCGAGCATGGTCGGCGCGTCCCCGGCGGGCCGCTCGGAGGCCGGCGGCGTGGTCAGCACGGCGGGCGCCGGCGGAGCGGCGGCCTGCGGGACCGTTTGCGCGGCGGCGGCCCGCGGGGCGGCGGCCGTCCCCAGCCGCTCCGCCTCCGCCGCGATCGCCGCGGCGCCCGCCTCCTGGAGCCACTGCGGCGGGCTGAGCAGGAAGGACGTCGCCTCGACCGGCCCGGGCGCGGGCTTCGCCGCACCGGCCGGGTTTGCCGCGACCGGCCGCCCGTACACCTCCTCGTACTGCCGGACCACCTCGTTGACCGGCAGCGCGGGCCAGAGCGTGCTGGCCCCGGAGTCCCGGGCGATCACCAGCCGCGCCTCGCCCGCCGAACCGCCGGTCTCACCCGACGCCCGGTCGGCGGGCTGGACCGCCCAGCAGACGAAGCCCAGGTCGAACTCGCGGACCCGCACCTCACGCTGGAGCGGACGCGGCACCCCGCCGTTGATCCACTCCTCGGCGAGCTCCTGTGCCTGCGCGTACGTCACCACGCCCGGTTCACCCCTGTCCCCTTCGTCCCCGCTTGTTCCGCACCTGTCGCGCCCACCGCGTCCATCACGCCGGACACCGCCACCGCCGGGGCCACGTCAGCCCACCGGCACGGCGCGGGCGAACCCGCCGTCCACCATCAGCTCCGCGACCGTCTCCAGCTCCGGCGGGCTGCCGGCCAGCCGGAGCAGGAAGGCGTCGAAGTCCTCACCGCAGGGCAGCAGCAGCCGGGCGACCCGGTCCTCCGGGGCCTCGGCCGCGCCGTTGTCCCGGGCGTCGTCGTAGAGGCAGAACCAGACCGAGCCGACCCGGTCGCCGCGCACCTTGAGCGCCACGATGCCGCCCTGGGCGTAGGCGATGCCGAGGTAGTCCTTGGTGAGGTGGTCGCGCAGGCACTTGTTGGCGTACACGACGTCCTCGGTGCCGTACTCCTCGCTGAGGGTCAGGAACGGCTGGTCGAGCAGCAGTCCGAGCTCCGGGTCCAGCGCCACGCCGACCGGGGCGCGGCCGCCGCCGAGCTTGAGGAAGGTGCGGTACGCGCCGGGCAGCCGGTAGCCGAGGCGCTCCTCGGCGCTCTGCAGCAGGTCCTCGGGGACGCCGATCGGGTCGCCGCCGTCCCGGGCGAGCGAGAAGTGCGCGGGCCGCCGCTCCTGCAGCGGGCGGGTGCCCCGGCGGCTGTGGTCGGCCGAGGAGGTGGCCAGCCCGCCGTGGTGCCGCAGCAGCGCCTTGACCTCGACCGGGACGAGTTCCATCCGCCGCCGGCCGGGCGCGGCCCGGCCGACCGCGTGGTGCCAGGTCCAGCCGGGCGGGGTGGCGACGGCGGTCTCCAGATCGGCCCAGAGCGGGTGGCCCTGGGTGAACAGCGCGGCGTTGGCCGAGACGTAGTCGGTCAGCCGCAGCTCGTCCACGCCGAAGCCGTCCGGCGGGTCGGCGACCTCGGCCGCGGCGGCCGCGTACGGGCCGAAGTCCGGGTAGCCGTGCTCGTCCACCCGGACCCCGGCGGGGTGCCGCTCCGCGCGGACCGGATCCGGGAACTGCACCACCTGACCTGCGTACGCCGCGTTTGGCGCGGCGGCGACGCCGGGCCGACCTGTCGTCATCTGGGAGCCCCCACTGGCTGCTGCAAATTCTCGGTGCGCTTGCTGGACACCAGGGTAGGGGGTCTGCCCCGGCCCCGGACCCCCGCCCGGGAAGACCGGAACGGGGCCGGCGGCCGGTGGTGGCTCAGGCCGCGAGGGCCTTCGCCAGGGCTTCGGCGACGCGTTCCTGCTGGACCTCGGTGATCTGCGGGAACGGCGGCAGGGTGAGCAGTTCGCGGGCGGCCCGCTCGGCCACCGGGAAGGCCCCCTCGCCGTGACCGAGGTGCCGGAAGGCGGGCTGGAGGCGGACCGGGACGGGGTAGTGGACGGCGGCGCCGACGCCAGCGGCCTGGAGCGCGGCGAGGACGGTGTCCCGGTCGCGGCCCGGACCGATCCGCACCGCGTACAGGTGCCGGACGCGCTCGTTGCCGGGCGCCGTCCGCGGCAGGGTGACGCCGTCGAGGCCGGCCAGCAGCCGGTGGTAGCGCCCGGCGGGCGTCGTTCCGGGCGGGCGGCCGGCGCGGCTTGGCCCGCAGCACCACGGCCTGGAGGGCGTCCATCCGGGAGTTGAAGCCGAACCGCTCGTGCTCGTACTTGCGGCCCGAGCCGTGGTCGCCGATGAGCCGGACGGCGGCGGCCAGGTCGTCGTCGGTGACGGCGGCGCCCGCGTCGCCGTACGCGCCGAGGTTCTTGCCGGGGTGGAAGCCGGCGGCGGAGATCCGGCCGTGGAAGGCGCGGCCGTACTGCCTGGCGCCCTGGGACTGGGCGGTGTCCTCTCCACCACGGGCAGGCCGTCGGCCGCGTCCAGCAGCGGCGCCGTCGGGGCGAGCCGGCCGTTGAGGTGGACGGGCAGCAGCGCGACCGCCCCGGGCCGCGCGTCGGCGGCGCGGGCCGGGTCGATCAGCGGATGGGCGGGGTCGGCGTCGACCAGGACCGGGCGCAGGCCGGCCCGGACCACGGCCTCCGCGGTGGCGACGAAGGTGCTGGCGGGCAGCACCACGCCGCCGGGCGGCAGGCCGAGGGCGCGCAGGGCGAGTTCGAGGGCGTCGGTGCCGTTGGCGGCGCCCACGCGGTGCCGGGTGCCGGAGAAGTCGGCGTACTCCTCCTCGAAGCCGGCCACCTCGGGGCCCTTGAGGTAGCCGCCGGTGGCGAGCACCCGGTCGAAGCCGGCCCGGACCTCCGCCTCGACCTCGGCGTGCGCGGCCTTCAGGTCCACCAGTGGGACGGGTGTGCCGGTGGGCATCCTGCTCCCCTTCGGGGTCAGCGCGGTGGGAGGGCGGCGCGCAGGGCGTCGGTCACCCGGTCCTGCTGCCGCTCGGTGAGCGAGTGGTAGAGCGGCAGGACCGGCGAGCGGCGGGTGAGCAGTTCGGCGGCGGGCAGCGGCACCCGGGCGGCGCCCTTGTACGGGGCCTCCAGGTGGGCGGCCACGATGCCGCGCCGGGCGAGGACGCCGGCCCCGGCGAGCCGGGCGAGCAGTTCGGCGCGGTCGGGGGCGCCGTCCGGCGGCAGCACCCAGCAGGACTGGTAGTTGGTGGTGCCGTGCGGCGGGTCCGCGACCAGCCGGGCGCCGGTGCCGGCCGGTGGTGCAGGAGGAGACCGCGACGGCGTGCGGCACACCGGGCGTGGGCACGTGCTCGCCCGGCGCCTCGTTGGCGGTTTCCGTCATCGCAAGATCCCCCTTGCCCGACGTCTGGACGCCCCCGCCACGGCGGCCTCAACGGCCGTGCCGAGCAAAGGAGTTGCCTTGACCGGCCGGCCATCCCCATGGCCCGGCCACCCCCTCGGCCCGCTGCTGGAACGCTACCGGCCACCGCCGCCGGCCGGGGGTGGATTCGGGTCCACCGGGGACGAGTCGTGACGATGGCGTGCGGATCCGGCCACGATCGCGTGCCCGCCCGGCCGGTCACCCCGCGAGCGGCCCTGACGACCACCCACCTCCGCACCCCGGTTGTGCGGATGGCGGGGATATTTGACAGGCTTGCCCCGGACTGACCCCATCAGCCGTGCCGTCAGCGGAAAACAGGAGGAGGACGACGCATGACCACCGGGGAACCGGACGGCCCGCCCCTGCTGCGCCACCACCGCGACAGTCTGCTGCCCGCCGTCGCCGCCGCCCTGTCGCTGCGCGGCGGCGAGGTGCACACCCTGGCCGGCGACAAGCCCGCCCGGCGCCCGGTGCTGCACCCGCTGGTCGGCGAGTTCCTGGACGGTCTGCCGGTCGAGCACCGCGAACGCTTCACCGGCCGCTGCCCGGAGGCCGTCCTGCTCTCCCAGTACCTCACCACCGTGGACGGCAAGCGCTCCAAGCGCGCCTCCCGCAAGCCGATGAGTCTGCACGAGGCCCGCAAGGCGCTCAAGGGGGCGCGGCTGACCACCGTCCGCATCCGCGAGGAGCACGACCCGGCGCACGGCACCCACGCCCCGCCCTGCCGGTCCTGCGTCCCGCTGCTGGAGCACTTCACCGTGCAGAGCGTCGCCGTCGGCCCGCCCGGCCGCTGACCGCGCCCCGCACGCCCCCCGTCCCCGAGCCCCCGGAGCCCGTCCTGAATCCGCCCAGCCCGCCGCTGCCGCCGCCGGCCACCCTCGGCGCGCCCGCCGGCCGGACCCGCCCCCGTTTCCCCGCCGACGTCGCCGCCGAGCTCAAGGCGGCCGGCTGGCACCCCGGCCGCTGGCAGATCCGGCAGGCCGAGGAGTGGGCCGACGCGCTGGTCGCGTACGGCAGTCCGGCCGGCGTCCAGCACGCGGTGTTCCCGGCCGCGGTCGAGGCCTGGGCCGAGTTCGGCGGCCTCGCCTTCGACCTGGGCGGACCGGGGCGTCAGCTCGCCCGCACCCCGTTCCTGGTGGACCCGCTCTGCGGCCTGCACCAGCCGCGCACCCTCGCCGACCTCGGCCGCGCCCTGGACACCCGGCTCGCCCCGCTCGGCGAGGAGACATACGGACAGGCGCTGCTCGCCATCGACGAGGAGGGCCGCGTCTACAGCCTGGACCACACCGGCGAGTGGTTTCTCGGACACGGCATTGACCAGGCCGTCTCCACACTGATCCTCGGCACCGCCCCCGAGCGGCTGCGCACCGCCGACGAGACCTGACCACCCCGGCCGTGCCCGGCCGTCAGACCAGCCGCTCGGCCCGGACCACCAGCCGGGACGGCAGCACCGCCTCCACCCGGAACCCGCCGTCCCGCTCCGGACCGGCCGAGAAGGTGCCGCCCAGCGCGACCACCCGCTCGCGCATCCCGACCAGCCCGTTGCCGCCGCTGGGCAGCGCCGCCGCGCCCCGCTCCCCGCCCGGGCAGGCGTTCACCACGCTCACCCGCACCCCGTTCGGCGCGTACGCCAGCAGCACCGCGACCTGCGCGCCGCCCGCGTGCTTGTGCGCGTTGGTCAGCCCTTCCTGCACCACCCGGTACGCGGTCTGCTCGGCCTCGCCGGTGAACTCCTGACGGCTGCCGCTGACGGTCAGCGTCACCGCCATCCCGGCCGCCCGCGACTGGTCGACCAGCCGCGGCAGCCCGGCCAGCGAGTCCGGCTCCGGCGCCTGCTCGTCCGACATCCGCAGCACCCCGAGGATCTCCCGCAGCTCGTTCAGCGCCTGCCGGCCGACCTCGCCCATCAGCTTGGCGCTCTGCGCCGCCTTCTCCGGGTCCTTCGCGACGATCCGCTCCAGCGCCCCGGAGTGCACCACCATCAGCGACACCCGGTGCGCCACCACGTCGTGCATCTCCCGGGCGATCCTGGTCCGTTCCTCCAGCCGGGCCCGGCGGGCCCGCTCCCTGGCCTGCTCGGCCAGCAGGTCCAGCTCCGCCTCCAGACCGTGCGCGCGGTCCTGGAGCGATTCGATCAGCCGTCGCCGCGCGCCCACGTACAGCCCGGTCACCACCGGCGGCACCGTCAGCGCGACCGCCACCAGCACCGACAGCAGCACCTTCCCCCAGAGCGGCGGCTCGGGCATCGCCCCGCCGCCGGGCGTCACCATCGACACGAGCATCACGCCGGACGCCTCGACGAACGCCACCACCGACAGCGCCACCATCCGCAGCCGCCGCGACGGCCACTCCCAGGACTCCGCCATCGTGTACAGCGACATCACCAGCAGCAGCACGCCGAACATGCCGGGCACCGTCACCAGCGCCACCATCACCGGCACCGCCGGCCAGCGCCGCCGCAGCACCAGGGTGGAACCCGCCAGCGCCCCGGCCAGTGCGACCCCCACGATCGCCGGCAGCCCCAGGTCAAGCCGGGGTGCCAGGAAGGTGACCGCGCTGACCGCGCACTCCAGCGCCGCGAGCCCGGCCAGCCCGATGTCCAGGAGAGCGCTGCGCCGACGCTCCCACCACCAGAACGACCTGACCGGCACGCGCTCCCCAGGCGACTTGCTCATGGCCGACAGCCTAAGCCGCAACAGGGTCCTCTCCCCACCCGGATACGCCGCGACACTTCACCGGGGCCTCAAGTGGTCCAGACCACATGGGCTGTGTGTGATCTTGTCCGCCATCCGGCCACCTCGCGGACAGCGACCCTCCCGACACCTATGCTGGTCGCGTCGGACAGCGCGGTCCGCACGCGTCACACGCGCCACACGCGCGCGGAACTGTGACGATGAGCCGTTGCCGAACCCCACCACCACAGGGAGCCAGCCGTGACCGCTCCGGTCCCCACCCCGGCGGACAGCCCCAGCCATGTCGGCGCCGCCGGCCCAGTCGCGGACAACGCCGCCCTGCGCGCGGACATCCGCCGCCTCGGCGACCTGCTCGGCGAGACGCTCGTCCGCCAGGAAGGCCCCCAGCTGCTGGGCCTGGTCGAACAGGTCCGGCTGCTCAGCCGCACCAACGGCGAGGCCACCGCCGAACTGCTCTCCGACATCGACCTGGAGACCGCCGCCAAGCTCGTCCGCGCCTTCTCCACCTACTTCCACCTCGCCAACGTCACCGAGCAGGTGCACCGCGGCCGCGAGTTCGCCACCCGCCGCGCCCGCGAGGGCTCCCTCCTCGCCCAGACCGCCGACCAGCTCGCCGAGGCCGACCCCAAGCACCTCGCCGACACCCTGGCCCACCTGGCGGTCCGCCCGGTCTTCACCGCCCACCCCACCGAGGCCGCCCGCCGCAGCGTCCTCAACAAGCTCCGCCGGATCGGCGAACTCCTCGACCGCGTCCACCGCGACCAGCTCGCCTCCGGTCTCGCCGCCGCCGACCCGGCCCGCACCTCCTCCGCCAAGCGCCAGGCCGACCGGCGCCTCGCCGAGGTCATCGACCTGCTCTGGCAGACCGACGAGCTGCGCATCGCCCGCCCCGAGCCCACCGACGAGGCCCGCAACGCCGTCTACTACCTGGACGAGCTCTACCGCGACGCCGTCCCCGAGGTCCTCGAGGAGCTGCACGAGGAGCTGGCCCGGGTCGGCCTCAGCCTCCCCGACGGCGTCCGCCCGCTCACCTTCGGCACCTGGATCGGCGGCGACCGGGACGGCAACCCCAACGTCACCCCCCAGGTCACCTGGGACGTCCTCAACCTCCAGCACGAGTACGGCATCAAGGACGCCCTCGCCGCCGTCGACGACCTGCGCAACTCCCTCTCCACCTCGGAGCGCCTCGCCGGCGCCTCGGTCGAGCTGCTCGCGTCGCTCAACAACGACCTGCACGCGCTCCCCGAACTCAGCCCCCGCTACAAGCGGATGAACGCCGAGGAGCCCTACCGCCTCAAGGCCACCTGCGTCCGCCTCAAGCTGGAGAACACCCGCGAGCGGCTGTCCCACGGCACCCCGCACATCGACGGCCGCGACTACCTCGGCACCCGCGAGCTCATCGCCGACCTGCGCCTCATCCAGGACTCCCTGCGCGCCCACCGCGGCGAACTCATCGCCGACGGGCGCCTCGCCCGCGCCATCCGCACCATCGAGGCCTTCGGCCTCCAGCTCGCCACCATGGACGTCCGCGAGCACGCCGAGGCCCACCACCACGCGCTCGGCCAGCTCTTCGACCGGCTCGGCGAGGAGGCCTGGCGCTACAACGACATGCCCCGCGAGTACCGGCAGAAGCTGCTCGCCAAGGAGCTCCGCTCGCGCCGCCCGCTGGCCCCCACCCCGGCCCCGCTCGACGCCGCCGGCACCAAGACCCTCGGCGTCTTCAACACCATCCGCGAGGGCTTCGAGCGGTTCGGCGACGAGATCGTCGAGAGCTACATCATCTCCATGTGCCAGGGCGCCGACGACGTCTTCGCCGCCACCGTCCTCGCCCGCGAGGCCGGCCTGATCGACCTCCACGCCGGCATCGCCAAGATCGGCATCGTGCCGCTGCTGGAGACCACCGACGAACTCCGGGAAGCCGACCGCATCCTGGACGAGATGCTCTCCGACCCGTCCTACCGCCTGCTCGTCTCGCTCCGCGGCGACGTCCAGGAGGTCATGCTCGGCTACTCCGACTCCTCCAAGTTCGGCGGCATCACCACCTCCCAGTGGGAGATCCACCGCGCCCAGCGCCGGCTGCGCGACGTCGCCCACCGCTACGGCATCCGGCTGCGCCTCTTCCACGGCCGCGGCGGCACCGTCGGCCGCGGCGGCGGCCCCTCGCACGAGGCCATCCTGGCCCAGCCCTGGGGCACCCTGGAGGGCGAGATCAAGGTCACCGAGCAGGGCGAGGTCATCTCCGACAAGTACCTGCTGCCCTCGCTGGCCCGCGAGAACCTCGAACTGACCATCTCGGCCACCCTCTCCGCCTCCGCGCTGCACACCGCGCCGCGCCAGGCCCCCGAGGAACTGGCCCGCTGGGACGCCGCCATGGACCAGGTCTCCGCGGCCGCCCACACGGCCTACCGCGCCCTCGTCGAGCAGGACGACCTGCCGAAGTACTTCTTCGCCGCCACCCCGGTCGACCAGCTCGCCTCGCTCCACCTCGGCTCCCGCCCGTCCCGCCGCCCCGACTCCGGCGCCGGCCTGGACGGACTGCGGGCCATCCCGTGGGTGTTCGGCTGGACCCAGTCCCGCCAGATCGTCCCCGGCTGGTACGGCGTCGGCTCCGGCCTCGCCGCCGCCCGCGCGGCCGGCCTCGGCGACGTCCTCGACGAGATGTACGGCCAGTGGCACTTCTTCCGCAACTTCCTGTCCAACGTCGCCATGACGCTGGCCAAGACCGACCTGCGGATCGCCCGCCACTACGTCGAGCAGCTCGTCCCCGCCGAGCTGCACCACATCTTCGACCAGATCATCGCCGAGCACGAGCTCACCCTGCGCGAGGTCCTGCGCCTCACCGGCGAGAGCGAACTGCTGGAGCACAACCCCGTGCTGAAGCAGACCTTCACCGTCCGCGACGCCTACCTCGACCCGATCTCCTACCTCCAGGTCGCGCTGCTGCGCCGCCAGCGCGAGGAGGTCGCCGCCGGCCTCACCGAGGACCCGCTGCGCGCCCGCGCGCTGCTGCTCACCGTGAACGGCATCGCCGCCGGCCTGCGCAACACCGGCTGACCGGCCCCGCGACGACGGACGGGCCCCGTGGCATCACCCGATGCCACGGGGCCCGTCCCGTCCGTCCCCCGCGCGACGCGGGCCCACGGTTCCACCACCGGCCGTCGAACACGGTCGAACACGGCGGGGCCGGTGCCCGGAACCCGGACACCGGCCCCGCCGGACACCACGTGCGCTACTCCCCCGGATCGCCCGCACGACGGCGCTTCAGCCAGAGCGCCGCGCCGCCGGCCGCCACGACCAGACCGCCGCCGACCGCCAGCAGGCCCGCGTCACCGCCGACCGAACCACCCAGCACCGGCCCCAGCTGCGCCGACACCGGCTCCGGGGACACCACACCCGGATCGGGCTCCGCCACCGACTCCGCATGTGCCAGACCGCCACCGGAGAGCAGCACTCCGGCCGCCCCCAGCGCACCGGCCGTACCCACCCGCCGTCCGAGCTGCCTCAGCCGCACCACTCGGACCGGCCGCAATCTCCGCATCGAGAACTCCCCAGGACCCGTTCGCGTACCCTCCCGACGCTATCCGATCGCGCACAGGTTTCTCACACCTATTCAGGTTTGGACGGCCAAGCGTTGTACGACTGTTGCGTACCCGCCCGGCGTGGCGGCCGCCGGGCTGACGCCCGGTCACCGCTCAGGAGTTGTACGTCCCCTGCGCCCGCTCCAGCCCCTCGGACAACAGCGCCTCCACCGCGTCCGCCGAGCGGTCCACGAACCACTCCAGTTCCTTGCGCTCGGTACTGGAGAAGTCCTTCAGCACGAAGTCCGCGACCTCCATCCGCCCCGGCGGACGGCCGATACCGCACCGCACCCGGTGGTAGTCGGGGCCCAGCGACTTGGTGATCGACTTCAGCCCGTTGTGACCGTTGTCGCCGCCCCCCAGCTTCAGCCGCAGCGCCGCGTAGTCGATGTCCAGCTCGTCGTGGACCGCCACCAGCGCCGACGCCGGCACCTTGTAGAAGTCCCGCAGCGCGGTCACCGGACCGCCCGAGAGGTTCATGAACGACATCGGCTTCGCCAGCACCACCCGCCGGCCGCCCAGCCGCCCCTCGGCCACCTGCGCCCGGCTCTTGTGCGCCTTGAACCGCGCGCCCATCCGCTGCGCCAGCAGGTCCACCACCATGAACCCGATGTTGTGCCGGTTCCGGGCGTACTGCTCACCCGGGTTGCCGAGCCCGACCACCAGCCACGGCCCCTCGTACGCGTCCTCGCTCATCCCACGCTCCTCGAACTCGACCCTCGTCGACATCATCCCGGACACACCGCTGCCCCGGCCGCTCCAGTACGGGAGCGGCCGGGGCAGCGGTGTCAGTGACTGGCGGGAGGCTCAGGCCTCGGCGCCGGCCTCGGCCTCCTCGGCCTCCTCCTCGGCCGGGGCGGCCTGGGCGCCGATGACCTGCAGCACGACGGCGTCGGCCTCGACGGCCAGGGTGACGCCGGCCGGCAGGGTGATGTCCTTGGCGTGGATCGAGGCACCGGCCTCCAGGCCCTCGACCGAGACGGTCACGGACTCGGGCAGGTGGGTGGCCTCGGCCTCGATCGGCAGGGCGTTGAGCACGTGCTCCAGCAGGTTGCCGCCGGGGGCCAGCTCGCCCTCGGTGTGCACCGGGATCTCGACGGTGACCTTCTCGCCGCGCTTCACCAGCAGCAGGTCGACGTGCTCGATGGTGCGCTTGATGGCCTCACGCTGGACGGCCTTCGGCAGCACGTACTCGTCCTTGCCCTCGATCGGCACGACCAGCAGGGCGTTCGGGGTCTTCAGCGCCATCATCAGGGCGTGGCTCGGCAGGTTCAGGTGAACCGGGGCGTGGCCGTGGCCGTAGACGACTCCGGGGACGAGGCCGGCGCGGCGGGCACGACGGGCGGCACCCTTGCCGAACTCGGTACGGGTCTCAGCGGCAATGCGGATCTCGGACACGACTGCACTCCTCGTGAAAATGGCGCGGGGGTGCAGGCAACGCGAAAAACCGCCGGGACCACACCCTCAGTACGTTCGGGGGTCACTCGGCGGTGCACGACCTCTGCCGGCCATCGGAAATCCGGCACCGGCAGCGCGTCGATCACGGAGCGGGCACCCGGCAAGCAGGCACACGGCATCCCTCGCCGAGCAGTTTCACGAGTCTAACCGCACCGGCGGCCTCCCGCGAAATCGGCGGCGGCCCCGGCCCGCGAGGGACCGGGGCCGCCTGCGCGGGGCTTCGTCAGTGCACGCCCTCGAAGAGGCTGGTGACCGAGCCGTCCTCGAACACCTCGCGGATCGCCGCGGCGATCGACGGGGCGATCGACAGCGTGGTGATCTTGTCGAGCTGGAGCTCGGCCGGCGTCGGCAGCGTGTTGGTGAAGACGAACTCGCTGACCCGCGAGTTCTTCAGGCGGTCCGCCGCCGGACCGGACAGCACGCCGTGCGTGGCCGCCACGATCACGTCCGCGGCACCGTTGTCGAACAGCGCGTCGGCGGCGGCGCAGATCGTGCCGGCCGTGTCGATCATGTCGTCGACCAGGACACAGACCCGGCCCTTGACGTCACCGACCACCTCGGCGGACAGGATGGTGTTCGCCTGCGTCATGTCACGGCGCTTGTGGATGATCGCCAGCGGTGCGCCCAGCCGGTCCGACCACTGGTCCGCGACCTTCACCCGGCCCGCGTCCGGCGACACGATGGTCAGCCGGTCCCGGTCCACCTTCGCGCCCAGGTAGTCCGCCAGCAGCGGCAGCGCGAACAGGTGGTCCACCGGGCCGTCGAAGAAGCCCTGGATCTGCGCCGTGTGCAGGTCCACCGCCATCAGCCGGTCCGCGCCCGCCTGCCGCAGCAGATCGGCGATCAGGCGGGCGGAGATGGGCTCACGGCCCAGGTGCTTCTTGTCCTGGCGGGCGTAGCCGTAGAACGGCAGGATCGCCGTGATGCTCCGCGCGGAGGCCCGCTTCAGAGCGTCGATCATGATCAGCTGTTCCATGATCCACTGGTTGATGGGAGCCGTGTGGCTCTGCATCACAAAGCAGTCCGCACCACGCGCCGAATCCAGGAAGCGGACGTAGATCTCCCCGTTCGCAAAGTCCAGCGCCTTCGTCGGAACCAGTTCGGTCCCCAGCGACGCGGCCACCTCGCTCGCCAGTTCGGGGTGGGCACGGCCGGAGAAGAGCTTCAGTTTCTTCTCACCCGACGTCGTGATCCCGCTCACTGCACCGTCTCCTCGCGTTGCTGACGCTGAACCCGTCCGCACCGCGGACAGGCACAGGCCCGCTCGCGACAGGGGTCGGGGGAATGTCGGTACGCCTTGACACGGGCGGTAAGCCCTATGGCGCACGTATGTCCCCAAGGTTACGCGCCCGCGCAGAAACCGTCCGCCCCGGGACCGGCCCTCGGAGCCCCGCCGGCCTCCTCAGCGCTCGTCGGCCCCGTCCGTCGCGGCGGCCGCGGCCTGCGCCGACGTGGTGCCCGGACGCTTGCGCTCCACCCATCCCGCGATGTTGCGCTGCTGCGCCCGGCTCACCCCCAGGGCGCCCGGCGGAATGTCTGCGGTGATCACCGAGCCGGCCCCGGTGTAGGCGCCGTCGCCGACCGTCACCGGAGCGATGAACATGTTGTCCGAACCCGTGCGGCAGTGGGCCCCGATCACCGTGCGGTGCTTGTTCACCCCGTCGTAGTTCACCGTGACCGAGGCCGCGCCGATGTTGGTGCCCTCACCGATCGTGGCGTCCCCGATGTACGACAGGTGCGGCACCTTGGCGCCCTCGCCCAGCTCCGAGTTCTTCACCTCGACATAGGTGCCGACCTTCGCCTTGCGGGCCAGCTTCGCCCCCGGCCGCAGGTACGCGTACGGCCCCGCGACGGCGAAGTCACCCACCTCCGCACCGTCCGTCGTGGCGTTGCTCACACGCGCGCCGGCGCCGATCCGGGTGTCCTTGATCGTCGAGTTCGGGCCGACCTCGCAGCCCTCGCCGAGGTGGGTGGAGCCCTGCAGCTGGGTGTTGGGCAGCACCACCGCGTCCGGCTCGTAGGACACCTGCACGTCGAACCAGGTCGTCGCCGGGTCCACCACGGTGACACCCTCGCGCATCGCCCGCTCCAGCAGGCGGTCGTTCAGCAGCCGGCGGGCCTGCGCCAGCTGCACCCGGTCGTTGATGCCCAGGATGTCCCGGTAGTCCGCGGCCACGACCGCGCCCACCCGGTGGCCGGCCGTCCGCAGGATCTCCAGGGTGTCGGTCAGGTACTCCTCGCCCTGCACGTTGTCCGTGGTCACCCGGGAGAGGGCCTCGGCCAGCAGCTTCGCGTCGAAGGCGAAGACCCCGGAGTTGATCTCGCCGATGGCCCGCTGGGCGTCGGAGGCGTCCTTCTCCTCGACGATCGCGGCGACCGCGCCGTCGGCCCCGTCGCGCAGGATCCGCCCGTAGCCGAACGGGTCCGGCACCACGGCCGTCAGCACCGTCACGCCGTTGCCCTGCTCGGCGTGCGCCTCGGCGAGCGAGCGCAGCGTCGCCCCGGTCAGCAGCGGCGCGTCCCCGGTGGTGACGATCACCGTGCCGTCCAGCTCCACCCCGTCCGCGGCCAGCGCCTCCAGCGCCGTCCGGACGGCGTGCCCGGTGCCGTTCTGCTCCTCCTGCACCACGGCCCGCGCCGCCGGGTGGAGCGCCGTCAGGTGCTCCCGCACCTTCTCCCGCATGTGCCCGACCACCACGACCAGCTGCTGCGGCGTCAACTCCTGGGCCGCCGCGACCGCGTGGCCCACCAGCGACCGCCCGCACACCTCGTGCAGCACCTTGGGCAGGCTGTTCGACTTCATCCGGGTCCCGCCACCGGCGGCAAGCACGACAACGGCGGCAGGCGAATTGGCACTCACGGGGGGAGGCTCCTCAGTCGGTTCACAGAGAGGGCAGTGCGGGCCGGGGAGCGGATCCGCACGTCTGCGCCCCGGCGCTTCGAGGATAGTGCGGGGCAGCCCGGCGCAACGCCAGCGCGGGTCTGCCCCGCACCGGCCACACGGCCTCTGAGGTGCTCCCGGAGGAGGATTCGAACCCCCATAAGCTGGACCAAAACCAGCTGTCCTGCCCTTAGACGATCCGGGACGGTACCGTCACCGCGCCCCGGTGCCGCCAGGGCGCGCTCGCCCAAGACTACGGGGTGAACGGCGCCGTAATCCACCTCCATTTCCCGACCGCCGCCCCGCGATCCACCGGTAGGGGTCCGCGCCGCCGGGGACGTTGACGGACAGGCACCCGGGCCCGCCCGCCCCGCCGTCGGGCCGGCCACCCCGGCCCGGACGCGGTGATCCGGTGGGCGATCCGTCCGGACACGGGCCCGGTCCCGGGTTCATCCATCCAGTCGAGTGAATTCACTAAAGCGCCCCCGGGTGCCGTATTTCCTTCGTGGCGGAGCGCAACCTACGATGCCGTAAGTTACGCAAACGTAGCCTCCGCCCCCTCCCCCAAGGGACACCCCATGACCATCCAGGCCGGCGAGGCACACGCCGATACCGCGCTCTCCGCCGACACCGCCCCGACCCTGCTCTCCGCCACCCGCGGCGGGGAGAAACAGGGGCTCGCCGAGCGGATCGCGCTCGGGCTGTTCATCGCCGTCCCCTTCACCGCGCTGCTCGCCGCCGCGCCGGTGGCCTGGGGCTGGGGGCTGGGGTGGACGGACCTCGCGATCGCCACCGCCATGTACTTCCTCACCTGCCACGGCATCACGATCGGTTACCACCGCTACTTCACCCACGGCGCCTTCAAGGCCAACCGGGCCCTGCGGCTGACCCTCGCGGTGGCCGGCAGCCTGGCGATCGAGGGACCGCTGGTGCGCTGGGTGGCGGACCACCGCAAGCACCACCGGTACAGCGACAAGGACGGCGACCCGCACTCGCCCTGGCGCTACGGGGAGAGCATCCCGGCCCTGCTCAAGGGCCTCTGGTGGGCGCACATGGGCTGGCTCTTCGACGAGGAGCAGACCCCGCAGCTGACCTATGCGCCGGATCTGGTCCACGACCCGGCCATAAGGCGGATCTCCCGGCTGTTCTGGCTCTGGACCGCGATCTCGATGCTGCTGCCGCCCCTGGTCGGCGGGCTGGTCACGCTCTCCTGGCAGGGTGCCCTGTCCGCGTTCTTCTGGGGCTCGCTGGTTCGGGTGGCGCTGCTGCACCACGTCACCTGGTCGATCAACTCGATCTGCCACGCGCTCGGCGAGCGCCCGTTCCGCTCCCGTGACCGCTCCGGCAACGTCTGGTGGCTGGCCGTGCTCTCCTGCGGAGAGTCCTGGCACAACCTGCACCACGCGGACCCGACCTCGGCCCGGCACGGCGTGCTGCGCGGCCAGATCGACTCCTCGGCACGGCTGATCCGCTGGTTCGAGCTGGCCGGGTGGGCCCGCGACGTCCGTTGGCCGGACGCACAGCGGATCGCCGCCCGCCGCGCCGCATGAGGGCTCGCCTGCAGCATGATGTAGGGGTGAACGGGAGCAGCGCAGACAGCACAGGCGGCCACGAGAGCCCGCGGACGGACGCCGCGCCGGGTGCGGCGCAGGCCCGTCCGCGTGCCGCTGCCCCGACGGGTACCACCGCACCGGCGCCCCGCCGCCGGGGCGGCCGGGTGCGGATGACCGGGAAGCAGCGGCGGGAGCAACTGCTGGAGATCGGCCGGTCGGTGTTCGCGGAGCGCGGCTACGACGGCACCTCGGTGGAGGAGATCGCCGAGCGGGCCGGGGTGTCCAAGCCCGTGGTGTACGAGCACTTCGGCGGCAAGGAGGGGCTGTACGCGGTGGTGGTGGACCGCGAGATGCAGCTCCTGCTGGACATGGTGACGGGGGCGTTGACGGGCGGGCACTCGCGGGAGCTGCTGGAGCAGGCGGCGTTCGCGTTGATGGACTACATCGACACCTCCACGGACGGTTTCAAGATCCTGGTCCGGGATTCCCCGGTGGCGCAGTCGACGGGAACGTTCGCGTCGCTGATCAGCGACATCGCGACGCAGGTGGAGGACATTCTCGGGCTGGAGTTCAAGGCGCGGGGCTTCGACGCCCGCCTTGCCCCGATGTACTCGCAGATGCTGGTCGGAATGGTCGCGCTGACCGGGCAGTGGTGGCTGGAGGTCCGCAAGCCGCAGAAGGCGGAGGTGGCGGCGCATCTGGTGAACCTGGCCTGGCACGGCCTGGAGGGGATGGAGCGGCACCCGAAGCTGGTCGGCGAGCGGAAGGCCTGAGCGCCCGGCGGTGGGCGTACCGGCCCCGGAGGTACCGGCGATGCTCAGCGGCGGACGGCCACCGCGAAGATCCGCCGGAACGGGAAGACGGTGCCGTGCGGTCCCGCGGGGTAGGCCTCGCGGAGCAGGGCGCCGTACTCGGCGAGGAAGGCGGCCCGGTCGACGGGGTCGGTGAGCCGGGTGAGGACGGGGCGCAGGGCGGTGCCCTTGACCCATTCCAGGACGGGGTCGGCGCCGGTGAGCAGGGTGCTGTAGGTGGTCTCCCAGACGTCGACGGCGCAGTCGGCGTCGGCGAGGGTGGCCAGGTACTCGGCGGGCCGGTGGACGCCCGCGCGGGTGGCGTTGTCGCCGACGGCGTCGCGCCAGCGGGGGTCGCGGCGGAGTTCGGCGAGCAGGGTGTGGCTGGGTGAGCCGAAGTTGCCGGGGACCTGGAAGGCGAGGACGCCGCCGGGCCTGAGGGCGTCGGCCCAGCGCGGAAGCAGCGCGAGGTGCCCGTCCACCCACTGGAGGGTGGCGTTGGACACGATCAGGTCGGGCGCGGCGGTGGCCGGGTCGTAGTCGCGGGCGTCGGCGAGCCGGTAGTCGGCGGTGGGTTCGCCTTCGGTGCGGGCGGTGGCGAGCATCTCGGCGGAGTTGTCGATGCCGGTGATGCGGGCTTCGGGCCAGCGTCGGCGCAGGACGGCGGTGGAGTTGCCGGGGCCGCAGCCGATGTCGAGGATCGTGGCGGCGGGTTCGTGGGGAACGGCGGGGACGCGGGCGAGCAGATCGCGCAGCGGGCGGGTCCGTTCGTCGACGAAGCGCAGGTACTGTTCCGGGTCCCAGACGGGGGTGCTCATGATCGTCCTCACAAGTATCTCGACATCAAGATATCCAGGCGCAGCCTCCACGCTACATTTCTCGATGTCAAGAGACTTCACATCGACACATCCCCCGATACACTGATCGTCATGGAGGACGAGGTCGACCGCCTGGTCGCAGCATGGCGCCGAGAGCGCCCCGACCTCGACGTGGAACCACTTGAGGTGCTCAGCCGGGTCAGCCGACTCGCCCGGCACCTCGACCGCGCCCGCCGGACCGCCTTCGCCGAGCACGGCCTGGAGCCGTGGGAGTTCGACGTCCTGACCGCGCTGCGCCGGGCCGGCTCCCCGTACCAGCTCTCCCCCGGCCAGCTGCTCACCCAGACCCTGGTCACCTCCGGCACCATGACCAACCGGATCGACCGTCTCACCGGCAAGGGCCTGGTCAAGCGCCTGCCCGACCCGGACGACCGGCGCGGTGTGCTGGTCCGGCTCACCGACGACGGGCGCGACCGGGCCGATCAGGCGCTCGCCGGCCTGCTCGCCCACGAGCGCGAGCTGCTCGCCCAGCTCAGCGCCGGGCAGCAGGGCGAACTCGCGGGGCTGCTGCGGCAGTTGGTCGCCCCGTTCGACAACATCCCGGGCTGAGCACACCCCCCGGCCGGCCCCCGCGCCGGCGGCCGGCTCCGACGATCAGGGTGCGTAGGCCGGTCGGGGGTACGGCGGCGGCGCTGGGACCGTTCCGGGCCGTGTCCGGGTCGTTCCGGGCCGGGTGTGAGCCGTTCCGGACCGTATGCGGGCGTGCGGAAGTACGGTGCGGCGACATCTGCCCCCGGTTTTCCCTGACCTGACGAACCTGAGTCGGTACCGGGGTGTCACGGGGAGCCGACGCCGGGAGCTGTGGTCGAGGCGACGGATGGTGGGGCGCTGGGGGCGGCCGGTTCGGACGGGCTGACGCCCGCCCGGCGGGCGACCGCGACGGCGGCCAGGGTGGAGTGCACCCCGAGCTTGCCGAGGACGTTCTGCATATGGGTGCGGACGGTGTGCGGGGAGAGGTAGAGGCGTTCGGCGACGGCCTGCCGGCCGAGGCCGGCGACCATGCAGCGCAGGATCTGCTTCTCCCGCGGGGTGAGGGTGTCGACGAGACGTTCGCTCTCGGTGCGGTCCCGTCGCGCGGTGGTGAGCTCCCGGATGACACCGGTGAGCAGGGCGGGCGGCAGGTGGGTCTCGTCGCGCAGGACGCCACGGATGACGGCCAGGAGGCGGGCCAGCGAGCTCTCCTTGGCGACCCAGCCGGTGGCGCCGGCGTGCAGGGCCCGGGCGGCGCGGTGCGGGTCGTCGGCGGTGGCCAGGACGATCGCCTTCAGGCCGGGGTGGTTGCGGCGGATCCGGGCGAGCAGGGTGATGCCGTCGGGCGCCGGGGGGACGGGCCGGTGCGGCTCCTGCCGGTACGGTTCCGGCCGCTGGATCTCCTGGCGGCGGAGCTCGGGCCGGTACGGCTCCTGCCGGTGCGGTTCGGACCGCTGCGGTTCGGCCGGGTGCGGGGCCTGGTGCGGGGGCGACGAGCCGGCGGGCGGTGCGGGTGCGACGGCCGGACGGCGGGGCGCGGGCACGCTGGGCGGCAGGCGCCGCCGCGCGGCATCGGGCGGGTCGGCGCCGGGCTGGCGGGGTTTGCGCGCTCCCCCGAGGACGCCCTCGCCGCCGAGGTCGGCGTCGATCAGGACGACGTGGAAGGCGCGGCCCTCGGTGGCGGCGCGCTCGAGCGCGCGCTCGGCGGCGGCCGCGCTGCCGGCGGCGCCGACCTCGACGTCGGGCTCGGCGGTGAGCGCCGCGGCCAGTGCCTCGGCGAAGATCCGGTGGTCGTCGACCACCAGGACGCGGATCCGCCCCATTGCCACTTCCCCCCTGCTAGACCCGGCCCGCGCCCGGGGTGACGGCCCAGACTCCGGTGCCGCGACCTGGGCACTTCTCCTCGGCCCACCCCCCGGACGGCCGGTCGGGCCCAGGCGCCGGCCCCCACCGGTACCGAATTCAGCGTACGGGGTAGGGGGCGGCCCGGCGGGGGTTTGGTGAACTTTCGTCAGGAGGTGCGAATTTGCTGCCACTTGGCGCTCGGAAGCGGCCCGGGGCCGGTGGTTTCGGGGGTGTCGGTGCCTGGGGGCGTCAGCCCCCCGCCCCGGCCGCCGGCCGGCGTGGTGAACGGCGGCCGGGGGGCCTGGAAGCCCTCGGCAGGGCGGTTGAGGGCGACGTCGACGATCGTGGCGTCGAGGACGGTCACCAGCGAGCCGAGGGCCACGACCGCGGCGGTGCGCGGGCGGGGTGGGGCGGGTGCCGCGGTGGTGGCGGCGGGTACGGCGGCGCTCATCGGCCCCTTGGACGGTCGGGCTTCGGGGCCCGGCCCGGGTGCGCGGCTCTTGACGGGTGGTCGGGGCGGGCAGGTCAGACCGCGTACGGGCGGGCGGTGCGGGCGTCCCGCAGGGCGTGCGCCCACCAGGTGAGCTGGTCGAGCATGCCCTTGGCGGCCCCGTTCGGGACGGCCGGGTCGACGGGCTCGCCGTCGTCGCCGAAGACGGCCCAGGCGCCGTGGAAGCTGACGGTGTCCCGGACGGTGACGGCGTGCAGCTCGGCGAAGACCAGCCGGAGCTGCTCGACCGCGCGCAGCCCGCCGCCGAGTCCGCCGTAGGAGACGAAGCCGACCGGCTTGGCCTGCCACTCGGCGCGGTGCCAGTCGATGGCGTCCTTGAGGACGCCGGGGAAGCTGTGGTTGTACTCGGGGGTGACCACCACGAAGGCGTCGGCGGCGGCCAGTCGCGGCGAGAGCGCGGCGAGCCGCCCGGCCTGCTCGGCGGTGGGCTCGTCACCCAGGCGGGGCAGCGGGTGGTCGGCCAGGTCGATGACGTCGAGGTCGAGGTCGTCCCGGCCCCGGGCGGTGCGCAGGAACCAGTCGGCGACGGTGGGCGCGAAGCGGCCCTGCCGGCTGCTGCCGACGATGACGGCGAGCCGGTACGGGGCCGTGGCCGGCGTCTCGGACGTGGCCTGACGAAGGGTCTCGGGCATTGCGGTCTCCAGGGTTGCGACGTTTCACCGGACGGTCGCCGCCCGGCCGGACGGTACGTCAGGTAAAGTACAACGTGTATGGCAATGAGTAAAACGATGACTGCATCTTTCTCGGAGGAGCCTCGATGACCAGCCAGGACGAGACGACGCCCCGGCCCCGCCGAGGGCTCGCCGAGAAGCGTCAGGCCATCACCCGGGCCGCCCGTACGGTCTTTGGTCGCGACGGCTACACCCGCGCCGGCATCGACGCCATCGCGGCGGAGGCCGGGGTCTCCACCCGGACCATCTACAACCACTTCGCGGGCAAGGAACTGCTCTTCCAGACCGTCGTCCAGGAGAGCGCGGGGCAGGTCAGGGACGCCCACCTGGAGGTCATCGGGCGCACCCTGGCCAAGGTCACCGACCTGGAGGCGGACTTCACCGCCCTCGGCCTGGCCTGGGTGAGCGCGCTCACGGAGTTCGCCGACCACTTCGCGCTGGTCCGGCAGATCAACGCCGAGGCCGGACATCTGCCGAAGGCCCTGCTGGACGCCTGGCAGCAGACCGGGCCGCGCCGGGCCATGGCCGAACTCGGCAGCCGGTTCGGCGAGTTGGCCGCTCAGGGCCTCCTGGACGCGCCCGACCCGGCGCGCGCCGCCCAGCACTTCGTGCTGCTGACCGGGACCGAGGTCACCCAGCGCTCGTACTGGGGCGCGCATCCGCTCACCGGGCAGGAGACGACGGAGATCATCACGGCCGGCGTACAGGCGTTCCTGCGCGCCTATGCCGCGCGCCCGGCGCACTGACGGCCACGCACTGACGGCCACGCACTGACGGCCGCGCGCCGACGACCCGCATACCGACGACCGCACGCCGACGACCGGCGCCCGGACATGCCCGAGGCGCCGCCCCCCGACCGGTGGGAGCGGCGCCTCGGACCGGAGCCTTCGAGCCTTACTGGCCGTTCTTCTCCAGGGTGAACTTCCAGGCGTCGGCGACGATGTCGTCCAGGTTCGGACGACGCGGGGTCCAGCCCAGCGCCTGGTGGGCGCGCTCGGCGGAGGCCACCAGAACGGCCGGGTCGCCGGCCCGGCGGCCGGAGGTCACCACCGGGATCTCCCGGCCGGTGACCCGCTTGACCGACTCGATCACCTCGCGCACCGAGAAGCCGCTGCCGTTGCCCAGGTTGCAGATCAGGTGCTCGCCCGGCTTGGCCGCGTCCAGCGCCAGCAGGTGCGCCTCGGCCAGGTCGGCGACGTGGATGTAGTCGCGGATGCAGGTGCCGTCCGCGGTCGGGTAGTCGTCGCCGTACACCGCGATGTGCTCGCGCTGCCCGAGGGCGGCCTGGAAGACCAGCGGGATCAGGTGCGACTCGGGATCGTGCCGCTCGCCGTACGCGCCGTACGCGCCGGCCACGTTGAAGTAGCGCAGCGAGACGGCGGCCAGGCCGTGGGCGACGGCCTCACTGGTGATCAGGTGGTCGACGGCCAGCTTGGTGGCACCGTAGGTGTTGGTCGGCGAGGTGCGGGCGGTCTCGGCGATCGGGACGACCTCCGGCTCGCCGTACACGGCGGCGGTGGAGGAGAACACCAGCTTGCGCACACCGGCCTTGCGCATCGCGGCGACCAGCTCCAGCGAGCCGGCCACGTTGTTGCGCCAGTACTTCTCCGGGTCCGCGACCGACTCGCCGACCTGCGAGGAGGCGGCGAAGTGCAGCACCCCGTCGAAGGAGCCGTCCAGCACCTCGCCGGCGTCCTGAATGCGTCCGGACACGAACTCGGCCCCGGCCGGCACGCCCTCGCGGAAGCCGGTGGAGAGGTCGTCCAGGACGGTCACCTGGTGTCCCGCCTCCAGCAGGTGGGCGGCGACCACACTGCCGACATAGCCGGCGCCACCCGTGACCAGGTACTTACTCATGATGAGACCTCCAGCGGGCGATGGTCCGCCGCCTCGGCGGGCCATCGGTGACGTACGTACGACTGGGGCCTATTCTCCCTGGCCGCCGGGGGTGCTCCGGACCACCCGGGAGCCCTTTCCGGACCATCCGGCCGCGACCGTCCGCCGGGCCCGGCCGCCGCCGGAACCGCCCCATCAGCCCTGGGCCATCCGCTCCAGCAGCCCGGTCCTGGCCGCGACCGCCGCCGCCTCCAGCCGGGTGCGCGCGCCGAGCTTCATCAGCACCCGCTGGACGTGGGTCCGGGCGGTGCTGGCGGCGATCCGCATCCCGGCCGCGATCGCCGCGGTGTCCTCGCCGTCCGCGATCCGGGCCAGCACCTGGACCTCACGGCGGGTCAGCAGCCGCAGCAGCCGGACGGCTTCGTCGTCCGGCTCGGCGGCCGGTCTCAGCAACTGGTCGAAGGCGCCCCGCAGGACGTCCACCGCGACCGCCGCCTCGCCCGCCCGGGCCCGGGCGATGGCCCGCTCGACCACCTCGATCCGCTCGTCGCTGGGCACGTAGCCCGCCGCCCCGGCCGCGAACGCGCCTGCCACACCGCGCAGTTCACCGACCGGCCCGAGCACGATGACGGCCACCTCGGGCCGCTCCCGGCGGATCCGGCGCAGCCCGTCGAAGGCGCCGGGTTCGGCCGGACCGGTTACCCCGAGCAGACACACCTCGGGTCGACGGCCGGCCACCAGGTCGGCGGCCGCGCCGGCCGGCGAGCCCACCGCGAGCACTCGGTGGCCGCGCAGCTGGAGCGCGGCGGCCAGCGCCTCGGCCAGCAGCCGGTGGTCGTCGACCACCACGAGTCGAACGCCCATGACGCCCTCCAGGTCGGGGTCCGGCCCGCGTCCACGCCCGTTGGGGCGGGCGGCCGATGACGCACCATCACAGCGCATTCCGGGCCCGGCCCGCTAGGCCGCGTCACGCCCCCGTACACCCCGACGCCGGTGCGGGGACACGAAAAAGACCCTCGCCGTTGGGCGAGGGCCTTTCACTTGAGCCCCCATGCGGAATCGAACCGCAGACCTTCTCCTTACCATGGAGACGCTCTACCGACTGAGCTATAGGGGCGAACCGGTCGAACAAGGAAGACATTACACGGCTGGCGGGCCAGAAGGGAAATCGGCTCCGGCCGGCCGCACCGGCCTCAGCCGTCGGCGTGCGCCCGGTCGAACTCCTCGCGGGCGGCGAGCATCAACTCGGTGTGCTCCTCGGCCCAGCGCCCGAGCGGCGCCACCAGCACGGCCAGTTCACGGCCGAGCGGCAACAGGTCGTAGACCACGCGCGGCGGCGTCTCGGGGTGCACCGTACGACGCACCAGGCCGTTCCGCTCCAGGGTGCGCAGCGACTGGGTGAGCATCTTGCGACTGACCCCGTCGACCGCGCGCTGCAGTTCGGAGAAGCGCTGCGGGCCGAGTTCGCCGAGGCTCATCAGGATCAGCATCGACCACTTGTCCGCCAGCTCCGCGAACATGGCCCGGCTCGGACAGAGCTGAGCGAAGACATCGAGCTCATGGGCCCGCTCCGGCCCGGCCGGGGAGCGCTCCTGCGTCGTCATGCCCTCCAGGGTAACGGGGAAGGTCTCCGATCCACCCTTGGTAACCAATAGAGACTTGGTCTATATTGGAGACCGTCGGGAGGCCGGGAACGCCGCCCCTTCCGGCCTGCCCTTCGAGCTTTCTCCCGTGCCCCCATCCCTCCCTCCCAGGAGCGCCCACGCCATGACCGCCATCCGCCCGACCGTCGCCATCGCCTTCCACTCCGGCTACGGCCACACCGCCGTCATCGCCGAGGCCGTGGCCCGCGGCGCCGCCGCCACCGGCGCCGAGGTCGTCTCGGTCGCCGTCGACACCATCACCGACGAGCAGTGGGCCCAGCTGGACGCCGCCGACGCGATCGTCTTCGGCTCACCCACCTACATGGGCACCGCCTCCGGCGCCTTCCACGCCTTCGCCGAGGCCAGCAGCAAGCGCTGGTTCGGCGACGCCTGGCTGGACAAGGTCGCCGCCGGCTTCACCAACTCCGCCTCCAAGAGCGGTGACAAGGCCGGCACCCTGGGCTTCTTCCAGACCCTGGCCTTCCAGCACGGCATGAGCTGGGTCAGCCTCGGCCTCAAGCCCGGCTGGAACTCCAGCACCGGCACCGAGAACGACCTCAACCGCCTCGGCTTCTTCGCCGGTGCCACCGCCTCCACCCCCTCCGACCTCGGCGCCGACGCCGTGCACAAGGCCGACATCGCCACCGCCGAGCACCTCGGCGAGCGGGTCGCCAAGCACACCGCCGTCCTGCTGGCCGGCCGCGCCGCCCTGGCCGCCCAGGCCGCCTGAGCCCGGTCGCCCCACCCGCGTCACGCCGCCGGATCCGCCCCCAGCACGGGCGCCCGGCGGCGTCCGCCGTCCACCCCGACAGCCCCGAGCTCCGCACCGCTGGTCTCCGGCAGCAGCCGCAGACAGAGCAGCGCCACCGCCCCCAGCCCCGCCAGATACCAGCCGACCGGCTCCGCCGTCCCGTACGCCTCGGTCAGCCTGGTCGCGATCAACGGGGTGGTCGCCCCGCCCACCACACCGCCGAGGTTGTACGTCAGCGCCGCCCCCGTGTAGCGCACCCTGGTCGGGAACAGCTCCGGCAGGAACGCCGCCACCGGCCCCAGCAGACACCCCAGCACCACCATCGCCCCCGCCAGGGCCAGGAACATCAGTGGCCTGCGCACCGTCTCCAGCAGCGGGAACAGCACCAGCGACCAGGCCATCGCGAGCCCCGTCGCCATCTGCAGGGTGCGCCGGCGCCCCCACTGGTCACTGCGCCGTGCGCTCACCCAGACCGTCACCCCCTTCCCCGCGGCGCCCACCAGCAGCATCGACAGCAGCAGCGTGCTCGGCACCCCGAGCCCCGTCGTCGCGTACGCCAGCGCGTACGTGGTGGTCAGATAGAACAGCGCGTACCCCACGGTGATCGCGCCGCAGCCGATCAGCACCGTCCGCCAGTGCCCGCGCAACACCTCCACCACCGGCGGTCGGCCCCGCTCCTCCCCTGCCCGGAACAACGGCGTCTCCTCGATCCGCAGCCGGACGAACAGCCCCACCGCCACCAGCACCAACGACGCCAGAAACGGCACCCGCCAGCCCCAGGCGGCGAACGCCCTCTCGTCCAGCACCAGTTGCAGCACCAGGAACACCCCGTTCGCCAGCACGAACCCGCTGACCGGCCCGAGCTGCAGAAACGCCCCGTACCGCCCGCGCCGCCCGGCCGGCGCGTTCTCCGCGATCAGCAGCGCCGCCCCGCCCCACTCCCCGCCCAGCCCCACGCCCTGGCACACCCGCAGCACCACCAGCGCCACCGGCGACCACCACCCCCACACCTCGTACCCCGGCATCAGCCCCACCGCGGCCGTCGACAGCCCCATCAGCAGCAGCGACACCACCAGCATCCGCTTCCGCCCCAGCCGGTCCCCGAAGTGCCCGAACACCACCGCCCCCAGCGGCCGCGCCAGAAACGCCACCGCGTACACCGAGAACGCCGCCAACAGCGCCCCCACCCTGCCCAGTTCGGGAAAGAACACCCCACCGAAGACGAGCGCCGCCGCCGTCCCGTAGAGAAAGAAGTCGTAGAACTCGATCGCCGTACCGATCAGCGCCGCGGCCGCGGCTCGCCGCAACTGGGCCGCCCGCCGGGCTTCCTGCGTATCCATACCGCCACCCTGACGACCCCCCGGCCCCACTGACAGCACCCACCCGGGTGACACCGGCGCACACCCCCACCCCGCACGCCCACCTCACGCACCCACGCGCACATCAGCCCACCGCGCCCCGGCTCCCCCGCCGGCCATCGACATCCACATCCGACGACCGGCTTCCCCTACCGCCACCGCGTGCACGGATCACCGCCCGACCACCGCCTACCGGGCAGCGGCCCGCCTCCGCACCACGAAGAACACCACCCCGGCCACCAGCACCAACCCGACAACCACCGCCACCACCAGCGGCACCACACTCCCGGAGCCGGACACCCCATCAGCCTCCGGCCGCACGGCAGGCGACCCCACCGGCGTACTGTCCTCGGTCGGCGCCGCCCCCGACCCAGCCGATGCGGAGGAAGCCACCGCCGACGGCGAAGCCGAAGCCGAAGGCACCCCCACCGGCTGCTCCGGAATCGGAGACACATCCGCCGGACCCGGATCCCCCGGCTCCGTCAAAGCAACTCGGGGCCGGACAGCTCCATAACCAACGCTGTCATTCCGACCGGACCCATCCGTCGGCTTACCCGCAGTATTGAGAAGAACCCGGGCGATCTGGTTTCCGTTCCAGTCCGGATGGACCGCCCAGACCAAAGCCGCAGAGCCCGATACAACAGCCGTGGCGTCGGACGTGCCATGCCCCTTACAGTAGCCAGAGTTTGCCGTACAGGCGCTATAGATGTCGACGCCTGGAGCAACAAGGTCAACCTGCGGCCCCTCGTCGGACTCCGCCGTGCCTTTCCCGCTCTGGTCAACGGCGCCAATGCCCAGCACAAGCGGAATCGCTCCCGGATACTCGACAGGACTACCCTCTTGGCCAGAGTTACCAACACTGGCCAAGACCAAGGAACCCTTACCGCTTGCATATGCCACAGCGCTTTTGAGTGCCGCCGCATCCGAGTCCGATGCGTTACTCGCAGCACCTCCCTGAGAGACACTAATAACCTTGGCTCCCCGATCGGCAGCATAGACAATGGCTTGACCGATCTGCCCAAGAAACTCCGAGGAACTCACGGAAGATCCCGAGTTCAAGCTATTCTTGATCTTCAGCGGCAGGATCCTGGCGCCAGGAGCGAGGCCGTAGGCACCTTTTCCATTCAGCCCCCTACCGGTCCCCGCAATGATTGAGGCCATTTGCGTGCCGTGGCCAGTCTTATCATCGCCAATTCCCCCGGGAAGGCCACTGAAATCCTTCCCAGGCAAGAATTGTCCGGCCAGATCAGGATGGTCCAGTTTGAAGCCGCTGTCGATCACCGCGACCGTGACGCCTTGCCCCTTGCTGGTCTTCCACATGTCGGGCGCCTTCATGACATCCAGGTGCCACTGTTGTTCACGGACCGAATCGGCCGCGAGCGCCGGCGACACAGCCGGCCCCGCGATCGCACCCATCGCCAAACACGCCGAAGCGGCCCCCCGCCACCACAGCGCCATGCCCGTCCGCCGCACCGCGCCCCCTCCTCACCCTCCCCGTCGGCCGAGAGATCACGCCCCGGCCAGTCGCCTTCCTCTACCGCGCATACGGATTGTCACTCGGCGGAGCCGACGGCCCGTACGAGGGCGGAGCCCCGGGCCCGCCCTCCGACGGAAGCTGCCCCTGCCCCTGCCCCTGCCCCTGCCCCTGCGGATATCCCACCGGCGGCACCACCGCTACCTGCCTGGCGGCGGATCGCCTCCGCACCACGAAGAACACCACCCCGGCCACCAGCACCAACCCGACAACCACCGCCACCACCAGCGGCACCACACTCCCGGAGCCGGACACCCCATCAGCCTCCGGCTGCGCGACAGGCGACCCCACCGGCGTACTGTCCTCGGCCGGCGCCGCCCCCGACCCAGCCGACGCGGCCGCCGAGGGCGTCTCCGATACAGAAGGGGTCGGCAAGGCCGAAGACGTAGGCCCCCCAACCGGCTGCTCCGCAATCGGATACAAATCCGCCGGCCCCGGATCCCCCGGCTCCGTCAACGCAATTCGAGGCCGGACTACGCCGTATCCGACGGCGTCATTCCGGCCAGACCCATCAGTGGGTTTACCTGCCGTGTTGATGAGCACCCGAAGAACCTGGTTTGGAGTCCAATCCGGATGCACTGCCCAGACCAGCGCGGCCGAGGCAGAAACAATGGCTGCCGCATCTGAAGTGCCATGGCTCTTGCAGTAGCCCGACGGGCCGGTGCAGGCACCGTACATATCCGTCCCGGGCGCCACGAGATCAACCTGCGCACCCTGCTCCGATTCGGTTGTCGCGATGCCCTTCTGATCGGCCGCGCCAACACCCACCACATGCGGCAAACCACCCGGATACTCAACAGGGTTTCCCGACTGTGCCGAGTTTCCGACGCTGGAAACCACCAACGCACCCTTGGCATTCGCGTGCGCAATGACACTGTTCAGGTTGGCCACGTCGTCAGGGAAGGTCCGCGTCGCACTGATGCCCTGCGAGATGTTGATGACCCTGGCACCCTGGTCAGCCGCGTAGGTAACAGCCTGCCCGATCTGGCCGAGAAGCTCGGACGAGGTGACGGCTCCCCCATCGGAACCATTTTTGATCTTCAGTGGAAGAATCTTGGCACCCGGAGCGAGGCCATAGGCCCCCTTACCGGCCATGCCTTTACCAGACCCTGCGATGAGGCTCGCCATAGCTGTCCCGTGTCCCTCGGCATAGGAGCCGATCCCTCCGGGAAGCCCGCTGAAGTCCTTGCCCGGCAGCAACTGCCCCGCCAAGTCTGGATGATCCAGCTTGAAGCCACTGTCGATCACCGCGACAGTCACCCCTTGCCCCTTGCTGGTCTTCCACATGTCAGACGCCTTCATGACATCCAGATGCCACTGCTGATCACGAATCGAATCCACCGCAGCCGCCGGCAGCACCCCGGGGCCGAAAACGACGCCTGCGGCCAGCAACACCGCAGCGGCTCCCCGCGAATATCCCCCTACATTCGTCCGCCGCATCCCAGCTCCCTCGTGAGTCTCCCCGTCAGCCGAGGGCTACGCCCCGGACAGGTCTGCCCGGCCACCAAGGCGTATCCAGTGGCCGGGCAGGCATTCCAGTACTACTCAATCACGCCCGGATTGCTTTGCGGAGTACCGCTGGTCCAGGTCTCCTCGTCCTCGTGCAGGTAGTCGGCCCGCTTACGACGGTCGCGCTCGTTCTTGCCCGCGCCACCCGCCATGCCGGGGCTCATCATGCCGTTCTGGCCCGAACGGGCTCCGCCCTCAGCTCCCGCGGCGGCGCCGGCCCGATTGCGCAGGCCGGTGCCGCCGGGCGTGAACTCGCCACCGACAACCGGGCCCTTGCGCCCGCCGACGGTGCCGCCGCTGGTCGAGGTCAGACCGCGCCCGCGCGCGCTGCCGCCCGAGCCGCCGGCACCGTGGCCGCCCATGCCCGGGTGCATACCGCCACCCATACCGCCCGCGCCCCCCATGCCACCGGCCGCTCCGGACCGGCCCGCCTGGGCCTCGCGCGCACCGAAGACCGTTCCACCACCGGTCGGCCCCGGGGCCCCGCCCTTCGCAGGCAGAGCGCCCCCACCGAAACTGCCGGCTCGGCTCGAAATCGAACCACCGCCGCCGCCCTTCGCCGGGACCGACCCGCCTCCGCCGGGTCCAAAGCCTCCGAGAGGAAGCGAACCACCGCCCGGATACCCACCGTCTGCGCCCGGGCCGCCAGGGAAACCGGGGCTGCCACCCGGACCGCTCGGAGGCAGGCTGCCGCCACCACCCGGCACGACCGGACCGGTCTGCCCAGGCAAAGTCGGCACGGACGGCAGGCTGTTGAGGTCGGTGCCAGGACGGTCGGTCGGGTACCAGGGCTGCGGCGACGGCCCGGGGACACCGGGGTCGTGCGGCAGCGACGACGGCCCGTGGTGCGGCGGAACCGAGTCGATGTGACCCGACCCGTCGGACCCCTGTGGGCCCGGCGCAGGCAGGTGAGGGGGAACCGACCCGCCGCTGTAGCCGCCGCCGGACGGGGTGTAGCTCCCGCCACCGCCACTACTGCTGCCCGTACGAGGAGTGCGAACGGTGCCGCCCGAACCGGTACTGCCGCCTCCACCAGTTGAGACGTCAGTCGAACTGTCTCGGCTGGCGCCGTCGCCTGGCATCCCCGGCAGGGTCGGCAGCTTCAGCCCGTTCAGTTTGGTCGTCGCCGCCTCGTACGCCTGCCCCAGTTTCTCCATCTGGTGGATGGCCTCCTGGTGCGCCGCCTCGACCCGCTTCTGAGCCGCCTGTGCCTCCGTCGCGGTGACCCAGTTGTGGTTGACCCGCTTCATGATGTCGTCGACGGACGGGGTCGTAGTGGCGCTCCCGAAGCCGTACACGGCCTGCTGAGTTGGCGTCACGTTCGGGCATGGCTGAGTGTTGCGCTTGTCGACCGTCGCGATGTCGGTCTTCGGCACCTCGGGTACGCCGGTCTTGGCGGTGCTGAGCGCCTCGCCGGCCTGGACCATGGCCTCGCCGGCGCCCTTCGAGTACTCGCTGATCATGGCGGCCGACTTGTTCAGGTTGCCCGCCCAGGTCTTGAAGTTGTCGGCGGCCGGCCCCTCCCACTGGATCTGGCCGAGGTGGGCGGCCAGAGCCCGGCTCAGGTCGTCCAGGACCCGACTCGCGGCCTTGAGCTGGTTGCCCCGGCTCGTGACCTTGGACGGATCGGTGTTGGCGACCATGGCCTTGAGATTGCCGTGCTCGAACCCTTCGAATTTCGTTCCGCCTGCCATCACTTACTCCCCGTTTTGCTGAGACTCTCTCCCCGGCCCACCATCAGTACGTACCGCCAACGCCACCCTGCCCCGGCGCCGGCCCGTTCGGTCCGGCCGCCGGGGTGTAGCTGCCGGCGTTCTTGGCGACGGTCTTCGCGGCGGCGGTCTGGTGCTCCTCGTTGGTCCCGTAGTTGCCCGCCGTCCGGGCCACCGCTTCGCTCATCTTCGCGATCTGATCGGCGAAGTCCTTCGAGAGCTGGGCGATCGCCGCGTGCGTTTTCTCGTAGGCCGCCATCAGGTCGGAGGACTCGGTGAACCCCGTCCCGAAGTTCCCCGGTGTCAGCTTCTGTTCCTGGATCTTGTGCTGTGCCGCGTCCGAGCCCTCCAGGGACGCCAGCAGCGCGTCGACCTTCTTCTTGAAGTTCGTCAGCGTGTCCAGCTCGATCTTGACGTCATTGGACCCGAACGCCGTCACCAGGGCGCTGGCGCTGACGTCGGTCTGGACCTGGCTGACCACTCTGCCGATCCAACTGTCATTGAGCGACCACGGCTTCACCTCGCCGTTGGGCCCGTCCGCCCAGCCCGCGCCGCCCGGTCCAGCCTCGCCAGCCACCGCAATCCACCTCTCCCCCGCGCGCGGGGGCGCCCCCTGGGCCGCCGCACCGCGACACACCGTCAACTTCTCGGTCGTACCGTCCTGCTCGGCGAACCGATCGTCCTGTGGGACGGTCGGCGCCCCGGCCATCGTAGTCATCACCTCTGTCGCACCGGCAGGGCCCATGGCACGACCGGGCGCGATCGGTACGAACTTGACACGCGCCCCGGGCCGGGGGGCTCGACCCGGGCCCGGACCACCCCGGGAATGCCGGGCGCCGGCCGGTAGACTGGCTGGGCCCGGTTCGACCGGGTACGACCTCATCTGCCGCGCAATGTCGCACAGCAGCGACCCCCGCCATCGTTCACCCGCACGGGGCGGGCCCAGCAGCGGAACGGACGTGATCACGTGCCTCCCGGGCAGCCCAGCACCCCCGGCCCCAGCACCCCCGGCCCGAGCCCCCGCCGGAGCGCCCCCTGGTGGGCCCGCGCCGCCCGCCCCGCCCGGCCGCCGCTTCCGCTGGCGCTGATGCTGCGCGCGGCGGTCGGCATGGCCGTCCCGCTGACGGCCGGCCTGCTCGCCCACCGCCTGGACCTCGGCGTCTTCGCCGGCCTCGGGGCGATGCACGCGACCATGAACGACCGCATCGAGCCGACCCGCCTGCGCGCCCCCAGGATCGCCTCCGCCGTCCTCGCCTCCGCGCTCGGCATGCTGATCGGGATGTCGCTCCAGGAGTTCCGGGCCGGCGCACTCACCCTCGGCGCGGCGCTCACCGTGACGGCCTTCGCCTCCGGCGCGCTGAGCGCCACCGGGCCGCGCGGGTCCGCGGCCGGGATGCTCCTGCTGGTCTCCGCGGCGCTGGGCAGTGGCATGCCGATGGCCCGCCCCTGGTGGGCGGCGCCGCCGATGATGCTGGTGGGGGCGGCGTTCGTGGTCCTGCTCGGTCTGCCGCACCGGAGCTACCGCCGTCCTCGCGGGGATCCGCGCAACCGCGCCCTCGCGGCCGCGTACGACGCGCTCGGGCGCACCCTGGCCGACCTCGGCACACCGCGGGGCGCGGCCTCCCGCCAGGTTCTGACGGCCCGTCTGAACCAGCTCCAGGATCTTCTCCCCCCGCCCCACCCCCGGGTCCCCGAGTCCCCCCGCACCGTCCGGCTCCGCCGGATGTACGAGGCCGCGCTGGCCGCCACCGAGGCGGCGAGCGGGCTGCTCTGGGCCAGGCGGCCCGTCCCGCCGGAGGTCGCCGCGGTCCCCGGCCTGCTGGCCCGCGCGGTGGAGCGCGGCGGCGGCGAGGTGGCGGTGCCCGACTGGCAGCCCGACACGCCGTCCCGGCAGGCCCTGGACGTGGCGCTGCGCGCCGCCGCCGAGACCGTCGCCGGCCGGGAGGCCGTGCTCGGCACCGCGCCGCCCCCGCCGCCCGACCCCTGGCGGCTGCGGGTCCGGCTGCTCTCCCGCGGCTCGGTCCGGTACGGCCTGCGGGTGGCGCTGTGCATCGCGGTCGGCTCGGCGGCCACCGCGGCCTACCCGCTCAGCAAGAGCTACTGGGTGCCGATGACGATCGCGTTCGTCCTCAAGCCGGATCTCGGCTCGGTCTTCCTGCGCGCGGTCAGCCGCTCGATCGGCACCGTGCTGGGGGTGGCGGTGACGGCGGCCGTCCTCTCGCTCACCACCGACGAGTGGGCGCTGACCGCGATCGCCGCGTTCTGCGTGGCCCTGCTGCCGTACGCCACGGCGGCGCACTACGGCCTGAACACCGTCGTCATGACGCCGATGGCGCTGATCCTGCTGCAGCTCGGCGGGCAGAGCAGCGCGGCCGAGTTCTGGCCCAGGGTGCTGGACACCTCGCTGGCCAGTGCCATCGTGCTGCTCTTCGGCTATCTGCTCTGGCCGGAGCGCACGCGCCACCGGATCGAGCCCCGTCTGGTGGCCGCGACGACCGCCCTCCAGGCCTATCTCTCCTCGGTGGCGGGGCTCACCCGGGACGCACCGGCGGACGGGCCCGCCCGCCCCGGTCCGCGGCAGCCCGTCGCCGAGGTCTGGTTGCGCCGCACCGCCTACCGCGCGCTGGCGGAAGCCCACCGGGAGGTGCAGCAGGGGCTCACCGAACCGCCGCCCACCGGCCGGCTGGCCGAGCAGTGGCTGCCGGCGACGGTCGCGCTGGAGCGCCTCAGCGGCGCGGTGGCGGCGTACGCGGCGCAGATCCGCTACGGCGGACGGGTGCCCGACCCGGCCGAGGTGGCCCGGGTCCGGCAGGCGCTGGACGAGCTCACCGCGGCCGCCCGGGAGCACCGCCCGCCGGCCGGTCCCGCGGTCCGCCCGACCAGGCCGCACGACCCGACGCGCAGCGCGCTGGGCCGTGCGGCGGACGAGCTGGAGACCCTGCTGGGCAGCGGCTGAACCGGGTCAGACCTGCTCGGCCAGCTCCAGCCAGCCCATCTCCAGCTCCTCCTTCTCGCCCCGGACGGCGCGCAGTTGCGCGTCCAGCTCCGCGACCTTGGAGAAGTCGGCGGCGTGCTCGGCGAGTTGGGCGTGCAGCTTGGCCTCCTTCTCGTCCAGCTTGGCGATCTGCCGCTCCAGCTTCTGCATCTCCTTCTTGGCCGCCCGCACGTCCCCGGCCGACATCGCCGGGGCCCCGGCCGGCGCTCCGGCGGAGTCCGCGGCGGCGGCGGACGAAGCGGCGGAGGCGGCAGAGGCGGCGGCCGCCGCCATCCGCGCCCGCCGCTCCAGGTACTCGTCGACGCCGTTCGGCAGCATCCGCAGCTTCTTGTCGCCGAGCAGCGCGTGCACCACGTCGGTCGTCCGCTCGATGAAGAACCGGTCGTGGCTGATCACGACCATGGAGCCGGGCCAGCCGTCGAGCAGGTCCTCCAGCTGGTTGAGCGTCTCGATGTCGAGGTCGTTGGTCGGCTCGTCCAGGAACAGCACGTTCGGCTCGTCCATCAGCAGCCGCAGCAGCTGGAGCCGGCGCCGCTCGCCACCGGAGAGGTCACCGACCGGCGTCCACTGCTTGTCCTTGCCGAAGCCGAACTGCTCGCAGAGCTGCCCGGCGCTCATCTCCCGGCCCCTGCCGAGGTCGACGCGGCTGCGCACCTGCTCGACCGCCTGCAGCACCCGGGTCGTCGGCTCCAGTTCGGCGACCTCCTGGGAGAGGTAGGCCAGCCGCACCGTCTTGCCGACCTTGATCACACCGGAGGCGGGCTGCACGTCGCCCTCGGAGGCGTAGGCGTCCCGCATCGCGCGCAGCAGCGAGGTCTTGCCGGCGCCGTTGACCCCGAGCAGGCCGATCCGGTCGCCGGGGCCGAGCTGCCAGGTGAGGTTCTCCAGCAGCAGCTTGGGGCCGGCCTTGACGGTGACGTCCTCCAGCTCGAAGACCGTCCGGCCCAGCCGGGCGTTGGCGAACTTCATCAGCTCGCTCTTGTCGCGCGGGTCCGGCACGTCGGCGATCAGGGCGTTGGCGGCCTCGATCCGGTAGCGCGGCTTGGAGGTCCGGGCGGGGGCGCCGCGGCGCAGCCAGGCGAGCTCCTTGCGGGCCAGGTTCTGGCGCTTCTGCTCCTCGACGGCCTCGATCCGGGAGCGCTCGGCACGGGCGAAGACGTAGTCGGAGTAGCCGCCCTCGTACTCGTGCACCGAGCCGTGCTGGACGTCCCACATCCGGGTGCAGACCTGGTCGAGGAACCAGCGATCGTGGGTGACGCAGACGAGCGCGGAGCGGCGGCCCTGGAGGTGCTTGGCGAGCCAGGCGATGCCCTCGACGTCGAGGTGGTTGGTGGGCTCGTCGAGGACGATCAGGTCCGGCGCGCCGAGGAGCAGCTTGGCGAGGGCGATCCGGCGGCGCTCGCCGCCGGAGAGCGGGCCGATGACGGTGTCCAGGCCGTCGGCGAAGCCGGGCAGGTCGAGGCCGCCGAAGAGGCCTTCGATGATGTCTCGGATCCGGGCGTCGCCGAGCCACTCGTGGTCGGCCCGGTCGGCGATCACCTCGTGCCGGATGGTGGCCTGGGGGTCGAGCGAGTCGTGCTGGGTGAGGACGGCCAGCTGGAGCCCGCCGGAGTGGGTGATCCGCCCGCCGTCCGGCTCCTCCAGCTTGGCGAGCATCCGGATCAGGGTGGTCTTGCCGTCCCCGTTGCGTCCGACGACGCCGATCCGGTCCCCTTCGCTGACGCCGAGGCTGACCCCGTCCAGAAGGGCGCGGGTGCCGTAGACCTTCGTGACGGACTCGATGGTGGCGAGGTTGACGGCCACGTGTGCTGCGCTCCTGGGTTCGGCGGTCTCGGGGCTGGCCCGAAATCTCGGGGTGGAACCCCGATCCTCCCCAGCCTAATGCGCCGACCCGGGCCCCCTGCCCCGCCGGACGCCGGGCCCCTGCCCGGCACCGGTCACGCCCGTACCGGGCCGCCCCGACACGCCGCCCGCCCCACCCCGACGAGCCGCCCGGAACGGCCCTGGGCTCCCGTTACGCCGGGATGCCCGCCCCCGCCACCGGCCCGTAGGTGGCGTGCGCCGTACGGCACGCACCGGACGCGCGCAGGGCCTCGGCGACGGCGGCCGCCGAGTCGGCGTCCTTGGTGAGGAAGGCGCAGGTCGGGCCGGAGCCGGAGACCAGGGCGCCGATCGCACCGGCCTCGGTGCCGGCCCGCAGGGTGTCGGCGAGCGCGGGGCGCAGCGAGAGGGCGGCCTGCTGGAGGTCGTTGGCGAGCGCGGCGGCCAGGGCGACGGCGTCGCCGTCGGCGAGGGCGGCAAGCAGCGCGGGGTCGGCGTCGGGGGTGGGCACCTCGGTGTCGGTGGAGCCGGTGCCGGCCTCGTCGCGGAGGCGGTCGCACTCGCGGAAGACGGCGGGGGTGGAGAGCCCGCCGTCGGCGACGGCGAAGACCCAGTGGAACGTCCCGCCGACGGGCAGCGGCTCCAGGATCTCGCCGCGTCCCCGGCCGAGGGCGACGCCGCCGACCAGTGCGAACGGTACGTCGGAGCCGAGTTCGGCGGCGAGTTCCAGCAGGGTCTCGAAGGGGGTCCGCAGGCCCCAGAGGGCGTCGCAGGCGATCAGCGCCGCAGCGCCGTCGGCGCTGCCGCCGGCCATGCCGCCGGCCACTGGGATGGCCTTGGCGATGTGCAGGCGGACGTCGGGGGCGGCCAGTCCGTGGTGGGCGGCGAGCAGCCGGGCGGCGCGGGCGGCGAGGTTGCTGTCGTCGAGCGGGACGGCGGCCGCGTCGGGGCCGGAGCAGCTGAGGGTGACGCCCTCGCCGGGGGTGGCCGCGGTGGCCGTCACCTCGTCGCCGAGGGCGACGGCGAAGAAGACGTTCGCCAGGTCGTGGTAGCCGTCGGCCCGCAGTCCGCCGACCCCCAGCTGGACGTTGACCTTGGCGGGGACCCGTACCGTGATCACTGCTGCTCCGTCTTCTCCGACTGATCGGCCTGATCGGCCTGCTCCGTCCGGCCCGCCGCACCCGCCGATCCCGCCGGCTTCTGCTCGGCGATGGCGGCGAACTGCTCCACCGTCAGCATCTCGCCGCGCAGCTTGTGGTCGATCCCGGCGGCGGCGAGCGCCTGTTCGGCCGCGGCCGGGGAGCCGGCCCAGCCGGCCAGCGCGGCGCGCAGGGTCTTGCGTCGCTGGGCGAACGCGGCGTCGACGACCGCGAAGACCTCCTCGCGGCTGGCGGTGGTGCGCGGCGGGTCGCGGCGGATCAGCGAGACCAGCCCGGAGTCGACGTTGGGCGCGGGCCAGAACACGTTGCGCCCGATGGCGCCGGCCCGCTTCACCTCCGCGTACCAGTTGGCCTTGACCGACGGGACGCCGTACACCTTGTTCCCCGGCTTGGCCGCGAGCCGGTCGGCGACCTCGCTCTGCACCATCACCAGGGTGCGTTCGATGCTGGGGAAGGTGGCGAGCATGTGCAGCAGCACCGGCACGGCCACGTTGTAGGGCAGGTTGGCGACCAGCGCGGTCGGCGCCGGGCCGGGCAGCTCGGTGACGTCCATCGCGTCGCTGAACACGAGGTCGAAGGCGTCGGCCTTGCCGGGCAGCCGGGCGGCGACGGTGTCCGGCAGGTGGCGCGCCAGGACGGGGTCGATCTCGACGGCGGTGACGTGCTCGGCGACCTCCAGCAGCGCCAGCGTCAGCGACCCGAGTCCGGGTCCGACCTCGACCACCGCGTCCTCGCCCGTCACGTCCGCGGCCCGGACGATCCGCCGTACGGTGTTGGCGTCGGTGACGAAGTTCTGCCCGCGCTGCTTGGTCGGCTTCACGCCGAACGCGGCCGCCAGCTCCCGGATGTCGGCGCCGCCCAGCAGGGCGGCCCCTCCGGCCGGGGGCTGCGGGAGGCTGTCAGGGGTGGGATCGGTGGTGCTCACGCGCCAAGGATACGGGCGCGGCGGGCGCTCAGAGTTCGACGACCGCCGCGAGGTCGATCTCCACGGGGTACGGCCACGGAGGTGCGCAGCACCCCTTCGTGCCGGGCGACGGGCAGATAGACGCCCTTCTCCTCGTCCCGGTGGAACTCATGGACGACGGCTCGGCGGCCATCGCCACCTCCCCCACCGCACTCATGCCAACCAGCCTTACAGCGCCACGAGAGTGCCGAACCGTTTCCCCTGAACCGAATATTCGTGCGACCCGCTCAGTAGCCGAAGGCCCTGGCCGTGTTCGCCGCGATCGCCGTCGCGAGTTCGTCCTCGTGCAGGCCGAGCGTCCCGGCCATCGAGCGGACCGTGACCGGGATCAGGTACGGCGCGTTGGGCCGGCCCCGGTAGGGGTGGGGGGTGAGGAAGGGCGCGTCGGTCTCGACCAGGACGCGGTCGAGCGGGGTGGCGACGAGGGCGTCCCGCAGCGGCTGGTTGGCCTTGAAGGTGACCGGGCCGGCGAAGGAGAGGTACCAGCCGTGCTCGGCGCAGATCCTGGCCATCGCGGCGTCGCCGGAGTAGCAGTGGAAGACCGTCCGCTCGGGGGCGCCCTCCTCCAGCAGGACGGCGATGACGTCCTCGTGGGCGTCCCGGTCGTGGATCACCAGGGCCTTGCCGTGCCGCTTGGCCATCGCGATGTGGCGGCGGAACGACTCCTTCTGGATCTCCACGCCCTCCGGGCCGGTGCGGAAGTAGTCGAGGCCGGTCTCGCCGACCGCGACGACCTGCGGCAGCGCGGCGAGCGCGTCGATCTCGGCGAGGGCCGCGTCGAGCGCGGCCTGCCCGCCGGCCGGGCGCTGCTGCCCGGACCAGCCGTCGGGGTCGCCGAGGTAGATCCGGGGCGCCTCGTTGGGGTGCAGGGCGACGGCCGCGTGCACCTGCCCGAACTCGGCCGCGAGGTCGGCGGCCCAGCGGGAGCCGGGCACGTCGCAGCCCACCTGGACGACGGTGGCGACCCCCACCGAGGCGGCCTTGGCGAGGCCCTCGGCGGGGGTGCCGGACTGCATGTCCAGGTGGGTGTGCGAGTCGGCCACCGCCACCGCCAGCGGGGCGGGCAGCGGCGGTGGGGTCGACCGGTCGTCCGTCTTGGCCATCAGGAGGCGGACTTCTCTTCCAGGCGGGGGAACAGGATGTCGCCCTTGGTGACGGTGGCGCCGACGGGCAGCCGGCCCCAGTCCGCGACAGTGGCGACGGTCTGGCCGGCCAGCTCGCCGAGGCCCGCGTCGGCCGCGCCCAGCGAGGCCCAGAGCTTCTCGGCGGTGCTCGGCATCACCGGGTTGAGCAGGACGGCGGTGGCCCGCAGCGCCTCGGCGGCGGTGTAGAGGATGGTCGCGAGGCGCGCCCGGCCCTCCGCCGAGTCGTCCTTGGCGACCTTCCAGGGCTCCTGCTCGGTGAGGTAGCCGTTGACCTGCTTGACGAACTCGAAGATCGCCGCGAGGCCGCCGGCGAAGTCCAGCTCCTCACCGATCTTCCGGTCGGCGGTCGCCGCGGCGGCGGTGAGCCCGTCCGCGACGGCCTGCTCGGCGTCGCCGTGGGCGGCCGAGGCCGGCAGCACGCCGTCGAAGTACTTGCCGACCATGGCGGCGACCCGCGAGGCGAGGTTGCCGAAGTCGTTGGCGAGCTCGGAGGTGTACCGGGCGGTGAAGTCCTCCCAGGAGAAGGAGCCGTCCGTGCCGAACGGGATCGCCCGCAGGAAGTAGTAGCGGTACGCGTCCACGCCGAAGTGCGAGGTCAGGTCGGTGGGCGCGATGCCGGTCAGGTTGGACTTGGACATCTTCTCGCCGCCGACCATCAGCCAGCCGTTGGCGACGATCCGCTTGGGCAGCGGCAGCCCGGCGGCCATCAGCATGGCCGGCCAGATCACCGCGTGGAAGCGCAGGATGTCCTTGCCCACCAGGTGGACGGAGGCGGGCCACAGCTCGGCGAACCGCTCCGGGTCGGCGCCGTAGCCGGCCGCGGTGATGTAGTTCTGCAGCGCGTCCACCCAGACGTACAGGACGTGCTTCTCGTCCCAGGGCAGCGGCACGCCCCAGTTGAAGGTGGAGCGGGAGATCGAGAGGTCCTGCAGCCCCTGCTCGACGAAGCGCAGCACCTCGTTGCGGGCCGACTCGGGGGCGATGAAGCCGGGGTTCTCGGCGTAGAACTCCAGCAGCTTCGGGCCGTACGCGGAGAGGCGGAAGAAGTAGTTCTCCTCCTCCAGCCACTCGACCGGCTTCTTGTGGATCGGGCAGAGCTTCTCGCCCTCGGCGGTGCCGTCCAGCAGTTCGGCGGGGAGCTTGTACTCCTCGCAGCCGACGCAGTACGGGCCGGAGTAGCCGCCCTTGTAGATCTCGCCCTTGTCGTACAGGTCCTGGACGAACTCCTGCACCCGGTCGGTGTGGCGCTGCTGGGTGGTGCGGATGAAGTCGTCGTTGGCGATCTCCAGGTGCTCCCAGAGCGGCTTCCACGCCTCCTCGACCAGCTTGTCGCACCACTCCTGCGGGCTGACGCCGTTGGCCTCGGCGGTGCGCAGGATCTTCTGGCCGTGCTCGTCGGTGCCGGTCAGGTACCAGACCTTCTCGCCGCGCTGACGGTGCCAGCGGGTGAGGACGTCGCCCGCCACGGTGGTGTACGCGTGGCCCAGGTGCGGGCGATCGTTGACGTAGTAGATCGGGGTGGAAACGTAGTACGCCGGGGTCGGGGTCCCGGTGGTGCTGTGGTCTGCAGTGGCCGCCATGGTCGGAAATCTTAGTCGCGTGCGGGGGCCGCCCCCCCCCCGGGGGGGGGGGGGGGGCCCGCCCCCCGGGGCCCCGCCCCCCCGGGGGGGGGGGCGCCCCCCCCCCGGGGGGGGGGCGGGGGGGGGGGGGCCGCGCGCCCCGGGGCCCCCCCCCC